>JBOHQX010000047.1:0-29584 GCA_050732395.1 bacterium
TTCTGTCATGCAGAAGGCATCTTGGTAGATTCGGCACCTAGGCCTGAAATCGGCACTGTGCCCGAGTCAACCAAGATCCCTGCGGGATGACATTTCAGGGTTTTCGGACCGGCTCTAAGCGGCGATCCAATAGCCTCATCCTGTCATCCCTTAGGGATCTTGGTAGACTCACCACACAGGCCCGAAATAGGTGCTCTGCCCAAATCAACCAAGATCCCTACGGGATGACAGGTGAGAGTTTGCGAAAGCATGAAAATAGGCTCCTGCGGAAACAAACTGCAGCCTATTCCCACCAACCCCATCCAACCTTTTTTTCCAAATTTCAAAAATTTTTGTGAGAATTGGCCCGCTGCTCTCGTCTATATCATTAGAAAGGAGAAACAGGCAACACTCAGGGCCCCGTATGACGCTTCATCTTCCTCCACGGAATCGGGAAGACACGAAGTGAACTCAAGAGTTGTTTCCTGATTTCAGCTCGGTGATCCCAGTTCACTACGACGCTCCGAGCTGCAGTCGGCCGGCTGTTCTGCATGTCAGGTGTTTCAACCCTTCCTTCGGAAAGGAAAACAAACATGCGAACAGTCATGTCTTTCTTGATGGTGTTGTTGTTTGGTTTGGTGGTGGGGTGTAAGTCTTACGCGCCTACTGCGCCAAGCGACGAACAAAAAGCTGTTGTGCAAAGTGAAGATCATAATGAAGAATGCGGTTCCTGCGGCAACCCACCGCCTCCGCCCGGCGGCGGTGGTGGCGGTGGTTGATAACATCCACAGGCCTGCAGCATTTATCTTCAAGGGCATTGATCTTGCAATTCGACTCCGCTATATAGGGTAGCGGAGTCGAGGTTTTTTTACAATTCTTCCAAGACGCTTGGCAGTTGTCTATTTGCGGTCTGCGCGAGCAAATCAGTAATGGTTAATTTGCGATCGTCAATTAAAGATTCCTTAAGTTTCCTGCGTTACAAACGCTATAGAACCGTTGTTGAGTGTTACATAAAATATAGCTTGCTTTTTTTGTTAGCGTTTTTCATTTTGCTCTCGCCTAAACAATTTATATATGCTTTTAGTTCACACGAATTATGAAAGGGCGGTGCTAGATTAAACAAACGCTCACAGCGCTGTTGCTGGCGTTAGTGTTTGGGCTGTTGTACGGTTGCACGGCGAACATGCCCAACTCGCCAAACGACGAACAGCAGTCTGTCGTGCAAAGTGAAGATCATAACGAAGAATGCGGTACATGCGGTGGTCCTCCTCCTCCTCCCGGTGGCGGTGGTGGAGGTTGATTCCTGCTGCTTGGCAGCAGCATTAGTCTTCTCAGAAACTGAACTGCAAGTTGTTGATTTTTAATATCCGAACTTCTGGTCAGTTTCTTGTAGTACGAACCCCGATATTGGGGTGGGAAGCTTCTAAGAAACTATCCCTGCAATTTGACTCCACCGCACAGGGTGGTGGAGTCAATTGATTTAATTTGCTTTTCTACCTCTCAACGCTAGACGCCAGCCTAGGAAACACAGCAAGACGAGTATTCCCCCCAGCAACATCCAATCTTTGAGCGACCATTGCCGGGGAAATTCCACGCGCCAATCGCGGCCATAATAGGCGAACGCTGCCCAATCCGTAAAATTGTAATTGGATCGCTTGAGCATTTGGAGCTTTGCGGTTTGCAGCGCCCGTACCGTGGAGTGTCCGGCGCACAAGGCTTCATAATAGGCTTTAAAGAATTGCGCGGTCGCGTCATCATCCACTTTCCACAGGCTAGCGATCACACTCGGCGCGCCGGCCGCGCGAAAGGCTTGCACAAAGCCTTCAAAGCCTTCACTCTCGATGAAAGTACCCCTCACAGTTTCGCATCCACTCAAGATTGCCATTTTCAACGGCAAGGTCATTTGAAAAATCTCAAAAGCAAAAAACCTTTCCGGCTGATTCTTTTTCGGCGGAATAGATAGGATTATCTCGCTCAACAAAGGCTCACCTGGTTGTGCAAAGCCGTGGCTGGCGAGGTGCAACCAATCGCTTTTGCGCAGTGCTGACAGAAATGCGGCCCGTGTGAGTCCGTCACCGGTCAGTATTGTCTGACACCTAACCAAATCTCGGATAGCCTCAGCTTCCAGTTTGCCTACTTCCGAAAGCCACGGTGTTGCACCACGCAGTGAGATTGGAGCGCTAGCCTGAGCCGGTGGCAGCGTTGGGGCAGCAGCCAACAAAAACGACCTTATGGCCAAATAATTTAGGTCGTCCTGCTGGAAATCGGCCAGAGTGCTGCCGTAACGCACAGCAAAGCGTTCGATCAAGAATGGTGCGTTGCCTTGGCGCTCCGATGCGAGGGTAAGGATTTCAAAAGGAAGGGCATGCAGAACACCGTCCGGCACTATGGCCAACGAAGATTCCGGGCGATGCGCCAAGAAATCGTGCACGAGCAGCCCATATACGCGAGCCGCTGCTGCCGTGTCAAATTGGGCTGTGCCTTGATTCAAAGCATCGGCATTCAAGGTATTCAAGCTTCGGTGAATATGCAGCAGTTGTTGTTCCAAGCTTTGGCGGCCAATGGGAACAGATTTTGCGGCTAGCGTGTCCGCCGCCAGGAAAAAGACCAAAGTCGAAGAATCACCAATGAAAAAACTGAGCGCCAATTCATTACGTGCACGCAAGCTTAGGCGAAAGTCTCTTATTGGAAATGGGGCCGTGTCGAGCCAGTGGGCAGCATTCATTCCCACAACGCTGCCCTGCAGGGTCATGAGCTGGCTCTCCCAATTGGCAATTTTCGCCGTCAAGCGAAGCTGGAGTTGCGCCGAATCTGTGGTTGCTTTTTCTAATCGCGCGTTTTGTAAGAGAGAGTCCAGCACTGCGAGCTGGCGGAATTTCGCACTGTCAGCTTGCTCGTGGCGAAGCTGCTCGGCCTGCCAGCGTTTGCGCTTGACAATTAAATCGCGTGCGCGCTCGGTTTCGGCAAGGGCGCGCTCAATCTGGCCGGTTTCCACATAAGCGCGGCTTAAACAAAAAAAGATGTTACGCTCAATGCTTGACAAGGAAGACAGATGATCCGGCCCAGAGCGATGTGTTTGTCCTATGATGGTCCTTGCAGCATCGTCATAGATTTTAAGCGCTTGTGCCCGTTCTCCTGTCTGCCATGCAATGTCCGCAAGTAATGAAAGAATTTTTAAGTTCGCTTCATAACCCGGTGCTTCCGGAAGGGAAGACAAAGCCTGCGTCAATCTCTGTTTGGCCCGGCCATACTGGTGTGCATTTTTCTCTATTTGCGCGAGCCAAATCTGCGCGTACATAAATGGCGTCATTCGGTTGGCGGCTTTCGCTTTAACAGCGGTCTGCGACAAAAGCGCATAGGCCGGACTGACCTGGCCAAGATGCAACAGAATTTCGCCGCGCAAGAAATCCAACCTTATCAACTGCTCGAAAGTATAGTTTTTTTGGGCTAGGCTTCGTGCTTTTTTACAATGATTCAACGCTTCAGAATATCTTCCGAGTGCGTTCAGAATAGAAGCAAGATTCTGATAGCCGTAAGAAATATATGAGCCTAAGTTCTGACTCTGCACATAGTCCAAAGTTTTTTGCGCCAGTTCGAGCGCTTGAGGGCAACGACCAGCATCAAACTCGATGAGTGTGAGATCAAACAAAAAGGAAGCCGCATTGCTTCTCATACCCAAAGAATCAGCGACATCGAAGGCCTTATTCGCATAAGCCAGCGCTTCACTCCTTTTCCCTCTTTCAAGAGCCAGTTCTGAAAGATAGTCATACGCGTGCAACAAGAGCTCACCATCGAAATATTCCCGTGCCTGCTTAACGACAGTTGCAAAAGTTCGCTCCGTTTCCAACCATTGGTGCCGCTGAAGTTGGGTCTGGCCCAAGAGCAATAACAGCCCACCTTCGAGAAGTCGATTACCAATACGATGCGCTAACTCCAGCCCTTGCTGAAGAGTAACCGTCCTTGCTTGCAATTCTCCTAGGGCGAGTTCAGCCTGAGCACGCCCATGCAGCATTCGCGCTAAACCTTCCTCATCATGCGCAACCTCACAGTAGGAAATACCTGTTTGATGTACTCGCTTTGCTTCCCCCCAAGATTCAAGAGGTCCAATAGTTCGCCCTAAAACGTAATAGATACGCCAATTTTTAATGCTATCGGCAAGCAAAGAGCGTAAGGTATCACAGGCCGCTGTGTAATTGCTTTGCTTCAAATGGCACAAGGCCATGGCAAAGATCAACCGCCAGTTTTCAGGATGTCGCTGGTGTTGCTGCTGCAGCGACTCGAAAGCGGCTTTGCTGTTTTTAAGTTCAAAGCTCTTATCGACAAAAACTTCATAAGGATAAACGCACCGGCTGTTTTCAACCACTGCCATTCGGGCATATTTCAAGCTGCTATCCGGCATCTGCTGCGTTTGCCAAAGAATGGCATGCGCGCCCGCAATATTTCCTTTGTGGTGTCCCGCCGCCAATAATGAGTCGAAAAAAGCATGCCCGGCGTCAAATCTTTTTTCATACACATAAACGTAGGCTGCGGTTTCGTATAGAGGAGGATAAACTTCCTTGTGCCGAAATAACCAATCCATGCGCACATGCGCGCTATCGAATCTTCCTTCGCCCATGGCATAACGGACTTGCAAGTAGGCTTCCGGCACCTTTTCGCTTTGCGCCGGGGTTTGTGCATTGGCGGCCAGGCAGCAAAGGATGGACGACAATACCGTTTGCCGGCGTAGGGCGGAGAAGTACTTTTCTCTCGGGTTAGTCATTCTTTTAGGTTTATTCTAAAACGGGTGGCAATTACGAATTTTCGGAAAAAAGACCTGGCCCTGTTGCAATCTGTCATTACGGAGAGTGGGGCTATTGCAGGGTACAAAAATTATGAGGTTTCTGATTCGAGTATACTTATAAATTGTGGCTTACTGTGTCTTTCATTCAATTTATTTCATGATTCGATTTGTCAGTGGAAAATTTTACCTCCAAACAAAGAGAGTCAATGCGGTATGCAACTCCAATCTTCAATGAAGTTACACACCGTATTTTGGAGGTAATTTTCGCAAGCAGCCTACACTTAAACCTAGGGAAGATGCTTACAGCATGACAAATTGAGACGGCGCGCTGCCAACTGAACATTGTCAAGCTACATCAACAAAAACTTCGTAAAGGTCTTTGCTTCCTTTTCCAGGCTCACCGCCACTCTTCCATAATCTCCTCGAACGCGGCGCGGCTCGGGCGCAGGACCGCTTCCGGCAGAGTGGCCAGCGGCGCATCGACCATGTTCAAAACTTCGATGAAATCCGGAGAAGCTGTGTTGATATAAACTACACCGGTGAGCACCTCGCCTTTTTCGCGTGCTTCGGCCAGGCGGCGCAAGGCATCAAACTTTCTTGACGGGTCGTAATTCTCCGGCAGTTTGTTGAGCAACAGGCGCGAGCCGTCATGCAGCTCGACCTCTTTCGTCGTGCCGGCGTCATAATCGACCGCAATATCCTCGAAGAACGGCACGAAGCCGAGATCGCTCAGTTTTTCTTCATGATCTTTCACGTAGCTGTAGCTCTTGGTCGAGCCCTCATGATCGTTGAACGTGACACAGGGCGAAATGATGTCGATCAAAACCGTGCCGCGGTGCGAAATGGCGGCTTTCAGAATCGTGGTCAATTGCTTCTTGTCCCCGGAAAACGTGCGCGCCACGAAGGTGGCGCCCAGGTCGATCGCCATCGCACAGGTATCCACGCCTGGCAAATCATTGATCACGCCGGTTTTCAATTTCGAGCCGCGCTCTGCGGTGGCGGAAAACTGGCCTTTGGTCAGGCCGTACACGCCGTTGTCTTCGATGATGTAAATCATGGGCAGATTGCGGCGCATCAAATGTACGAACTGGCCCATGCCGATGGAAGCGGTGTCGCCGTCCCCGCTTACGCCGAGAATGAACAAATCGCGATTGGCCAGGGCCGCACCGGTGGCCACGGCGGGCATGCGGCCATGCACGGCGTTGAAGCCATGCGAAGGCTCCAAGAAATATGCCGGCGATTTGCTGGAGCAGCCGATGCCGGAGAATTTTGCGACATGATAGGGATCGACGCCCATCTCATAAAAGGCGTCGATAATACGCTCGGAAATGGCATTATGCCCGCAGCCGGCGCACAGCGTGGTTTTACCGCCGCGATACACGCTTATTTCCAAACCCAGACGATTCACTTTGGCTTTGGGCGCAGAGGCAGGAAGAGTTTCAGTTGCGAGAGCCATTCTTGTTCTCCTGAGATAAAATGTCGTTGACCAGGGCGCGGGCCGTGATCGGAAGGCCGGTATAATAACGCGTGCTGCGCAGCTTCGGGGCGAATTCGGCGTCGAGCTCCAACCGCAACAGGCTGCGCATTTGGCCGTCGCGGTTTTGATCGATGACGTAAATGCGATCGTGGCGTTTGATGAAATCGGCCACTTCCCCGTTGAAAGGAAACGCGCGCAGACGGAGGTAGCTGGTTTCCAACTGCAACTCATTCTGCAACATTTCCCGTGCTTCCTGAATGGCGTAATGGCTGGTGCCATACCCGATAATGCCGATCTCAGCCGTGGGTTGCAATTCCACTTCCGGCCGCGGCACGCGTGCGGCTGCGGTCTCGAATTTTTTCGCGAGGCGGTCCATGTTATGGCGATAATCGCCCGGCCGCTCGGAATATTGCGCACGATCGTTGTGTCCGCTGCCACGGGTAAAATACGGCGCCAGGCGATGCTTGGTGAGCGGCAACGTACGATACGGAATACCGTCACCGTCGACATCGCGATAGCGCGCGAACTCGCCGGCGCGCTCCAGATCGGCCGCACTCAAAACTTTGCCGCGTTTGATCGGTTTGTCGGGATATTGAAACGGATCGGACATCCACAAATTCATACCCAGATCCAAATCGCTCATCACGAACACCGGCGTTTGAAATTCTTCGGCGAGATCGAAAGCTTCGATCGCCATGCTGAAACATTCGGCCACCGAGTTCGGCAACAGCAGGAGGTGCTTGGTATCGCCGTGCGAAAGATAGGCGGTCGTCAGAATGTCGCCCTGCATGGTGCGCGTGGGCAAACCGGTCGAGGGCCCGACGCGTTGGATGTCGAAAATCACCACAGGAATTTCGGCGTAATAACCCAGACCCACGAATTCAGACATGAGAGAAATGCCGGGGCCGGAAGTGGAAGTCATCGCGCGTGCGCCGGCCCAGCCAGCGCCGATGGCCATGCCCACCGCCGCCAATTCATCTTCGGCCTGCACGATGGCGAAGGTGGCCTTTTGGGTCTTCGGATCCACGCGATAGCGTTTGACATAATCGATCAACGTTTCACATAAAGACGACGAAGGCGTGATCGGATACCAGGTAGCCACCGTCACGCCTGCGAACATACAGCCGAGCGCCGCCGCAGCATTGCCATCGATGATGATTTTGCCCGCGGTTTTGTTCATGCGCTCGACGCGATACGGGTCTCTTTTGAAGAGATTTTTCTCCGCGTAAGCGTAACCGGCTTTGGCTGCTTCCCAGTTCATGGCGGC
This sequence comes from bacterium, assembly GCA_050732395.1. Classification (GTDB taxonomy): domain Bacteria; phylum Zhuqueibacterota; class Zhuqueibacteria; order Zhuqueibacterales; family Zhuqueibacteraceae; genus JBIOXB01. The sequence goes on from JBOHQX010000047.1 coordinate 7,504, forward strand.
AGCCTTGGCTTTGCTCTTGAATTGTTTGAGCAAGGCCTTTTCGATCTCCGCCATGTCGATGCCGAACAAATTCGCCAGCACGCCGTCGTAAATCATGTTGCGCACGAGCTTGCGCAATTTCGGCACGGGGCATACCGGCGCCACGAGCTTGTCGAACGGCACCGGATAAAAAATAAGATCGTCGCGCAGCTTGCTTGATTCGAGCGTCTCATCAAAAACCACGACGGCACCGGCTTCCAAGGACATCACGTCTTCTTGCGCGGTGTCAGGATTCATCACCACGAGAATCTCGTTGCGTTCGCGGCGGGCGATGTGGCCGTCTTTGTTCACGCGAATCGTAAACCAGGTCGGTAGACCTTGAATATTTGAAGGAAACAAATTCTTGCCCGAGACCGGAATGCCCATCTGAAAAATGGCGCGCAGCAACACCAAATTCGAGCTCTGGCTGCCGGTGCCATTGGCGGTGGCGACGTGGATGCTAAAATCGTTGAGGCAGGGATGGCCGTTCCGCGGGAGCGCGCTTGAAGCCTGGACAGCAGCAACAGGTTCCACGATGTTCTTCTCCGAGGATAGACGGGACGATTGAGGTAAAGTTAAAAAAAATCCTGACTCTTCAGGTGTCATTCCTACGCAGGCGAGCCGTAAGGCCCTTGCGGGAATCCCTCTCGTGTCGAGCACAAAGGAAGGAGATTCCGTCCCGAAACGTCGGCACGGAATGACAGGTACAATATAGATGACTATAAAAAATATAACGAGGGAAGAAACGAAAATCAATTGCTTTCTTCAGAACATTTCCAATTGATCGGGATGGGGTCCGGCGGCAATTGTTTCCAGGGTGGGAAAACGCCGGCGCAAGTTTTCCGGCACGCGGATTTTCTTTTCGGTCAGGACGGATTGCAGTTGCAAAGCGTTGGCGAACGCCTGACCCCTGGGATAATTGTGAAAAACGACGTAACACGACTCCGCCCGATTGGTCGCATGGCGCACGGCAGCCGCCAGAGACGAGATTTCTTCGGCGTGATAAAAATAATCGAAGCGCTCGTCGCGGGTGGCGGTGCGTTCGAGCCATTTAGGTTGGCGGCCGTTCAAGCGCAGATAGGCCCGGTGAATGCATTCGCCCGCTCCCGGCGTCGATTTTTCACCCGGCTGCGGTTGGTCAACCGCGGCCACCGCCACGCCCAAAGCCGGCAGGCGCGGCAAAAGCGCGGATTGCTGCCACGAAGTGTGCGGTACTTCGACTACCAGTGGAAATCCCGTGAAGGCATCGAGCAGGCGCCATAGCCATTCTTCATTATAATGGGTAAGTCTGAAGGAAAGCGGAAATGGCAACACCAGCGCGCCCAGGCGCCGGGACTTTTGCAGCGGCAGCAATCCCCGCTTGACGGTTTCGACGTCCGTTTTCCACGAAGATGACTGTTCGTGCACCAATTTTTGCCACACGCGCACAATAAAGAGTAGACGTTTGTTGTCTTGAGTTTGTACAAGCCAGTGCTGCGCGGTTTTGGCGTTCAGGGGGTGGTAATAGGAAGAGGTGATTTCAATCAAATCGAACAACCGGCTCAGCGCCGCGACTTCGGAGGACTCTACCGGTGTGGTATCCGTCGCAAGCAAATCCGTCCACTCCGGACAGGACCCGGCAACGCCGATGAAAAGATTCGGAGACGTCATGAACGCGGCTTTTCATGTTTAGAAGCAATTCCAACAATCCCAAAATCCATCAATCCATTCTTTCAATAGTAGTATCCCAACATGATGCACATCTCATCATTCTCCGCGGTGAAGCCAAAGCGTAGTGGGAAAGGTTTGTCGTCATTGGTATACGTGGCTTCATAGCGCAGCCCTTCGCCCGCGCGCAGAAGCAATGGCGGATTGAAATAAGCCGTCTTGGGATCGTTCCACGTCAGACTATCGTACAGCAATTCACCCACTTGATTGTTTTGAATGTGATGAATGGTAAAGCGCTTGCCGTGGCGATGCATGTGTGAAGACAACATCAGCACATTGATATCCTGCGAGGTGAACCAATTTGTGCCCGTGGTGGTGCTGGAGCCGGGCGGCACGAAAATGTTGAGCCAGTTTTCAAATAGTACTTTGGCTCTTTTCGTCACCGTGCCGGCCGGAGCGCGGTAAAAATTCACATAAACTTCCGCCTTCAGGCTGCGCTCGCCGCGCGTATTCACGAAGTGTGAATTCAGCTCGAGCGTCAATTGTTCCGGCAGTGGAATACCCACGCCCGCGGGGAATTCGAGCAGGGCATACGGCGTTTGCGTGCCGGCGACAAAATCGCGTTTGAAAATGGCTCCGCCGGCATTCGGATCGATAGGATTGAAATCGCGAATGCCGGGCGGCGGCGCATCGTTCGTTTTCCAGTGATAAACGATGAAATGATGGCTACCCTCGGGCTGCGACACTTCGACGCGATTGACCACAAAATCCGGCGGCAGTGTCACACGCACACTCGAGAGAACTTCGCGTTCTTTGCCGGGCTCGACGAAGAACGGACCCAGGTGAACTTGAAACCCCTGCTCATCCGGAGGGGCAGCCGGAGCAACAAAATCATGGCCGGGGTCCGGCGGTGCAAGCTCAAGATTCGGTGCCGAGGGCACGACCTCGTTTTGCGGTGCGCCCGCTTTGATCCACTCGCGAATGGCGTCGAGCTTGATGCTGCTCAAACCCGAAGTGCCGCGCGGCATGAGATCGCCTTCATTCGGAGCCGGCCCGCTCAGTTTTTTCATCAGAAAACTCAGGTCGGGCCGTCCAGGAGTGACACGTTTCAAGCCTGCGGCTTTGGCCTGCGCGTTTACCGGCTCAGCTTGGAATAGATTTGCATAGCTTTCGCCTGCGGCCAGAGAGAGACCACCCGCGGGTGTGGCTGAAGTGTGACACGAGCTACTGGTACAACTCACGTCAAAAACTTGTCGCTGAATCATGGTGAAAGTTGAAGAATCGTTGGCGAGAGGAGCCGGTTCGGTTGGCGGATTTTTCTTTTGACAAGCAGAGGCCAAGAGGAACAGCATGACGGCACAAGCAAGAAGGGTACGCACGCTTTTCTCCATTTGGTCAGCCAGAATTGATCAATTGAGCTCTCGGGGACACGAGATTTTGTGGAAAGTTAAGCGAATATAGCAGAAATCGGCGCGGGGTACAAGGAGTTTCTCGCGAAGACTTTTGAGAGCGCATAAAAATGGTCTTTTTCAGCTTGCACCGGCCTAATAGAGCGCCGAAGAGAACTTGCGGCGATAGCCCTGCGCGATTGGATCTTCGTTGCCCAAAAACGTGAAAAGTGCCACACACGCACGGCGGGCGCCGTCGTCATCCAACTGGCGATCGTACAACATGGCTTCGATCCAGGCCTCGAATGCAGCCGCGAAATCGCCGCGACGCAGCGCTGCGATACCCTGCCAATATTGCTCCCAGCCTTTCGTGTGGGCAGAGGGCTGCGCGTTTTTCAGTTGCAGCAACCGATGCAAGGTTTGCAAGGCCTGCACGCGATAATACAGCGGATTCGCTTCATCGATGCCCTCGAGCAAAGCCAGCGCTTGCTCCGGATTTTCCAATAAGATCTGCTCCGCCCAAAGCACACGCGCCTCGGGATTTTGCGGATCATCGGCAACGGCTTCCTGCAAGAGTTTTCTCGCCGATTGCCGGTCGCCGCGGGCCAGTGCCTCTTTCGCGGCCTGCAATTTCATCTTCGCAGCGCTGGGCAGATGCGTCTCCAACCAGCGCAGCACTTGCGTCTCCGGCAGCGCGCCGGTGAATTCGGCGATCTTTTGGCCTTGATGAAACATTTTCACGGCGGGAATGCCGCGTATACCCCACGCTTGTGCCAGCTCGGGATCCGCATCGGTGTTGACTTTCACCAGGCGCCACTTTCCGGCTGCTTGCTTTTCCAATTTTTCCAAAACGGGACCGAGAACCAAACAGGGCTGGCACCACGGCGCCCAGAAATCGACGACGACCGGCTGGTGCGAGCTGGCAGCGATCACGTCTTGCTCAAAGTTTTGCATTTCCATGCTCAAAATGCTCCCATGATGAAAATCTCGTTTGCGATTCTGGTTGCGAACAAATATATTGATTTTGGTAGGAGCTAAACATAAGAATAAAAGTAACTATTCGAACACTATTGAAGGCAAAACTATTTGGGGCAAAACTATTAAAAGAGCCTCTTAATAGTTTTGCCCAATTTTTTTGTGCTGCCCACAGGCTTCAGTTTTCAGCTTGAGTGAAAATGGGGATAGAATTTTAGAGTTTTTTTCGCCGACAATCTGGGAATTTCGACGGAAGAGGCTTACCGCCGAGTGACACTGAGATCACCGAGTTTCACCGCTTACTTTTTCACGGTTTCGCAAAAGCTTTGATTTGCAGCCGGTCTTCAAATTCTTCTCATCTCTTAGATCGGAATAATATGCTCGAAATCTTGAAAGACTATGGCTTATTCCTCGCCAAGACCATCACCATTGTCTTAGCGATCGTGATGATCATCCGCGGCGTGGTGGCGGCGGTGCAAAGAGAGCGGGAAATGAGCCGCGAAAGAATCATGGTCAGAAAGCTCAACCAGCATTACGAAAATCTGCGCGACGGCTTGCAGCATGAAATGCTGCATCCGGTCGAGCTGAAAAAGGAAATCAAAGAAAAACACAAGCAGCACAAGAGTGAGGCCAAACAACTCAAGAAAGCGCCGCCACCGGAAAAGAAAAAGATTTTTGTGCTCAACTTCAAGGGCGATTTGCGCGCCTCGGCCGTAAACTCTTTGCGTGAAGAAATCACCGCGGTGTTGACCGTGGCGAAAGCGGAGGATGAAGTGGTGTTGCGCCTGGAGAGCTCGGGGGGTCTGGTGCACAGCTATGGCCTGGCTGCGTCGCAACTGCAGCGGCTCAAGCAGAAAAAAATTCCATTGACCGTCACCATCGACAAAGTCGCGGCCAGCGGAGGTTACTTGATGGCGTGCGTGGGTGATCGCATATTGGCGGCGCCGTTTGCGATCGTGGGCTCCATCGGCGTGCTCTCGCAGGTTCCCAACTTTCACCGCTTGCTCAAGAAACACGACGTGGATTATGAAGAAATCACGGCGGGCGAATACAAGCGCACGCTCTCGATTTTTGGGGAGGTCACGGAAAAGGGCCGGCAAAAATTCATCGAGCAGGTCGAGGAGACCCACACTCTATTTAAGGAATTTATTCGTGAAAATCGGGTGCAAATCGACATTGACGGCGTGGCCACGGGCGAATATTGGTACGGCAAGCGCGCGCTCGATTTGAAACTGGTGGATGAGCTGCTGGCCAGCGATGATTATCTTTTCGCCGCCAGCGTGACCCGTGATATTTACGAAATCACGTACAAACCCAAAGAAACCTTGCGCGAGAAACTCGCCATGGGTTTGGAAGAAAGCCTGGGGCGGGTTTTGTTCTCTCTCTGGGAGCGCGCGGAGAAGAAGCGGTTGGAATAGGCGAATTAGAGAACCAGCAATTGAAAGATCTTCTGTGAGTATTTTAGGCAAAAATATTTGAGACGCGAAGATTAAACGGGGCTTTTCTTCGCGATCCTTAGCGATGCTTTGCGTGATAAATTCCCTTTTGCAAAGACTTCACCACAAATCGTTCGAGATCGCCGGCATGATCAGGTGCGAGTGAACATGCGAGCGTACCCCTTCCATTTATGATCAAGCGAGGGCCAACTCTTGCTTCACACTCCAGCCGCCGAGCAGTGCCGCGACAATTTTGGCGGTATGCGCGAGCAAAAACGCCGGTTTGAGCAGCGCCTGTATCTGGCCGGCGAGCGCGGTGATGCTGACGTCCAGAATCAGGTAATCGGCGGCAATCAAGGCGGCGTGGGTCAACGCCTGCAGCCTCGACTTCTTGCCCACCCAGCGCGTGAGCAAAAAAATCGGCAGCGGCGCAAAGAAGAAAACAAACGGCGCGCCGAAGAGCAGAAGCATCGACCACATCATTTGCGGAGACGGTACATCACCAGTTTCGCGGTTTTGCCCTGCCCCTCGTTGGCGATAAAAACCGTGCCGTCCGTGGCAATGGCCAGCCCCTCCGGCTGTTTGTGGAGGGACTTGGGCAAGGTCGAAACCCCCATGATTTTACCCTGCGGGTCGATTTCGATCATCGCAAGACCGTTGTTCGCGAGCACGAAAAAATTGCCGGTGACCGGATGGCGTTCCAGGCCGGAGGGATTGAATTCTTTGCGTTGGGTTTGCGCGAGAATTTCAGCCAGCGGCAGCAGAAAACGAGGTTTCGGCTCGAGTTTGTACGTTTTGAGCGAGAATGAATAAATGGCTTTTTGATCGCTGCGTCCGGTGCCCGCGTCGCCTTTGCAAGCCAGAAGCAGGCAATTGGTCGCGGCATCGTAGGCGAGTCCTTCGACGTCATTCTTCGCGCTCAAGGCAGTCTTGAACATGTCATACTTCACGGGCTGGCCGTTTTCACCGGCACGAAATCGGAAGATCGTGCCACTGCTGTTGGTGAGGAACAGCGTATCTTGCCTGGCGGCAACGCCTTCAAAATCTCCCCGCAGCATCGGTCGACCGAGATAGAATCTTCTCAATTCCTTACCAGTCTTGGGATCGATTTCGAAAATCATGCCGGCTTCGTCAGTGTGCGAAAACAAACGGCCGTCCGCGGTGAAAGTTAGACCCGAGGCCTCGGCCAGGTCGCGCGGCAGGTCGAACACCTGGACGGATTTATCCGAAAAATCATAGCTGCGAATTTCGCTGGCGGGCGAGGGGCTGGGGAGGGGTTTTGAGGGATCTTCAGCATGCGCCTGGCAGCCGAGGAAAAATAGAAAAGGAACTTTCCAAAGCATAGTGAGAAAAGCACGAGCCCGCATAGATTCTCCATCCCTATTGAGCATTTTCACACATCCGATTTTTGAGCACGGCGAAGGAACTTCGGGCGAAGAGGCGGCCCCGCCCTCCTGACCAAATTTAATCGAATGGACTCGAATGTCAAGCCCCTTCTCACTCTTGCGGGATCTCAGGGCAGTTTTAGAGAGCTGCTTTTTTGCGCCTGGGTGTTCGCATCCCGCCATCCCGCCAATTCGAGCTCAATTTCCATTGCCGGAAAAGTTTGTTTGACGAGGCGGTGCGGAAAGGTCTCATCGATCAAAAGAATCCAGCGCAGCTTGCCGGAAAAACCTTCGACACGCTGGCAAACAAAATCGCCTGCAGGCACGGTGACGGTTTCGTTTTTCACCACCCATGCCCGGGCGAGATCGATACGCTGTTGGCGAAAATCGAAAATTGCGAAGGATATTGCTTCGTCCACTTGCAGCCGCCGCGCGCGCAACAAATGGGGTACGGCAAAATAATCATGCGTGGCCGGGGGCAGCGCGAGGTTGATAGCGCGCTTGCCTCCGTATTCGACCGGTTGCTCGATCTCACCCGTCAAATTGGTCTCGCTATACTGCAAGCGCACGGCATGAAATCGAGGCTCCCGGCCAAACACCGTGCTGCTGGATACAGGTTGCAACCTTGAATCATCCCGCAGGGTGAAAACCGTGGAGCGCTCGAACAAGCCCGATACGGATTCGATAACATGAATCATGCCGGCAGCCTGATCGCGCGCGATGTCGACGGTCATTTCGCCGACCTCGGTTCGACCGGAGACCATGCGATAGCGCAGTGTTTCGGGGATCAGAATTTGGGGCTGATAACGGTCGTCCGGGTCAGAAGGGGATTGCGCCAAAAGAGCACAAGGCAGCATCAGGCAAAGCAAAGCCAGTCTGTTGATCAAGGTTTGCATACTCGAGCTTGCGCCGTCCAGTTTTTCAACGCAGAAATGACTATATAGTGAACGCGGCCGCGAAATCGGGTGCTGATAATGTGGTTCGCCAGGCATGATGGCAGGAAAACGGGACTCTCCGTCCATAAAGAGCTCCAATGTGACTTTCAGATTGTTTTTTTGAGAAGACAGCCGGGTGCCGGCTGTCTCATTAATGTAAAATCAGTCTCAGCAAGATGCAGACTCCGTCCTCAAAGATGAGACTCACTTTTCATAAATTTTGGTGAACTTAAATTCAATGACGATGCACCAACGGGAACAAGTTGAATAAAATTCATGTTAAATACTTTGCGGAAATTGTTACAATAATTTATTTTGAAAATGTTTCGCAAGGCTAACAGTTTGCACGTACAGTGTGAATTGTTTGAAAAATGGCAAACAGGGTTTTCTTCTCGCGCACCCACCTTCGCTTTAACATCGTTGTTCAGAAGAAACGACCTGCAACAACCATGATCGTTGGCGACTAGCGCAGGACAGTCGACAACACGAACTTCAACTTTGGGTTAAGATTATGAAAGATTTACGACTCGCACGCTTGGCCGAGGTTTTAACCGCACATTCCACTCGGCTGCAAAAAGGAGAACGGGTTTTTGTTGAAGCATATGACGTTCCGGAAGCATTCATCAACGAATTGATCGATGCGGCAATACGCCGCGGTGCGATTCCGATCGTAGAGACCAAACACAATCAGGTTTTGCGCCAGATGTATCGCAAATACGGCGAAGATGCTTTTCGTCTGTTGGGCGACATTGAGAAGTACCGCATGCAGCAGATGCACGCTTACATTGGCATTCGCGGCAGTCACAACATCTGCGAGATGTCCGACGTGCCCGTAGCCAAAATGCGGCATTTGCAACAGCACATTTTCCAACCCGTGCATCATGAAATCCGCTTGAAAACGAAGTGGGTGGTATTGCGCTATCCGAATTCCGCCATGGCGCAGCAGGCGAACATGAGCACGGAAGCGTTCGAGGACTTCTATTTCGAAGTCTGCACGATGGATTACGGCCGCATGTCGCACGCGATGCAGGCGCTGAAGGAATACATGGAACGCACCGATCGCGTCCGCCTGGTCGGGCCAGGGACGGATTTGACCTTCAGCATCAAAAATATTCCGGCGGTGCCGTGCGGCGGCGAATACAACATTCCCGACGGCGAATGCTTCACGGCGCCGGTGCGCGATTCCGTCAACGGCAAGATTCATTTCAATGCCACGACCATATATCAGGGCGTGACGTTCTCGGAGGTCGCTTTCGTTTTCAAGAACGGCAAGATCGTCAAAGCCACCGCCGACAAGGCCAAGCGTCTCGACGAAATTCTTGATACTGACGAGGGCGCGCGTTATATTGGTGAATTCTCGCTCGGTTTCAACCCGCTGATCAAAAAGCCCATGCTCGATATTTTGTTCGATGAAAAAATCGCGGGCTCGTTCCATTTCACGCCGGGCAATGCCTACGAGCATGCCGACAACGGCAACCGGAGCCAGGTCCATTGGGATCTGGTCATGATCCAAACCCCCGAATTCGGCGGCGGCGAGGTCTACTTTGACGACCGCTTGATTCGCAAAGACGGCCGCTTCATCGTGCCGGAGCTGTTCTCGCTTAACCCCGAACACTTGCTCGACGGCTTTGACGGCAACGGCAAGCCCCATAAATTCGAAGAGAGCGAAGTGTTCGAAGAAGTTCTGGTGTGACAATGCCCGAGTGTAGCCGGGCACGGTCAGGAGAAGATGGATGAAAATCGAAATCCACTACTGCGTGATCTGAAACTACTATCCCAAGGCCTCCAGTTTGGAGGTAGAAATCAGAAGCCGATTTTCGGACGCAGAGATTATTCTAAGAGCAGGTAGCAAAGGTATTTTTGACGTCAGAGTGGACGGCAGGCTGATTTTTTCGAAACATCAGACCGGCCGTTTTCCCAAGGAGGGGGAAATCAATTTGCTTTTGCAATGATTCAATGTGCCATAAATTTGAGCGACGCAGGGATGCCTTTGATTAAAAAAGCGCTCCGCCGGCGCGGTTTTGCCAAATTCTTAGCCAGAGCTAGTTTACTGCTTTTCTTTCCCGTACCGATCCGAGCCGCACCGGTGCTGCACCCGCCTTGCTTCGCAAACGATGCTCTCCCAATCGTCGCTGCAACGGATTCCACCGGGCCTATGCTCACCCCGTGGCTGCAAAAACTCTCCGACAGTCTGCACGCCGACGTCGGCGTGGCTTACCGCGACCTGCACACCGGCCGCAAATTCTTTTTCAACGAGAAAATGATGATGCACGCCGCCAGCACGATGAAAGTGCCGGTGATGATCGAAGTTTTTCGCCAGGCGCAGGCGGGCAAATTTCGCCTGGAAGATTCGCTATTGGTGAAGAATGAATTTGCCAGCATCGTTGACGGCTCACTTTATGCCCTCGATCTGGGTGACGACAGCGACGAGCTGCTGTATCAAGCCATTGGCCGTAAGGCCACGATTCACAGCCTGGTCGAAGCCATGATTACCGTGAGCAGCAATCTGGCGACAAATATGTTGATCGAGCTCGTTGCAGCGCCGAACATCATGAATACGCTGGCGCAGCTCGGCGTGCACAACATGAAAGTATTGCGCGGTGTCGAGGACGGCAAAGCATTTGAACGCGGTTTGAACAATCGTACGGATGCGCATGATTTGATGTTGACTTTGGAAGCCCTCGCCCAAAATCGCGCTGCGAGCCCGGCCTCGTGCCGCGAGATGATTGAAATCCTCAAACGGCAAAAATTTCGCGAGTGCATTCCGGCGGGCCTGCCGCCCGGGGTGGTGGCCGGCAACAAGACCGGTTCGATCACGGCCATTGATCACGATGCCGCGATCATTTTTCCACCTGGCCGCCAACCCTGTCTCATGGTCGTTTTGACGCGCGGCATGCCGGATCACGAGCGCGCGCATGATACAATTGCCCATATCGCAAGGCGATTATACGAAGATCTCATTTTGCGCCATGATTAGTGCCAAAAAACTTTCAGATTATACGCTGAGATTCTTGATCGATTCGCACGAGCGCTCATACTAATATGAACATAAGATCATTTCGCGCTGTCACCTTCGCGTTATCGATCACGGCCTTCGTTCCGGCTGCGCTTGCGCAGCACCTGCAAATCCGTACCTACGGCACGGGCGAAGGCCTGCCGCAAAGCGAAGTATTTGCGCTCCTGCAGGACCGCCTCGGCCATTTGTGGTTCGGCACCTATGAAAGCGGCCTGGCGCGCTACGACGGCAAGAACATGATTCCGATCGCAGGGCTGCCTCATCCTTCCATCCGCTGTCTGCTGCAAGACCGCAAGGGCCACATTTGGATCGGTACTGAGGACGGGCTGGCTTGCATGTTCGAAGACGAGATCCTGTGCACGTTCAGAGAGCAGGATGGCCTGCCGGCCAATGTCGTCAACAGCGTGGCGCAAGATTCTGCCGGCACTTTGTGGGTGGCCACCAGCGCGGGCGTCGCCCTTTGGCACGGTTCTTTTCCGGGAACGGCAGCCGCCGCGGCCGATCCCTTCCAAAAGGTTTTTCCCACGGGGCAAGACTCCGCGCGCATGGTCGCGCAAGCGCTGGCCGTTTCCGTGCAAAATCAAATCTGGCTCGGCACCAGCACCGGCTTGTACTTTTTGTCTGCTACCCAAAGCGCCGAAATGAGTTTTGAGCTGAAAATGGAGGCGGACGTGCGCGCGCTGCTGCCTGCGAGTGACGGCGCCTTGTGGGTGGGCACGGCCACCGGTCTGCATCGCCTGAAAGACGGGCAAACTCGAGCTTTCAAAAACGCCGAGGGCTTACGCGACGAAGAAATTTTTTGCCTGGCGCAGGATGCACGCGACAATCTGTGGATCGGCACGCGCACCTGCCTGATGAAATACGACGGCCGCCATTTCACGGCGTATGATACGCGCCACGGGCTGCCGAATGCTTATGTGCGAGCGCTGCTGGTGGATTATGAAGACAATCTCTGGCTCGGCACGGTCGGCGGGGGCGTCGGCAAGATTTATGGCTGGTATCTCAACAATTACACCCGTGAAAATGGCTTGCCGGTCAATTTCGTGTTCAGCTTCATGCAAGATCGACAAGGCCGTACGTGGATCGGCACCAATGGCGGCGGCATCGCAATTGTCGACGGCGAGAATCTTTCCCTCCTGAATTCGCGAAATGTCTTGCCCAATGACGTCATCCGCGGCATGGTGACGACGCCGTCGGGCGACATTTGGGTAGCGACGCTGGGCGGCGCGGCGCGATTGCGCGCCGGCACGTGGCAAGTTTTCACGACGCAGGACGGCATGTCGACCACCAGATTGCGACACGCGTATTGTGCGCCCGACGGCGATTTGTGGTTCGCCTCGATCAACGGCGCGATTCATTACAAAGACGGCCGCTTTACCAATTTAACCATGACCGAGGGCTTGCCCTCTAACTCAGTGCATCAGGTCCATCAAGATCGCCAAGGCCGGGTCTGGCTCGGGTGCGACGGCGGCCTGGTGCTACGTCACGCCGGCGCGCAAAAGGTGTTCACAATGGCGGAGGGTTTGCCGGACGAAAATATCTACGCCATATTCGAAGATCATGCCGGAGAGATGTGGTTCGGTACGCGCGCGGGCGGGGTGGCTCGATTTACCGGAAACGGTTTCGAGAATATCGATACCCGGCACGGGTTGCCCAATAACGTGGTGTATTTTATCGTTGAAGATGCGCAACAACGCCTATGGTTCGGCACCAATTCCGGCGTGGCGTGTTACGATGGTGAAAAATTCTTCTATCTCAGCAGTGCGAACGGGCTGCCGAATGATGAATGCAACACCCGTGCGGCCATGCTGGACCGCGAGGGCTATCTTTGGTTCGGCACGGTCGGCGGCGCTACGCGCGTCGAAACCGCGCTGCTGCCCGCCACGTCGCCGGCGCCGCGCGTCGTTTGCGAAGGGATCGAGGTGATCGGGGAGAAAAACTATGCTCTCCCGTTCTCGCCAGGGGTCATTCCCGTGGACGGCTACAACAGTACTTTGATCCTTCAGTTCGCCGCTTTGTCGTTCATTAATGAAGATGAAGTAAAAATCCAGGCTTTTTTGGAAGGTTTTGACGATCGCTGGGTGGACGTTGCCGATGCGCGCAATATTCGTTACACCAACCTTTCACCCAAGCGCTATACGTTTCACGTACGCGGCAGCAACGCCTTGGGTATTCCTTCGCGGGGCGCGGCCAAGATGCAGTTTGAGATTTTACCGCCGTTTTATCGCACGTTCTGGTTCATCGGTTTCAGCCTCGCCGCAATTGCCGGTTTGGTTTACGGCGGGCACTGGTGGCGCATGCGCAATCTGCAACGGCATGCCCAGGAGCTGGCCACGGCCGTCGCGGAAAAAACCGCGGAATTGCGACAGACCTCGAGTTTTTTGAGCACGGTTAAAGAATTTTTGCCGCTCGGTCTGCTCGTGGTCGACAGCCGCCGCGTGATCGTCGAAGCCAATCGCGAGGCGGAAAAACTGTTCGAATTCGGTCCCGAGGAATTGAAAGGGCTCGATTTGAACAACGTTCTTTCCAGTCCGCTGGCCAGCCGCGATTCATTGTGGAAGACGTTGAGGCAAAAAAAGTCCGGCATCGAATTGGTCGGCATGGCGCGCGGCGGCAAGCATTTTATTTGCGAGATCCATTCCGACGACGTCAACCTCGCCGATGGCCGTCTGCAGTACCTGATATTGACCTGCGAGAATATCGGCGAGCGCAAAGAGCTGGAAGCGAAAGTGATCGACAATGAAAAGCAACTGGCGCTCTACGACCTGGCGGCGGGCATGGGAGACGTGCTCACGCAAAAACTCGCGAACGTGCACGGCGTCATCGATCTGATCAAAAAAGACCTGCAGGCTCATCCCAAGCCTGAAGCCAGCCAGTTGTTGGGCGGCGCCGACGCCGCCGTGCAGGACCTGCGCAAAGTCATGTCGCAGCTCTTTGAGTTCACCGCCTACCTGGGAAAAGTCTCCACAGTGTCGCGCGATTTGCTGGAGGAGTTGCGAGATCTGGCCGCGCGCTGGAAAAACAAAGTCACCATTCTACTGCCGAGCATGGAGCATCCCGTGACCGTGAGGATGCTGCCCAAACTCAAAAATGGCCTGGATGAGGGCGTTCAAAATGCACTAGACGCCGAGGCCACGGAAGTGAGGATCGAGCTGGAGCTGCTGTCCAGCCTTTCGCGCGTGCGTTTGACCTTGACCGACAACGGCAAAGGCGTTTCTCCTGAAAACGTCACCAAGGTCTTCCTGCCTTTTTTCAAGACCAAAGACGGCCATCACACCGGTCTGGGCTTGTGGAAGCTGCATCAAGTGGTCAAGCAATCCGGCGGCACGGTCGACATTGTCGCCATGCCGGGCGGCGGCACGCAGTTGCGCCTAACGCTGCCGTTGGACCCGCGGCGCGAGGCGGCGGACATGCGCATGCCGGTGTCGTCGGTGCGATAAGCCTGAGTGCGAAAGCGCTTTACTTCATTTTCTCCCCAATGCTTCTAATTTCCGACTCCGTACGCACGCTAGACAAATGAATGTATGCGCCGATCTCCGCCAGGCGGCGTAGCTCGTACTCGGAGCATTTGCCGTTATCCGTAAAAATCAAACGCGCGCCGCCTTGCCGGCAGGCTTCCGCAATATTTCGCCAATCAAAATCGCTTCTGGGCAGCAAATCGGTGCCGTAAATGAAAACGCCCGCTTCTCCATAACGCCGCAGTTCGAAATCATTGTACTTGCCGTTGTCGACCAGATGCAGGCTACCGCCACCTTGCCGGCAAGCTTCAACAATTCTTCTCATCTCGAATTCGTTATACGGACGATCGTTGAGAATCAGATTCGCCCCTCTTCAGCCAGTTTTTGCAAGTCCGTTTCGGCACGGTGATCTCTTCTGGCGTCCAATAGGATTTCCTTATTGGACCGAATGACCTTCTCCAGCTCAAGACTATTTCTTCCCAGAATGTCGAATCCGTGTGGCGTATAAAAATATGTGCCGGGATCAGGCGTGACCACGATTTCTTTGCGAACCATCACAGTTTCCGGTCGGGCTTCAATCAAATCTTCCCGATGTTCAGCCGGGATAAAGAGCAGATTCAAGATGTTGTCGAACGGCACTTCACAAAGATTGCCGGCTTTGTCTTTTCCGTAAATGCCGGTTCCCGTCATTTGCCATTCGATCAAGCCATACAAGTCACCTTTTTTTGTCCACAAAACAACAACTTGGTTGGAATTTAATGTTATGGTTTGTTCCGGGAGCTGACGGCCGTATGTGTGCTCTATACCGGCGGCAGTCAGAACACATAAGGCCACCGCCACTGCGAATGCAACTGATTTACGAATCATGTTCATCTCCATCTCCAGAAGGCAAAATGAGGCTGATGCTTACTGCGCTCCTTGTGTTATTTCTTTTCCAGCACAGGCGGCAACAGGCGCTGTTCCGCAGATTCTTTGTAAACGAAATGGCTCTTAAAATTTCAATAGCCGTCAAAGTCACTAACGCAACGCGGATGCCACGGAGTTTTTACACCAATGAAAGTCATCTTATGACTCATAATCTCAATGAGTTGTGCAATTGAGTGAAACTTTTGAAATGGCATCACTTAGCCGCAAATGTGTAGGTGATTCACACGATTTGCTAAGAAGATGCACATTTCAGAACGAGCGCTTGAATATCCTGCGTGATTTCTTGCGAGCGGCTCATCCGATCATTTTTCTCCTGACTTCTTCTCGCGTGCGTTCACGCTTTGCGGCTCTCATTCTTTTTCTCTTCTTGACACAAAGAGACAAGATGTTTACTTTGTCGTTAGCCGCTTTTGTACATGGCGGTTGCTCCTCCCGCACTCCTGCTCGCCCTCTTACTCGTTCGCTAGGCGAGACTTCAAATCGAGTAAGAACACCGGCACCTAGAGAAGCACCAGGGTGCGCAGGCGCGGCTTCGCCGTCGCCGCATGACTTCAACGCATCGTGGAGTTTGCAGCAATATGGCTTTATCCAAATCGCAATCTGCAGAAGAAGACACGAATTTGATTTTTGTATATGGCTCGCTCATGCGCGGCATGGAACGCGCATCCTTCATCAACAATCCCGATAAAGCACGATTCGTTTCGACGGGCGCGGCGCGCGGCACGCTTTACGACGCCGGCTCTTTTCCGGGAATGATTGAAAGCGCCAACGGCAGCATGGTCGTAGGCGAATTGTATGAATTGTTCGATCGTGACACCTTTTTTGAAACGCTCGATTTGATCGAGGGTTACTGGCCGGACCAGCCGGAGCGAAGCCTGTACGCACGCAAGACCATTCCGGTCACCACGCATGAAGGCACAAGAATCGCCTGGGCTTACATTTTTAATCAGCCCGTGACCGGCTTTCAAAAAATCGCTTCCGGTGACTTTCGCTGCTGGGAAACGACCGCGCCTTCCTTGGTGGAATGAATCTCGCCTCTCTTCCTTGCCCGCGAGGCTTTTATGATATATGCAGCATATCTCTTTTCTTCTGCGTCAATCGCGATTCAGGAATCTCAGCCCCAATTGCTGCTCGTCGTTTGTTTCAGCGCGTTTGCCATTGTTCTTGCAGCCCATGCCTTTCGCGTGCAAGCGCTCGCGGCTTTTGCCGGCCTGGTGGGGCAACAATTATTGACCTTTTCCTATCTGGCCTTGCTGCTGGCTGCGCTGTTTTTCTCGTGGCCCTGGTTGAAGTCTCCGCTGAGCCACGATTGGGCGAGTGGCGGCTTCTTCGTGCTGCTTAGCGCACATTGGCTCAGCCTTGCGCTTTTCTCCCCGCGCCCGCTGCCAGCGCACAAGGCCAAGTCCTTTCTTGGCCAGTGGGTGCTCTATGCGCTGATTTCTATCGCCTTGATTATCGGGTTAGGATTTCTGGGGGAGTACGTCTGCCCGAATGCGCCGACGAAACCGGGCTTCTGCCCTCTCATCCGCGATATTAGCGCCGGCCTGGCGGCGGGAATCATGCTGGTCACTGCCCTGGTGCTCGCCTACCGTAATTTGCGCACCCGCGCAGCGCTCTGGTTCTGGCTGTTCCTGGCGGCCCTGGCGTCGGCAGGCACCATCATCGTGTGCTATCAGTTTCCTAACGCAGTGAAGCTGGCGCTCGGTGTACTCACGTTTGCCAGCGTTCTTGTCGTCTTTGGCTTGCTCGCCGATCGCGCGCGCTTTTTGAATTTCGAATCCGAGGTGCGGCGCAATTTGATGGACACCGTCGGTCATTGGGAAAACCAGGTGCGGCGGCTCGCCGGCATTTTGGCACATGGCAGTGAAGCCATCGTGCATGTCGATCTCGATGATCGCATCACGTATGCCAGTCCGGTGTTCGCACAGCTTGCGGGCCACGATGCGCAAGAAATGATTGGCAAGCCGCTCAAAACCGTTTTGCCGCGCCCTTACTATGAGGCCATCGTGCCGGCGATGCAAGAAGCCCGGCGTGAACGCACGGCGCGAACCGATCTCCATCTGCAAGGGGGCCAAGAAGAGAGAGTGCTGCAGGTTGCTTCCGCTCCGCTGTTGAACGAGCGGCAAAAATTGCAGGGCGTGCATCTCGGCTTGCTGGAAGTGACACGTTATCATCGCGCTGAGCGGGCATTGTCGGAAGCGCTCGCGGAGAAAACGCGCAGTTTGAACGTGTTTCAACAAAGTCTGGATAACGTTGCCGAAGCCCTCGTCATCACCGATTCACAATTCCGGGTCTTACATGCAAATGACGCGTTCGTACGGACCACGGGCCAGTCACGGCAAGACCTGGTGGGCCACGAAGTGCGGGAGTATCGCGGCGCCGAGGCTTATCCCTGGGCGGAAATCAAACGCCGGCTGGCGCAAAACAAGCCGTGGCGCGACGAAGTCATCGCACACGGTCAGGACGGCCGGCAATACGCGAGCGATCTTTCGGTCATGCCGGTCGAGGATCCGGAGGGGCGTTTTCTTCATTATTTGTGGATCGAGCGCGACGTCACGTCGCGAGCCAGCGTGCAGCAAACGCAAGAACTCGAGCGCCGCGTGAACCAAATGTCCAAGCTCATGAAGATCAGTGAAGACATTCGCTTGAACATGAGTCTGGAAGTCATTCTACAAAGCGTGGCCAACGCCATACATACGCTGGGCTGGCAACGCGTGGCGGTTTTTCATGGCCGCAGCGGTGATCAATTCGAATTGATCGCGAGCGCCGGCTTTGGAGAGAACGGTGTGGCTGTGCCGCGTAAATTTCGCAAGCTCACTTACGCTGATTTTGCGCCATATCTGGCGGAGACTTTTCGCCTGAGCTCGTCTTTTTTCATTGATTCGCAGCAACTGCCCGACAAGCGTCCGCATTTCATGCCGAAGGAGCTGGAGGTTTTTAAAGTGGGTGAATGGCGGACGCACGATTGCGTGCTGGTGCCGATCCGCGCGCGCGAGCGCTACGCCGGCATGATCGCGGTTTTCTGCCCGAGCGACGGCCGGCGCCCCACGCAACAACTTGTGCGCGATCTGGAAGTCTTTGCCGACGACGCCGCCATAGCCATCGAGAACAGCCGTTTGATGGCCCTGCACGCGAACAACGAGAACCAATTGCGCAGGCTCAATCAAATCGGCAAAACTTTCCGCGCCGCCGGAACCCTGGAGCAAGTGCTCTGTGAGATCGCCAGGATTCTGTCCGAAGCCATAGCGCAGCCGGCTTTGATTGCGATCAAAATACTGCGTCCTTCTCCGGCACCGCCCAAGCAAAACGGCAATCCGCAATCGAGCCCGGCGTGGCTGGCGGCATGCGGTCAACTGTCGAGTAAGGGCAAAAGTGACGGACAGTTGTTGCCGCTTTCCTCCGTCGACGAAACGCTGCTGCAGCGCGTCTTCCAGAACGTGGTTGAAAACGAATTTCAGAACATCGAGCTCGCGCAAGAGGAGTTGTGGGCGATGCTGAAATTGCCGGGCGGCCGCAACGGTAATATACGCTATCGCGCCAAGGTGACGGCCCTGCGTTCGCGGCAGGAAAATTTTGGCTGCATCCTGTGGCTGCAGCCGGAAAGCGATTACGAATGGGACGAGGAACAACTCCGGTTCGCGCGCGAGCTGGCGGGGCAAGCGGCGCTTACCATCGACAACGCCCGCCTGTTCCTGCAAACCGAAGAAAAAGCACATGCGCTGGAGCACGTCAATAAGCTCATTTCGGAATTTCTGGCCAGCGTTTCACACGAATTGCGCACACCGCTGCACGCGATCCTGCAATTCTCCGAGATCATGCTCAGCGAAAAACCGGGGATGCTGAATCACGAGCAAAAACATCAAATGGAAATCGTGCAGCGCAGCGGCAAGAACCTGCTCAATCTCATCAATGACATTTTAGATTTGAGCAAAATTGAAGCAGGAAAAATGGAGGCCTCGTGGCAGCAATTCAACCCGGCAGACCTGCTCCGCGAGACGGTAGCAGCAATGCGGCCACTGGGTGCGAGCAAAGGGTTGCAGGTGCAGCTTCAAATTGCCTCCACGCTGCCGGCAAAAATGGTGAGCGATCGCCATATGCTGGCGCGTGTGCTCACCAATCTTTTGGGCAATGCCGTGAAATTCACCGACAAAGGCGCGATCACCATCGCGGCTGAATGTCAGAATCGGGTGCTCACCCTCAGCGTAAGCGACACCGGTAAGGGCATCCCCGAAAACCGTCTCCAAGAAATCTTCGAGCCCTTCCGCCAGCTCGAAAGCAGCGAAGCACGTAAACACGGTGGAACCGGCTTGGGGCTCGCGATTTCCCAACGTTTGATGGGCATCCTCGGCGGCCAGCTCGAAGTCCGCAGCAAAGAGGGCAAGGGCTCGACTTTTACCATCAAACTGCCGATCGGAGAACTTACCAACCTCGATCAGAAGACCCGGCGACCCCGGGGCGCGGCGCGAATATCAGAAACTGCGAATGCAAAGGCCACGAAGCGCAAAGGCATGTTTTCAAAATGGTTCTCTTCGGCGAAGAGAAGAGACGCCGCCATCCTGGTGGTGGAAGACGATGAAAGCACGCGCTACGCCATGGAGTTTATTTTGGAAGACGCCGGTTATCGCGTGAGTTTCGCGGAAAACGGTGAAGCGGCATTGCTCATCGCTCAACGCGAACGGCCGGATATCATTCTGATGGACATCATGATGCCGAATTTGGACGGGTATCAAGTCGCGCGTATGATCAAAGCGCAAAAACAATTGAACCACATTCCCTTGGTCGCGCTCACCGCACGTGCCATGAAAGGCGACCGCGAAAAAGCGCTGGCAGCGGGCTATGACGACTATCTCACCAAACCGTTTGAAAAAAAGGATATTCTGGCCGTGATCGCGCGGTGGCTGGAGGAGGGCGTGGAGCGGAGGGCGTAGAGCGTAGAGCAGAGGGTGAAGATTGGAGGGGTGGTTTGCAGATGATGCAAAAGGGTAACCATCGAGGTGTGGCCGAGTAAGGAAAACGATTTTGCGCATTAATATAAGAGATTTCGTTTTGAGCTATTGTCTTGCACCGAGATGATCCTTAACAATTTTGAGGGAGACTTGATGAAATCCGATATCCAAAAACAACTGGACAAGCTCGCCCATGATTTGCCCAATCCCGTGCATGCGGCGCAACTGAACCTGCAGGCCGCCCAAATGCTGGCGGCCAAATGGCCGGATGCCAACGGGCAACGGTTGAGCAAACATTTGAGTCTTATTTCGACGGAATTGGAGCATCTGAAGAGGATGGTGGCGGAAGCAGTTGAACAACTGAAAAAATCATAGTCGATTTGAAAAGCATTTTGAATGGCGAGATCGAACCCACAGGAAGACTCGAAGAAGGAGTTCATAACCGTGTCCACCGATCGCGAAAAAATCCTGATCGCTGACGACGAAGCCGGTGCCGTCTTGGCACTGGAAACGCTGCTCGGCGACGCTTATCAAATCTTCTCGGCGGCAACCGGCGAGGAAGCTTGGCGGGTTCTGCAGGAAGAAGAAATCGCCGTCGCGTTGATGGATCTGATGCTGCCGGATTTCGACGGCCTGGAGATTTTGGCACGCTTGCGCGCACAAAATTTCGGCACCGAGCTGATCATGATTACCGGCCAGGGCAGTATTGACACCGCGGTGGAAGCGATGCGTTGCGGCGCTTATGACTTTCTCACCAAGCCCGTGGACGGTGCACACATTCGGGAGATTACGGCGAAAGCCGTGGAGAAATACCGCTTGCTGATCTCGAATCGCGCCATGGCGCGGCAACTGCGTGAGCTCACGCACTACGAGGAGCTCATCGGGCAAAGTGACGCCATGCGCGAAGTGTATCGTTTGATCGAAGCCGTGGCTAAAACCGATTCCACGGTGTTGATTACCGGGGAAAGCGGCACCGGCAAAGAGCTGGTGGCGCGCGCCATTCATCGCCGCAGCAATCGCCGCGAGCAAGCCTTCGTTGCCACCAACTGTTCGGCGCTGCCCTCTGAAATTCTCGAGAACGAGCTGTTCGGCCATGAAAGAGGCGCCTTCACGGGCGCCCTCACGGAAAAACCTGGATGTTTCGAGCTCGCCGACCACGGCACGCTTTTCTTCGATGAGATCGGTGAAATGCCGGTCGAGCTGCAAGCCAAGCTGTTGCGCGCTTTCGAAGAAAGAAAATTCCGGCGTCTGGGCGGTCGCAAGGAAATCAGCGTGGACGTGCGCATCATTTCCGCCACCAACCGCGACGTGCGCGCGGCGGTGCGCGAAAAAACTTTGCGCGAAGATTTGTTTTATCGCCTGGCCGTGGTGGAAATCGAATTGCCGCTGTTACGCGAGCGCTTGAGCGATCTGGCGCTGCTCGCGGAAAATTTTCTGCAGCGTTACTCCGAAAAGAACGGCAAAAAAATCAATGGCATTGCGCGCGAAGCGTTCGAGCTGCTCACACGCCACAACTGGCCTGGCAACGTGCGCGAGCTGCGCAACGTGATCGAACGCGCTGTGATTCTCTGCACCGGGCGCACGATCACGCCGCTGGACTTGCCCAAGTATTTCCACCACGCCGAGCCGGCGAACACCCTTACCCTTCCCCTGGGCACCACGGTCGAAGACGCCGAGCGGCTGTTGATTCTGCGCACGCTCGAAGCGCACAACAACAACAAAACACGTGCTGCCGAAACCCTGGCGATCAGCTTGAAAACGCTGCACAACAAGCTCGACCGCTATCGTGAAGAAACACCATCATAGTTGCAGAGCTTTTGTAGCTATTCAGCTCCTGACCCCCGGTGATCGGGGTTGGTTCGGCAAGCAACACCACCGTGTCATCCCGTAGGGATCTTGTTAAGTTTCTGGCACGGTGCTTGTGCTGAAAAAGATGCCTCCTGCATGACA
>JBOHQX010000048.1:0-79335 GCA_050732395.1 bacterium
ACTGCATTTGTACGACAAAAAAACTTCCACCTCTTCGCCATGCCGCGGATGCGGGCGATAATGAATTCTCACCACGCTTCCGGCGAAACGGGCAGTATGCAACTCGTTCCAAGAATCCCACGGATAAAGCTATTATCGGTGGGATTCTTCAATCCGCGGGGAATTTTTAGGTCAAAAACTTTTAGAATTTTATTCTGAGTTTGGATAGCTAATGGCCTAACATTGCTGACATAGGATTGTCACAAACGGTATTTATATTTTCGCCGGAATCAAATCAACCTCCAAACTGAGTACACCAGAAACCTAGAGAGAAAGGAACAGGTATGCTACGCCGTGGCGAAGATTTTCAGAAGGTGTGGGGTGAAGAGGCTGAAATGACGTTGAAGATATTTCGCAAGCTTACCGACGGCGCGCTGGCTCAGAAAGCGACGCCTGAAGGCCGTAGTTTAGGGAAACTGGCCTGGCATTTGGTAGCTTCGTTGAACATGATCTCGGAAGCCGGCTTGCCGATTGACGCGCCGACGGATGACATCCCCGTACCGGCGAAAGTCCAGGACATTATTTCGGCATATGAGAAGGGCGTGGCTTCGGTACGGGCACAAGTCGGCAAGCACTGGAGTGACGCCGCTTTACCGGAAGAAGTGCCTATGTATGGCGAGCAATGGGCGAAGGGGTTTGTATTGTGGACGATGATTTTGCACCAGACGCATCACCGTGCGCAAATGACGGTGTTGATGCGGCAAGCGGGCCTTGAAGTTCCCGGTGCATATGGTCCCGCACGCGAAGAGTGGGCGGCAATGAATATGCCCGCGCCGGAATGATCAACATTATTTTTTTCGACAAAAGGAAATCTATGACGCCTATACCTTCCTTTATGAGAGGTAGCATGGCATTGCTCGCGATCATGCTTACGCACGGCTGCAAAAACGAAGCGCAGAGCAATCTTGAAAAAGTTGCCAAAGTCGAGGAAATAAAAGCGCCGGCATGGATTGCTGGTCCTGCCGGCAAAATTTTTGTCGATCGCGGCGGCGCGGCCTCAAAAGCCCTTGCAAGTGCCCTGCCGGTGGTTATTGTTCACTCCTTGGCCGGTAATGTAACGCAGTGGCAAGCGCAGCTTCAGCATTTGCGTAAGACCCGCTTCGCGGCGGCATTTGATATGCGCGGGCACGGGCAATCCGGGCCAGCGCCGAATCACGATTACTCGCTAACAGCGATGGCTGAAGATCTTGCTATAGTTGTCGATTCGCTCGATCTGCATCGATTTATTTTGATCGGTCACAGCTATGGCGGCGGTGTGATTGCCGCTTATGCCGGCATGCATCCGGAGCGGGTTGCCGGGCTGTTGTTCGTCGACCCCATCGGCGACGCTCGCAAGGCACCGAAAGACGAGATTGACAAATGGCTTTCCGTTTTGCGCACCGAGGCTTATGCCGAAGCCATTGAAGCCCATTGGCGCTCCATATTGATGAACGCGGATTCCTCGGTGACGCAGGCGGTGATCGCGAGCTTACACCACACACCCAAAGAAGCTGTTCTGGGTGCGTTGGACAACGTGTTTCTCTTTGATCCCGCGGCTGCGCTGCAAGCTTACGGCGGCCCGATGGAAACCATCGTTTCCGGTCTGCCGGATGATCCTTCTGCGCTGCATCATGCGATTCCAAATTTGCCGCGCGTCGTCATGCCGGGCACGAGCCATTGGTTGCAGATGGATCGGCCGGAAGAGTTCAATCGGCTGATGGATGAATTTTTGAATAAAATCTATGAATAGCCATGGCAACAAAGAAGCCGAGAAAAACTTTTAGATTTTATTTGGCAAGAGAGCTGGCGGGTCAGCTTGCATAAATGTAAACGCGAAGGTAAATTAGGTCACAACCCCTAAACGTTCAAAATCACCATAAGCTGGGACCTGTCAAATGGAAACTGGCATTGACAAAAAACTCGAAGAGCTTTTCTACAAGGGCGTATCCCTCTACCTGGGCATTGATTTTATTTTGGCGGGCCTTTCCAATTTCTCCACCGACTATGATTTCGACACCCGTTTTGGCTATCCGGCGTGGATTCAGATTCCGATCGGTATTGCTGAGACTCTGGCCGGCTTTGGATTATTCTTTCGTCGAACCAACATTGCCTCGTTGTTGGTACTGACTGTCGTGATGACGGGCGCAATGTTCAGCCATCTCAGAGCCCAGGATGGTGGGTACGGGACGCCTTTGAAGTATTTGCTTTATTTTGCCATCATGCTGTTCTACAAAAGGGGTGAGATTAAGAAGAGTTTGAAATTGAGCTCATGAAACAGGGGCCGCGGCGCATCTGGAGCCACTCTATCCACGCGCAAGCCGTCACGGCTAGAGTGTGAAAAAACTGATCGCAAAGCAGTGGTGTTTTTTCTGATCCGCTATGACGATACACCTGCCTGTTGCGGCGGCATCAAACTGTTCGACACAGCGTATGGGGAGGTCAAACGCATGTATGTGCGTCCGCAGTTTCGCGGTTTGGGTTTGTGTAAATCGATGCTGCTGACATAGGGTTGTCACAGGTAGTGCTTATTTTTTACCTGAAGCTGGTAAGGGAAGCGAAAGCCTTGCTCATCTCTGATTCCAAAAATGTAGACATCCTGCCACTATCATTGTGAAGGAGAAGGGCCAATGAAAAAAACTCTCCATGATAAAATCGCCGTGGTCGCAGGCGCCACGCGCGGTGCAGGACGCGGCATCGCGCGGGCGCTCGGGGAAGCGGGCGCAACGGTCTACTGTACTGGCCGGAGTGTACGCGGAAATCCCTCGCCTTACAATCGTCCGGAAACGATCGAAGAAACAGCTGAGCTCGTAACCGCGGCAGGCGGGACAGGGATCGCTACACGTGTCGATCATACAGTTGAGGCAGAGGTGCGCGAGCTGTTCGAAATGATTGACCGGCAACAAGGTCATATCGATGTCTTGGTCAACAGCACCGCGGGCGAGGATCCGACCTTCGCCTGGAACAAGCCATTCTGGGAGACTGACTTCGAACAGGGAGTCAGACTTATGCATCAAACGGTCTTTTCACATATGATCACTGCCAAGCACGCGGCGGCGATGATGATCGTACAAAGAAAGGGCCTCATCGTCGAAGTGACCGACAGGAACACGTGGGGTTACGGCGGAATGGGATTCATGCACGATTTGGTGAAATCGAATGTGATGCATTTCGCTTATGTGATGGCAGAGGAGCTGCGAAAACATCACGTGGCGGCGGTGTCGGTTATGCCGGGCTACCTGCGCTCCGAGAGCATGCTGGCCGGGTTCGGTGTCACCGAGGAGAATTGGCGTGAGGCCGGAAAGAAAGACAAGAACTTCCTTGAATCGGAGAGCCCGCTTTACGTCGGTCGTGCAATTGCCGCTCTGGCCGCCGATCAGAAAGCAATGCAATGGTCCGGAGAAGCGACCAGCTCCTGGGAGCTCGCCAGGCATTACGGCATAGAGGATTATGATGGGAGGCGGCCGGACTGGATCACGCATTTCGCGAAGAACTTCGGAGCTGCAAAGTGGCTGAGGGCGGGATTCCAGCGTGAGATCGAACGGCAGAACCGGATCATGCGGCGCGCTAAGCAATATATCGGAGAAGAATAGGCTGTCACGCCGGAGCGCTTGGGCAGCGGCACGCCTGCTCGTAGGGCTGAGATCGTTCATTCGCTTCTGTTCCCGCCAACAGAGGTGCCGGTAATTGCAATTGCAAGCGACTATGTTGAAAGTGTACTATGGCACCACTCAGAGAGGTGAAAGTATTGTTAGCGCTCTATCCGCTCGAGATCCAGAAACTCGCTCTTCTGGTCAGAGACTTGATACTGCAAATCGTGCCAACCGCCTCGAAATGCCGGACGCGTCCGCCCAGATCATCGGTTATGGATTCGGTTCGGGATACAAGGATCTGCTCTTTACAATAATCCCGAGCAAAGCCGGCGTGAAACTGGGGGTCGCGCGCGCGGTCGAGCTGGCGGATCCGCGGCGACTGCTCCAGGGAAAAGGAAAGCTGCACCGCCACGTTAGTTTAAGAAGCGCGATGGACTTCAAGAAACCGGGTCTTAAGCTTCTGATCGAATCCGCGGTGGCTGCTTGGAAGCAAAGGCGCCGAACTGATGAGTGAGCTATTCGTGCTTTTTGTGAATTCAGATGAGCTCATCCATGAAATCACCAAGCGACACACGGGCGAATATGCGGTTCGGCCATACCTCGAGCACAAGCCTCGCCAGAGCGTGCGGCTCATGAAAAAGTGGGCGCGCGATGCCAATGTGCACGTGCGAAGATTGGCAAGCGAAGGGCTCCGGCCCCGCCTGCCGTGGGCGAAAAAGCTCGACATTTTCATTGATGACCCTGCGCCGATTTTGGAAGTGCTGGAGGTGTTGAAATCGGACCGGTCGATCTTCGTCAAAAAATCCGTGGCCAACAACATGAACGAGGTGTTGAAGGACAATTACAGCATTGCGATGCCGGTTTAGCGAAAGTGGGCCTCTTTTGGAGATTCCAATACGGACTGGATTATTAAGCACGCTTTAAGAAATCAGTTGAAACAGGGAGATCGCGAAGCGATCAAGATCGTTGCGCGTTTGAGATAACCGCAAGCTTCTTGAGCTCCGTTAGGCGTTCGCGAGTTTTAATTGCGCTAAAAATTCTTCAGGAAGCAAGATTGGCAGTCTGCCTGGAGGAAAATCTTTTTTGTTGCGGGTGATGAAATAGTCGCTTTGGGCCTCCAATGCAGCATAATACTGAATGGCATCTTCAAAATCACCAAAGCCGGAGCTCAAAGCGGAATCAATTGTTTTTTCAAGGACTGGTGCTGTTTTCAGCACAATACGCACTTTTTTCAGAATCGTCAATGCTACCGTAGGACTTTTCTCTTTTCTCAGCAGGTAAAAAAGCGTCGGGTAACTCAAAGCGCCAAGATAGCCATGGCATTGCTTGTGCTCAACCAAACCAAACACCCGCGCTGAGGAACCATAAAACGGCTCGCGCTTCCAAAAAATATCTAGAATCACATTGAGGTCGAAGAAAACAGTTTTCAAAGGTATTTCTCCTCGAGATGCTTGCGGTACGCTTCGCGCGAATCCTTATTGCCGGGATTCTTTTGAAGAACCCCCGTAATCTCCGAAAGGATTGGCGTAGGTTGAAAGGCCTCGAGGTTTTTGTTTCTTTTGGAGGCAATCATTTGAAAGTATTCGGCAACCAGTTTGGACAGGCTGATGCCTTGTCTTTCGGCGTAGGACTTTGCAGAATCGATCAGCTTCGAGTCCATGCGCAATGTTAGTTTTGTTTCCATAGCTTCTCTCCTAAATTTTGACGTATAAAGTATATGTAATTGTACGTCAAAAAACAAGGATGATTTTTTGCCAATCGTAAATCGGCAATCACAAATCGTACATCAATCCGCGTAAAGAAAAAGTATGACATCCATGGACAGTAAGGCCCGTTGCAGTTGGTGCCTAGGGCACGAGTTGTTCATTCCTTATCATGACGAGGAATGGGGCGTGCCGGTGCATGACGATCGCCAGCTCTTTGAAATGCTCATCCTCGAAGGCGCGCAAGCCGGGTTGAGCTGGCTGACGATTTTGAAGAAGCGCGAGAGCTACCGCGAAGCATTCGATAATTTCAATGCCAAAAAAATCGCCAAATACGATGCGCGCAAAGCAGCCCGGCTGTTGAAAGACGATGGTATCGTTCGCAATCGCTTGAAAATTGCCGCAACGATTCAGAATGCCAAAGCTTTTTTGGCCGTGCAAAAAGACGTAGGTAGCTTTGACAAATATATCTGGCAATTCGTGGGCGGCAAGCCGGCCGTCAATTTTTGGAAAACAATGAAAGAAGTGCCGGCGAAGACGAAGGAAAGCGACGCGATGAGCAAAGACCTGCAGAAGCGCGGCTTCAAATTCGTCGGCTCGACGATTTGTTATGCTTTCATGCAGGCGGTCGGTATGGTGGATGATCACACCGTGGATTGCTGGAAAAGAACATGAAACGTTCTTGATTCCTCAGCTTAGGAGCTTACGTGAAATACTGGATCAACACCATCTCTCGCGATCATGTCATGATGGGCAGGGAAGGTCGCTTCGTGCAGGCAGGACACGGCAAGAAGCAACCGCTGGAAAAGATGTCCAAAGGCGATTTGGTCTTGTTTTATTCCCCGCGTACGGCGCAGGAAGAGGGGGAGCTGGTACAGCGCTTTACCGCAATTGCCGAAGTCGAGGATGACGAAATCTATGCCGTGACCGTGCCGGAGAATCTTCTTCCTCATCGCCGAAATGCAAAATACTTCCTGTGCGAGGAAGCCGAGATTAAACCGCTGATTCCGCATCTGGCCTTCATTAAGAACAAAACGTCCTGGGGATTTCTTTTTAAATTCGGTTTGTTCGAAATTCCACGGGCCGACTTCGAATACGTCACAAATCAGATGAAGATAAAACTTGTTCCCTGAATGCGGGCCGGCACCGGAATGAAGCAAAAGCTGAATCAGGATTGGTATGCACGTTTTGATCATTGGCGGAACAGGCTTTGTTGGTGCACATGTCGTACGGCGCTTGATTGAGGACGGACATCGGGTCACGCTTTTCCATCGTGGACAAACAAACGCCGATTTGCCGGTAACCGTTTCTCATCTGTATGGAGCGCGCGAAGCCCTCTTAGGTTTTGTCACGACCTTCAAGCAAGTCTCACCGCGAATTGTGCTGGACATGTTTCCCTACATCGAACAAGATGCCGTGAACGTCGTACAGGCCTTTCGCGGGATAGCCGAGCGCCTGATTGCCATTAGTAGCATGGATGTTTATCGTGCGTACGGCATTTTTCTTCGTCTCGATGACGGCGTGCCCGACGTGAAGCCCTTTGCCGAAAATGCACCCTTGCGTAAGAGTTTGTATCCTTATCGCAGCATGGCTCAGAAAGCCGGCGATCTTCTGTACAACTATGAGAAGATGCTGATCGAGAAGATCGTGATGGGTGAGACTGATTTGCCAGCTACAGTTCTGCGCCTGCCGCAAGTCTATGGACCTCGAGACCAGTTGCATCGATTGTTCGACTATTTCAAGCGTATGGAAGATGGCCGCTCCTTCATTTTGTTGGATGAAGCAAAGGCAAATTGGCGTTGGACGCGCGGTTACGTTGAAAATGTCGCTGATGCCATTGCTCTTGCCGTCATCAATGATCGTGCCACGGGTCGCATTTATAATGTCGGAGAAGAACACGCGCTCACAGAACTAGCATGGGTGCAAAAGATTGGCGAGGCGGCAGGATGGAAGGGTGAAATCAGAATAGTTCCTAAAGATCTGTTACCCAAACATCTGGATGAACCCTATGATTGGAGACAACATTTAGCGGCAGATACCAGCCGAATTCGACAGGAGCTTTCATATCAAGAATGCGTCGATCACGGGCAGGCACTCAAGCGAACCCTTGAGTGGGAACGGGGGAACCCACGAGGTGAATTCGATGTCAACCGATTCAACTATGGTGCTGAAGACGACGCGTTGAAACGATATTGCAGGTATCCGAACTGATTGCGAACGGAATTGAAGGGAATCCGTAAGGGCCATACGCGTCAAATCGTAACAGAAAGCATGGATCTTGACGTCTTACGTCTCTGATATTCACTTCATAACACGTTAGTCAGCTATTTGGTTGCGAGCTTAATCGGAAGATACTTATGCAAAACCAATTCGTATTGTCGCCGTTTTTTCTAGAAAAGCCGTTTTCCGCTGCCGAACGGCTGGCCTCTCCGTCTTGGATCATCAATAAACCGATATTGACGGACGAGCAGCAAATGGCGCGCATCGCCGTCGTGCACCGGCACCTGGCAGACGTCGTAGCGCACATGATGAAAGACGGTCACCGTCCGGTGAGCATTGCAGGTGATTGTTGCACGACTATCGGCGTACTGAAGGGCTTGCAACGCAGCGGTGTGAATCCGCTGCTGCTGTGGCTCGATGCTCACGGCGACTTCAATACCTGGGAAACGAGCCCGAGCGGTTTTGTCGGAGGAATGCCACTGGCTATGATTGTTGGTCGAGGAGACCAAACCTTGATGCAGGCCGCGGGTTTGACACCACGGAGCGAACGCGAAGTTTTTTTGATCAATGCGCGCGATCTCGACCCCGAAGAGCGCAAGGCGCTACTGCAGTCGGCAGTGCACCATGTCACAGACATATCTTCCCTCCCGCAACTCCTGCCGCCGGAACGGCCGATCTACGTCCATCTGGACGTTGACGTGATTGATCAACGGGAAGCGCCGGCAATGGCGTACCCGGTACCAGGCGGCCCCGATTTGGATTCACTTTGTGAGATGGCCGAACGCCTGGCGAATACTGGCCGCGTGATCGCCGTATCCATGACCTTGTGGGATCTGGAATCGGACACGGACGGTCGCACGGAACGCGCCAGCATGGCGTTGTTGAAGGCATTGCTTGGAAACAGATATTCTGCGTCTTAAACGAATTGGCTTTTCAAATCAGTGACCAAGGGGCATAGATCAAGCTCATCACCAAGCAGCTCAAGAATGCGCGCACCGCAACCGGCAAAACGGCGGAAAAATTTGTAAAGAAAAGACTGTTGCAATAGATGAAAAATAGTGCACGTAGAGCCCGGCTCGATGAATATCGCCGGGCTTTTTTATTGCCATTTTTCACCTTGAACGACGAAACGTGTTGTGGAGTCCTTGAAAAAGAATTTGCCCCGCAAGGAACTTTGCTTATATTGCCCATGACCGAGATCGTTAAAATCAGAGGCTGCGACTTTGCGCCGGGATGACAGCGCAAAAGGCTTACAGCGACTTCGTGTTGTGGTATGGTCTTGCCGTCATCATTCCATCCATGAGGAATCCTCACATGAAAACCAAACTGGCATGTTCATATTTGCTGGGAACGTTGGTGTGGCTTTGGGGCGCTGATCTCTTGTTCGCACGCGCTGAAAACTGGCCGCGCTGGCGAGGGCCGCGTAATGACGGCTCGAGCACGGAAACCAATTTGCCGGCGCGCTGGAGCCAAACGGAGAACGTGAGATGGCGCGTCGAGCTTCCGGGCCCGGCGCCTTCCACTCCCATTGTTTGGCAGGATCGCATCTTTCTCACTTCCACCGAAGGCTCGGACCTGGTTTTTCTCAGTCTCGATACCGCGGGGAAATTACGGTGGAAGAAAAAACTCGACAGCGGCAATTATGAAATTCGCGGAGACGAGAGCAATGCTGCCTCGCCGTCGCCAACCACCGATGGCCGGAACGTGTGGGTGAAACTGGGAACGGGCGTGTTGGCGTGTTTTGATTTCGACGGCAAAGAGATTTGGAAATTCAATTTGCAGGACCGTTACAAACCTTTCAGCATGTATCACGGCATGTCGTCCTCGCCGCTGCTCGATGGCGACCGGCTCTATCTGCAACTGCTGCACTCCAATGCGCAGCTCGTGCTGGCGCTCGACAAACTGACGGGCCGCGAAATTTGGACCTCGAGCCGCAAAACCGATGCGCGCGAGGAGTCGCTGCATTCTTATGCCACTCCGTTTGTGTATCGCTTCGACAACCAGGAGTTTCTGCTCACGCATGGAGCGGACTATCTAGTGGCGCATGATTTGAAAGATGGCCGGGAGTTGTGGCGCTGCGGCGGCTTGAATGCACCGGGTAATTACAATGCATATTTTCGCTTCGTAGCCTCGCCGGTCGCGGTCGCGGGCCTGGTGGTCGTGCCTTCCGCGAAAAACGGTCCGGTATTGGGTCTGAATCCCAAAGGTGCCAAAGGAGACATCACGGCGAACCAGGCGCAATATCACTGGCGGCTCGACGATAATACACCGGACGTGCCTTCGCCCGTGATTCACGATGGTTTGGTTTATTTATGCCGCGAAAACGGCGTGTTGCTCTGTTTGGATGCCAAGACCGGCGAGCGATATTATATGGAAAGAACGTACAATCAGCGCCACCGGGCCTCGCCGGTTTATGCAGATGGCAAGGTCTACCTTATTGCAGCGGACGGGATGGTTACAGTCGTCAAAGCGGGCAAGAAATTCGAGATGCTCGCGCAAAACTCGATGGGGGAACGTATATCGGCTTCATTGGTCATTGCGAATGGCGCGATTTATTTACGCAGCTTCAAAGCATTGTATGCCATCGCGGCACCGTGAAGTGAAATTTTTCAGCGCGGCCATACTTTGGCTAAGTTTATGAAAATATAACAGCCTATCCGAACTAAACCTTGACTTTCTGACACAATTTTCATATTTTTGGAAAAAAGTCGTATGAGGACAGGCTGGAAAAATGTTGAATAGTATCAGGAAGTGCCGCAGTTCTGGCATGGTCTTGCTGCTCACCATCGGAGGGATAGCTCAAGCACAGGAGTCCAAGTTTGGCTTGAGCTTGCGAGGTGGAGCGGGAAGAATTGAAGGAGACGTCAGAAAATCAGACCTCCGTCCGTTGGGAAGCGGACTCATTTATTACGCGCCCGATCCTCATTTTTGGATCGGCGTTGAAGGGGGCTACGGTGAATTCATCACCGATCGGGATGCCCAGGTAGATTCATTGGTGCGTCTCGTGCCAGTGGCCTTAAATTTGACTTTTCATTTCTCGCCCTACAAGACCGTCTCGCCATTTGCCAGTTTGGGAGCTGGCGGAATCTTCTGGCATAATTTCAAAGCGTCGGACAAAGAAACGCTGTACTTAGACGAGCAGCGCCAGGACTCGGCTCCCATGGTCAAAACGGCGGGGGGATTGAATTTCGCGCTTTCAGGAAATCTGCTGCTGACCGTGGGCGGTGATTTCAGTTATTTTTTCAATGATCGCATCGATCTCAACGCCGACGGCGATGAGGACGACGGCTTGCTCTCCGCGTTCGCCGGGTTCACCGTCCGATTCGGCGGCGGCAAGCCGGATCTCGATCATGACGGCGTCTTCGATCGCTATGATCTAGATTCCAAGGCGAGCGAAGATCGGGATGGTTACATGGACCATGACGGAGTGCCGGATACGCAAATGGGCGCCAATCTTTTGGCGATGAGCGGCACCCAGGGCGGCAGCGGAGTCGATGATATTCCGCCGGTCGTCATTCATCAGCCGGTCAAGCGCGCCACGAGCGGAAAAGATTTGCGCCTGCGCGCTGAGATTTTTGAGAATCGCAAACTACTGAAGAGCGCGGTATTGTACCGGCCATACAACGTGAAACGTTGGTTGGTCGAACCCATGGTTACCGGCGACAACGAAGTTTTTGAAGCCGTGATTCCCGGCACGGTCGTTCCGGCCTCGGGCTTGGAATACTGTGTGGTGGCGGTTGATGAGGCGATCAGCGGCATTGGCTATTCCGGCCTGCCCAATCGTCCCAACTATGTCATGGTGCATGGCAAAGAAACCTGGTGGCGTGTGGCAGCAGTGGCGGCCGGGCTAGGAGGTTGGGGCACCGCTACATATCTCATGACGCGCGAACAAAAATGACACTGATTAGATCTCAGGAGTAAGGGCGCCATGTTCATCGCGGCTGCAAAGAGACTGCGTCAAGGACGAGGAGATGACCAGATGTATCAGCACAAGGCAGTGAAGACCGGCATACGGACGTTCTTAATCGGTCTGGTTGCCGTGGTAGGGGTGAGTTTGGTGTTAACCGCTTGCGGTGGCGGCCGCAATGCGTCGGTGGGCGAGCAGCCGCCGGGTCAGGAGGTCGACATCGACAAGCTGCTCGGCACGGAAGATACGGCGACGAGTCCGGCGGCCACAAACGACGAAAACGAGGTTTTGCGTTTGCTGGGCCTGGCGCCGGATTCGAGCACAACCGGGATGTCGAAGTCATTGGCCGGAACGGACGCAGCGGTCTCGCCCGAGCCCGAGCTGGATAAGCTGCAACGCGAAGTGACCGAAAAAGACCAAATGATCGCAGCACTGCAAAGCGACGTTAGCGAAAAGGATAGAAAGATTCAACAATTGCAGGTGGACTTGGAACGGGCGCAACGTAACGGCGCGAGACCCCTGGGGAACGATTATGCCTCGCGCTATGCTCACGGGCGCGATTTGTACGAGCAACGCCAATATCGCGATGCCATCAAAGTTTTTTCAGACCTGCTGGTGGAAAACGATAAGAACAGCCTGGCCGACAATTCGCAATATTGGATCGGTGAATCCTATTACGGCCTGGGCAACTTCGCGCAAGCGATCGCCGAATTTGAAAAGATCTTCACCTTTCCGCGTTCCGACAAGAACGATGACGCGCAGCTCAAGATCGGGCTCTGCTATTTGCGTATGGGCGACACGCAACAAGCGAAAAACGGATTGGAGCAACTCCTGGCGACGTATCCCAACAGCGAATATGCAGGCAAAGCGCGGCGATATCTCAGCAGACTTTGAAGGCACTTGCCGGCGCTGCCGTTTGGGAGCTGCAACTTAAGAAACAATGGTAGCCGAAGGGGTGGCGAGAAGCCACCTTTTTCTTTCAGAACAAAACCTGATCATAACACAGCCCGATCACCCCTGGCTGCGCGAGGTGCGCACAAACCGTCGATGCCCGAACTACGAAAAGATCCGATTACCGATCGCTGGGTAATTATCTCCACCGAGCGCGGAAAGCGGCCGAGCGATTGGCATACCGAATCTTCGCAGAAAAGCGGCGGCTTTTGCCCGTTTTGTCCGGGGAATGAAGACAAAACGCCGCCGGAGATCACCGCCATCCGGCCGGCGGGCCTGCCGCGCGACGGTGCCGGCTGGAGTGTACGCGTGGTGCCGAACAAATTCCCCGCTCTGCAGATTGAAGGCGATTTGCTTCGCCGCGGCGAAGGCATATATGATTTGATGAACGGCGTTGGCGCGCACGAGGTTATTATCGAGTGCCCGAACCACCTTGCCGAGTTGTCGGATTTAGAACCGGCGCACATTCGTGACGTTCTCCAAATGTACAGCCAGCGTATTCTGGATTTGAAGAATGATGCGCGCATGAAGTACATATTGGTGTTCAAGAATCATGGCACGGCCGCGGGGGCGTCGCTGGAGCACTCGCATTCCCAACTGATCGCCACGCCCATTATCCCCAAGCGTGTCATTGAGGAATTGGAAGGCGCACGCCGGCATTACGAATTCAAAGAGCGCTGCATTTACTGCGACGTTCTCCGGCAGGAACAGTATGCCGGCAGACGCGTCGTGGTCGCGCGCGAAGAGTTCATCGCCCTCGAGCCTTTTGCCTCGCGATTTCCCTACGAGACCTGGCTGTTGCCGGCACGCCACCATTCCCATTTCGAAATGATGCCGCCGGAATCGTATCAAGGCCTGGCCATGACGCTGAAAGAAACTCTGTCACGGATCAACGTCGCACTGGATCACCCGCATTATAATTTCATTCTACACACTTCGCCGGTGCAAGAACCGGCGCTGGTGGAATATCATTGGCACATCGAAATTATTCCCAAGCTGACCAAAGTCGCCGGCTTTGAATGGGGCTCGGGTTTCTACATCAATCCTACACCACCCGAAGCTGCGGCCCAGCATCTGCGTGAAGCGCAGATATGATTGTATGAAAGGCATTTTTGCACGTTACACGTGTAACGTGCAAGTGGAAGTGTAAGTGGAAAATTGAAGTCCGGAAATGCACATACGTTTGTTCCCACGGTATCCCGGACAGCGTCAGAATCTCTATGAAAAATGCGGATCTTGAAACGAATGACGATTTGCGATTTCAGATGTTGACAAATCCTTCGTCAATCGTAAATCACGCATTCACCCGTTGCAGGGGAGAGGAATGAAAAACAAGTTTAAAGTTTTTTTTGTAGCTTCGGAAGTAGCTCCGTTCATCGGCAAGAGCCGCCTGGCGGCCGCAGCCGGTGCTTTGCCGAAATCCTTGAAGGATTTCGGCCACGACATTCGCATGATGATGCCGAATTATCGCAATGTCAACGAACGTAAGTATATTCTGCGGGACGTCATCCGCCTGAAAGACATGCCCATTCAAATCGGCAAGCAAGCGTATACAGCCAGCGGCAAATCCGCCTTTTTGCCGGATTCCAAAGTGCAGATTTATTTTCTTGATTATAAGCCGTTCTTCGACCGGCAAAGCCTTTATTTCGATCCCAAGACGCGCAAGCCCTATGCAGACAACGCCGAGCGCTTCTTGTTCTTCGCTTATGGATGTCTGGAAACGCTCAAGTTGTTGCACTGGCAGCCGGACGTCATTCATTGCAATGATTGGCAAACGGCATTGATACCGCTGCTGCTGAAGACGCATTATCGCGATGATCCGTTTTTCAAGAACGTGCATGCGTTGTTGACGATTCACAATTTTGAGGAGCAAGGAGCTTTTCCGAACAGCATTTTGGAGACGCATGAAATTGCCGCCAACGGCGTGTATCCGGGCGGACAGATCGAAATGAACGGCAAATTCAATTTCCTGAAGGCAGGTATGTTGAATTCCGATTTGTTCAACGTGGTGGGTGAGACGTACGCCAAAGCGGTACAGGAAGACCGGGCCTTCTCCAAGGAGCTCGGCCAGATCTTGCAGGGCCGCCGCAAAGCCCTCATTGGCGTCAATGAGGGTATCGATGCCGCACGCTGGAACCCCGTTTCGGATGTACATTTGGAGCATCATTACTCGGCTAACAACCTCGGCGGCAAGCTGCAGGGCAAGCGCACGTTTGCGGCCTCGGTCGGGCTGCAAACCCCGGAAAGCGCGCCGTTGCTGCTGTTGCAATTATCTCCGGCGCTCGCTGCCGCAATACCCGAGCCCGAGAAATTGCTCGCACAATTGCTGGCGAGGAAGGTCTATCTCATCGTCTCCGGCGAGATGGACGGTAAATGGCAAAAGACATTGGCAAAATTCGTCAAGCCTCACGCGCGCCAGTTGCTGGTCAAATCCGATGCCGACGAGCCCTTCACGCATCGCGCGCTGGCGGCCGCGGACATGGTGTGGCTTGCCTTTGATTCCGAATGCGAAAGCTACAATCATCTCCATGCGATGTGCTACGGCACCTTGCCGATCGTGCTCTGCCTGGCGGGCTCGCCCGAAGGGGTCGTGGATTACGCGAGCAAGTCCAGTGCGGCTACTGGTTTTCTCTATGACAAGGCCACGACCGCCGAAGCGCTGAAAGTCATGACGGCTGCAGTCAAAGCCTTCGAAGATTCCAAGACCTGGGTCAAACTGATGAAAAACGCGATGAAAAAAGATTATTCTTGGAACGCGGTGGCGGAAAAATATACGACGCTCTATTCGCAACTGGCTTTGAGCGGCAAGAGATAAGTTTTTGTATCCTGTCTCATTTCTGCGGCATTTTTGTTACGGTTTGTTTCATTTTGAAACGCCCGCAATGTTCAAAAATGAGCAAATGTCGAAGGCGTGAACAAAAAGGACGTCTGCATGCAAGGAATCGAAATCTCAGTCATCAATGTCGGCACGCGGCGCGATATTGCTCTCTTTCGCGTGAAAGGATACATTGATACCCAAACCTGTACCGAGATGCTGACCAAGATCACGTCGGTTTTGCAAAAAGGCACATTCCATTTGATCGTAGACATGAGCCAGGTCAATTACGTCAGCTCTGCAGGTTGGGGGGTGTTCGTAGGGGAAATTAAAGGCATTCGCGAAAATGGCGGCGATCTCAAAATCGTCGAAATGACACCGGAAGTCTACGACGTCTTTGAAATGCTGGAATTTAATCGTATTCTTGAATACTACGACTCCTTGGAGGAAGCAATCGATGACTTTGATCTCTCCATCGGCCTCGATTTGACGAAGAGCCTGGCGCAATCGTACAGCCCGGCGGAACTGACCACTGGCGAGGTGGCCGTGCTCGACCTGCCGAAATCCGCCGCTCGGGTTCGTGAAGTAGATGGCAGCCGAAACAAATCCCGCCCCAGCTTCAATAAGTCAAAAATCGATGAACGTGCGTTGCCGGTTTCTGAGAAAATAAAGTTGATCATTATTGATAATCCTTCTCTAGGTCTGTTCAAGATTCGCCAGGCGCTGAATAGCGAGCGCTTTGGCTTTGTCCATGTCAACTGGTGGCAACTGTATCAAATGTTGCGTAAAATCAATTTAGATACCCGCGAGAAGCGCTTCCGCTTTTATCGTTCCCGGTAATGCTCATATTGGGAAACACCACCTAGGCCAGCCCACCGCCATCGAGCTGGTAGACAGCTTGAACCCTTCTCTTAAGTTCATCTAGAGCGCTCTTACCTGATCAAAAAACCGCCATTACGGTGGACGTTTCTTGTTCACCGCCCGTGGTATGGTGTTTGCTGAACAATGGCGTGATCAATTTTGCAGGAGCGACTCTACTCAAATCAGCAATGCCGCTGGTAAAGTTCATCTGTTTTGACGTTCAGTCTAAATTTATTTTTTTGAAAAACTTTGTAGGGGCGTCGCAGATTGTGTCACTCCGCTCAAGGGAATGAACAGTTTTATATGGTAAGGAGCTCAAAGATGATGTTTCGCAAGCTGCACACTCGCCCGTGCAAAGGAATAGTATACACCCTGTGCTTTTTGTTAGTCCATGCGGCGATCATGCCGGCGTTCAGCCAAACTGCATCACAATCCAATCGCTTACGCGCCGGCGACGGGGTTCGCATTATGATATGGAAGGATTTGGACAATCAAGCGCGGGTGGAAGACTTGGGCGTTGCCGGCGATCAGCTCATCGATGCCTCGGGTAACATCATGGTGCCGAGCCTGGGTGAAGTCAGAGCCGCGGGGCTGACGCCGCAAACGCTGGCGGAGGTGCTGCAACAGCAATTGGAGATTAAGAAAATCCGTATTGTCTGCGCACCGTTGATCCGCGTGACGGTGTTTGGCGCGGTACAGCGCCCCGGTTCATATTTGGTACAACCCAAGGAATCCTTGTGGGAATTGATCACCAAAGCCGGCAGTCCTTCGAACGATGCCGATGTACGTAAAATCCAGGTCATTCGCGGCGGACGCATGGTGAGTCAAAATCTTCTCGAAGCATTCGAAAAAGCCCATTCGTTGGAACAGATGGGCGTGCAATCCGGCGACCAGGTGGTGGTACCGGGCCATGGTGGTTTCAGTGCAGATGATTTTTTTCGTTATGCCACGTTCGCGATGTCGTTGGGCATTTTTGTGCTTGCGCTCACTGATCCCAATCGCAATTGATCTGAACGAATTGCAGTGATTGCCAAGGCTCGAGAACAGAGCTCATAAGCAGCAGGGTCGAAGCGGAATGAATATGGAACTCTATGAGCTGGAAGAAAATGGCGCAGCGGATGGCCAAAAGCTGAATTTGAGTCGTTATGTTTCCGCGCTGAAGCGCCGGTGGTGGCTGGCAGCGGCAATCGCCTGCACGATCACCATCCCGTGGGTGCTTTACGTCAAACAGGAATTGCCGATTTATGAAGCCACGACTTCCATCCGGTTTCGCGACTTTGCCGGCAATTCCGAAACTTTGATGGAAGACATTTACGAACAGATCACCAGCCGCAGCTTCATTGAACAAGTGGTTTCGAATCTGGGTTTGGTTGTCAGCCTGGAGCAGGATGAGAGGCGCGAGCAGTTTCTGACGCGCCGCCAGGTATTTGCGAAATTCACCAGCACGCATTTTCCCGAGCCTGGCAGATATATTATGCGGCTGCCGGGTAACGGTAAAGTCTCGGTTTTTACCGTGGATGGAGACGACCGGGAAATCAACCTGCGTACGGTAGAAGTTGCACGCGCGACCTCGGACACCATCGCCATTCGCGGCTTCTCCTTCCAACTGGCCGATCACAAGAATTTGCCGGCGGAGGTGGCGTTCGAGATCATGCCGTTTCGCGCAGCAGTGAAATCTCTGCAGGATCGTGTCGGCGTGGATTTGAATAGCGCTTGGACGCTGATGTTCGTTACGTTGCGCGACAACGATCCCTATCTCGTCACGCAAACCGTCAATAGCCTCGCGAGTATTTTCATCAGCAAAAGTAAAGCGGTAGGAAAGGAGAGCCAGGGCAACCAGCTCGAGACCTACCAAGCCCAGGCGGAGCGCGCCAAGCACGACTACGATGAAATCGACGCGCGCTATACCGACGCCCTGAAGCGCGTCGGCCTGGGCGGACAAAGCGGATTCCAAATGACGTTTGAACAGCGCCGCACGGCCGCCGGCGAGCTGCAAACATTGACGGAGCAGCAAGAGCACTTGGAAACTTTGCTGGCCAAAATCTCCAGTGGCGAGGCGAAGTCGCATGATGAGAACCGCCTGATTTACGGTGCGATTGCCTCGAGCAAAGTGTTCGACAACAATCCGACCATGGGGATCACCCGCCAGCGGCTGGACCTGATGGAAGCGGACTATAACAAACAGATCGAGGTGAAGAACGAAACGCACCCCGATGTCGTCAAGCTGCTGGGAGAGATCGACCTGCTGTACGTGCAAATCGCGGAAATTGCACGTGGCAAGCTGACGGCGTTGCGGCGGGAAGTGGTACGCAAGCAATCCGAAGTCAATCAGCTCGTCGCCAAGATCAGCGAGCTGCCGACGCAATCCTCGACGCTGGAAGAATTGGGCAAGGAGCGAGAACGGAAATTTCAATTATATATGCAACTCCAGGCCGAGACCCAAAAGCTGGAAATCAGCAGCGCGGCCGACAAGGGTTCGATCGAAGTATTGGACCCGGCCATCGAACCGCAATTTCCCATCAATCGCAACAAAGCGGCGAAGGCTGCGGGCGGCGCGGCGGTTGGATTCCTGCTCGGCCTGGGCGTGGTACTCGCGATGGAGGCCATGGATCGCACCATCAAAACCGTCGACGATGCGAAAAGTAGCATGAAGCTCAACGTGCTGGGTGCGATTCCGCAAATCAGCTTCGGCGATTACTTCGATTTTCAAGACCATGAAAAAGCCAAGTTGGTCGACCAGCAACTGGTCACGCACGATTTTGCGCCCACGCCCATCGGCGAAGCCTACCGCTCGCTGCGCACGAATATTCTGTTCTCAAAATCCGCCGGCCGGATCCAAACGTTTGTGATCACCTCAACGGCGCCGGCTGACGGCAAGTCTTTCACTGCCGCGAACCTCAGCATTTGCATGGCGCAGCAGAAAAGCAACACGCTGCTGATCGACACCGATATGCGGCGTGGGGTACTGCACAACACCTTTGGTGTGCCGAAAGAGCCGGGCTTCAGCAACTACTTGATGGGGTCCATTTTGACCGCAGAAACCCTGCACGAAACGCACATTCCCAATCTCTCCGTGATCAGTTGCGGCTCTTTGATACCGAATCCTTCCGAGCTGCTGGGTTCGGTGCAATTGCGCCGGTTTCTCGATGAGATGCGCCGCCGTTTCGATTTGATCATTTTTGACACGCCGCCATTGAATGCCGCCACCGATGCGGTGGTGTTGGGCACGCAAGTTGACGGCGTCGTCATCGTCGTGCGTTCCGGCAAGACCAATAAGGAAGTGGCGCGGCAAAAGATGGAATTGTTCAAGAACGTGCATGCAAAAATTATCGGCGTGATTTTGAACGGCACGACGGTCGACCTTGCACATGAAGGATATAGCTATTATCACTATTGAACGGTAGTTTTGACGAATTTACACGTTACACGTTACACTTTACACGTGTAAAGTCTACAACGGATTTTCAGACAAGCTGAAATCCGTAGCCCTGCGGGCGGCTCCAACGGATAGATTAAGTCCAACGGATCGAACACTCAATCTTTCCATCCGTTGGTCTTAATCTATCCGTTGGAAAAAAAGTTAGAATTTTATTCTATGTTTGATTCTTTAAACGCGTAACGTGTAACGCGCGAAATTCTTTTCACAGATGTTTGAGGGTTGATCATCATTGAATGATTGGCTAGAAGGGTAGGTCTCATCTCATGAAATGTCTCATTACGGGCGGCGCGGGCTTCATCGGCTCGCATCTCAGTGAGCGACTATTGGCGCACGGATATGAAATCACCGGCTTGGATAGTTTTAACGATTACTACGATCCTCGCCTGAAACGCGCGAACGTCGAGCCGTTACTCGGCAAGCCGGGTTATACGCTTGCCGAAATGGATATCCTCGATTTCGCTGGGTTGCAAAATCTGTTTGAACGGCAAAAGTTCGATGCGCTCGTGCACCTCGCCGCGCGCGCAGGCGTGCGGCCTTCCATTGCGCAACCACATCTGTATGAAAAAGTCAACATGGAAGGCACGCTCAATTTGCTGGAGCTCACCCGTCGCCACGGCATTGGGAAATTCATTTTTGCTTCATCTTCATCGGTTTACGGGGAAAATCCAAAAGTACCCTTTTCCGAGGACGACCGCGTCGACTTTCCCATCAGCCCGTATGCCGCCACCAAAAAGGCGGGCGAGGAGCTTTGCTTCACTTTTCATCACTTGTATGGCTTGAAAATCACGTGTTTGCGTTTCTTCACCGTGTACGGCCCGCGGCAGCGGCCGGACATGGCCATTGACAAATTCACGAAACTCATCGACGCCGGCGAGAAAGTGCCGATGTATGGCGACGGCACGAGCCGGCGTGACTACACTTACATTACGGACATCATTGACGGCATCGAAAAATCCATCAACGCCTGTTCCTCCTATCACATCTACAATTTGGGTGAGTCACGGACGATTGAATTGCGCGAGCTCATCCATCTCATTCAGGAGAGCCTGGGCAAAAAAGCGATTATCGAGCAACTGCCCGCGCAGCCCGGGGACGTTCCGATCACCTATGCCGACATTTCCAAGGCGCGCCGTGAAATCGGCTACCAGCCACAGGTCAATATCAGCACGGGCATTCAGCGTTTTGTGGAATGGTACAGCCAGCATCGTGCCGGAAGGCGTTGACTCTCGCTCTCTCACATCCAGCGCAGCACGCGCTTGCGCGATCGACGGCACAGGCGCCGCCGCCTGGGAGATCGGGAAGGTGAGGTGAGACATGGTTCGAGAGAAACAAGCTTTTCTGCGGAATGCAGTGATTCTATCGGATGCGCTGATTATA
This sequence comes from bacterium, assembly GCA_050732395.1. Classification (GTDB taxonomy): domain Bacteria; phylum Zhuqueibacterota; class Zhuqueibacteria; order Zhuqueibacterales; family Zhuqueibacteraceae; genus JBIOXB01. The sequence goes on from JBOHQX010000048.1 coordinate 20,882, forward strand.
GGGGTCGCGTTCGCCGTTTCCTATTTCATCAGCTTTTATTTGCGCGAAGCTTATGGCCTCAGTGAGATGGCCTACGCCAATTCGCCGGATTGGGAAGGCTTGTCGTATTTCACGGAGCAGAATAGTGCGCTCGTCGGTTTTTATCTGATAGGCTGGCTGTCGACCCTGGGGTTCGTCGGCGCATACAAAGATTTGCGTACGCACACGTTTTTCAAGAGCATTCTGCAGATCTTCGCCGCCGGTCTGGTGGCGTTGTTGATGGTGAGCACGCCGATTTTCTTGCTGAAAATGGTGCTCACCAGCCGCCTCTTCATTGCGACGCTGTGGCTGGTCACCGCCGTACTCTTGTCGGTGGCCCGCCTCGGCATGAATCAATTACTTGATTATGTCCATACGCGAGGTTATAATCATGTCAACTTGCTCATTGTGGGCACGGGCAAGCGTGCGCGGGATTTCATTCGCACGGTCAAATCACACGCGAATTGGGGCCTGACCATCGTCGGCTTGATCGACGACGATCACGGCATGTTTGGCAAGGAAATCGAAGGGCATCGCGTGCTGGGCCGCATTCAGGATATTCCGTTCATCATTCATCGCAAAGTCATCGATCGCGTCATCTTCGTGGTGCCTCGCCTGTGGCTCAACCGCATCGATGACGCCGTTCTCGCCTGCGAGCGCGAAGGCATTCCTACCAGCATCTCGATGGATTTGTACAACCTCCGCATTGCGCGCGTACGGCAGACCGATTTCAGCGGCTTTCCGCTGCTGGAATTCGAAACGTTCAACGCGCGTACCTGGCAGTTGTTTGCCAAACGCGCGATCGACGTGGTGCTGGCCCTGGCTCTGCTGCTGGTGCTCTCGCCGCTGTTCTTTGTGATTTCTATGGCGATCAAGCTCTCCTCGCGCGGGTCGGTGTTCTTCAAGCAAAAACGTTGCGGCTTGAACGGCAGAACGTTTTGCATCTACAAATTTCGCTCGATGGAAGAGAATGCCGAAATGAAGCGCCGCGAGCTTGAGAAGATGAATGAAATGGACGGCCCGGTCTTCAAAATCAAGCGAGATCCGCGGATCACCACCATCGGCCGCGTATTGCGCAAAACTTCTTTGGATGAGCTGCCGCAATTGTTCAATGTATTGATGGGCGACATGAGCATCGTTGGCCCGCGCCCGCCGCTCGCCGTCGAAGTGGAGCTGTACAAGCTCTGGCAGCGCCGCCGCCTTTCGCTTAAACCGGGCCTGACCTGCATCTGGCAGGTCAGCGGCCGCAACAAAATCGGCTTCGAGAAGTGGATGGAAATGGATATGGAGTATATCGACAATTGGTCGCTGTGGCTGGATTTCAAGATCATGGCGAAGACCGTTTTTGTAGTAATATTCGGCTATGGAGCGAGTTGATTTGCGAGGAGCGGGGTTTGGAGATCGAGGATAGAAGATCGAAGATCGAGGATAGATGATCGATGTGAGTCGCTTCTATCTTCTATCCTCGATCTTCGAGCTTGGCTCATCGGTTGTTCGGTAAAAGAAATCTATTCAAAATGTTCAACCCAGGCTGTTGGGTTTGTCCCCCAGCGCGAAAAACAGGCGAGACTTGATTGGCGATCGCCTCAAAATTTGTCCACAAAAAACACTCCGGAGGAATACCTATGCGAATTTGTATGGTTGGCACCGGCTACGTCGGCTTGGTGACCGGCACCTGCTTTGCGGAATTCGGCAATGACGTCGTCTGCGTCGATATCGACAGCACCAAAATTGAAAGACTGAACCGCGGCGAGATTCCCATTTACGAGCCCGGGCTGGATACGATGGTGGCGAAAAACGTCAAAGCGGGCCGCTTGCGATTCACCACCGACATGAAGCATGCCATGGAGAATTCCTTGGTTATTTTCGTTGCCGTAGGCACCCCGCAGGCGCAGGATGGCTCCGCCGACATGCGCTACGTCGAAAACGTGGCGAAAGATATTGCGAAATATATGAACGGCTACAAAGTCATCGTCAACAAGAGCACGGTGCCCGTGGGCGCGGGCCGGTGGATTAAAGAGGTGATTCAAAAGCACCAAAAGACGCCGATTCATTTTTCCATCGTGTCGAACCCTGAATTCCTGCGTGAAGGCTCAGCCATCGAAGATTTCTTGCGCCCCAATCGCGTGGTCATTGGCGCCGAAGACAGCGAAGCGATGGCGATCATGAAAGATTTGTATTCGCCGCTGTATTTAATCGAGACCCCGATCGTGATGACGAATCTCGCCAGCGCCGAATTGACGAAATATGCCGCGAACGCTTTTCTCGCGGTGAAGATCAGCTTCATCAATGAAATCGCGAACGTCTGCGAGCGCGTGGGTGCAGACGTACACGAAGTGGCGCGCGGCATGGGTTTGGATAATCGCATCGGCACCAAATTTCTGCATCCCGGCCCGGGCTATGGCGGCTCTTGCTTTCCGAAAGACACGCTGGCGTTGTTGTCCATCGGCGCCAAACATGACTATCACCTCCGCATCGTGGACGCCGCCGTGAAAGTGAATGAAACGCAACGCCGCGTGATGGTACAGAAAATCAAAAATGCCATCGGTAACGTCGAGAGCAAGACCATCGCCGTGCTCGGACTCGCCTTCAAGCCGGAAACCGATGACATCCGCGAGGCGCCGGCCATTGATATCATTCAAGCTCTGCAAAAAGAAGGCGCGCGTATTCGCGCCTACGACCCGGTGGCAATGCCGCCCGCCCGGCAGGTCTTGCAAAATGTCGAATTCGGCGAGGAACACAAGGTCGACGAAGAATATAGAATCATGGAAGGCGCCGATGCTCTGGTGTTCGTCACCGAGTGGAATCAATTCCGCAGCCTCGATCTGGCGCGCGTGCGCAGCTTGTTGAAGACGCCGATCGTCGTCGATCTGCGCAATATCTACGATCCACTCAAAATGAAGGAGAACGGCTTTCAGTATTTCTGCGTTGGCCGCTGATTTTTTCCAGCGCCCGTGACGCCCCTTGAGCGTCGAAGCGGCTGTGCGCTAGGACAAAGGAACTCAGAATAATCCTGTAGCGCGGTGGGACGGGAACTTTTTTCACCAACGGATGAACAGCGACCACCGGATGTCATATTGAATCCGTTGGCCGCTGCTCAGTCCGTTGGATAGTATTTTGATTTGAAGCTCCCCCGAAAGGATCTCCCGTTTACAGCGTTTTTTTCATTACCTGTGCATGCTAATATAAAACCCTGTAATTGCTGTGTCACACAAATACATCGTTTCATTGTGTGACACGACAAAGCTGACACGCCCCCAACCCCGCAACTTTTTACCTCCCTAAACTTCATAAAAATAGCCAGAAAATGGACTTAGTCGGTATAGCAACCTATGGCATCAGTGTTGCAAAAGGCGGGAGGAACGATAACCATTTTGAAAGAGACTTTGGATCGTTATGCAAAATGATCGGCAGATTTCCCGCATGAAAGTGCTCATGATCGCGCCGCAGCCGTTTTTTCAGCCCCGTGGTACGCCCTTCAGCGTACTGCATCGTCTGCGCGCGTTGTCGCTGCTTGGTTATCAAATAGATCTGGTGACGTATCATTTGGGTGAAGACGTACGCATAGACGGCGTGCAGATTCATCGCGCCGCCGCGGTACCGGGCGTGAAGAAAATCGCGGTTGGGCCCTCGCAGGCCAAAATCTTTTTGGATATCCAGGTCTATCGCCGTGCGCAGGAATTGCTCGCGCGCCGCCGCTATGATTTGCTGCACACACACGAAGAGGCCGGTTTCATGGGCATTCGTCTGAGCCGGAAGTTCGGCACGCTGCATTTGTACGACATGCACTCCAGCTTGCCCCAGCAATTGTCCAATTTCAAATTTACCCGCTCCCAAATGCTCATTCGTTTCTTCGAGCGTTTGGAGGCGGCCACGATCGCAAGCGCGCAGGCAGTGATCACGATTTGCCCCGAGCTGTACAACTACGTGCACGAGCGCTATCCGGGCAAATACAACAAGCTGATTGAAAACGTCGCCGATAACGGCACCGTATTCGCCGCGCCTGCGGCTCCTCCCGATTTGCGCGGGCGCTATCAACTGAACGGCGAAACCATCGTGCTCTATGCCGGCACGCTGGAGCCGTATCAAGGTATCGGCATGTTGATCGAATCGGCGGCGAGCGTCGTGCCGAAACACGCGCACGTACGATTCCTCATCGTCGGCGGCCAGCCGGAGCAGGTACAAACCCATCGTGCAATGGCGCAGCGGCTAGGAGTGGGCGAGCAATTTCTATTCATCGGGCAACGCCCTCCCGAGGAAATTCCGCATTTCATGCAATTGGCGGACGTGTTGGTGTCGCCCCGACTCGCGGGCAACAACACCCCCCTCAAAATCTATTCGTATCTGCGTTCCGGCGTTCCTATCGTTGCCACCAATCATCTCACGCACACGCAGGTGTTGCACCCCGGGATCGCGGCGCTGACGGATTGCACCGCAGCCTCCTTCGCGCAAGGCCTCCTGCGCGTTTTGGAAAACGAATCTTATCGGCAACAAATTGCGCAGCGTGCACAAGCGCTGGCCGAGCGCGAATACAGCTACGATGCCTATCTGCGCAAGACGCGAGAGACTTACGAGTATCTCGAAACGCTCGTGCAATAGCTTTAGGATAAAATTATGTGCGGTATTTGCGGTGTCATGAATTTTTCTCCGCAGCACGGCGTCGATGAAGACGAGCTGCGCCGCATGAACGACGCCATCATTCACCGTGGCCCGGACGAAGACGGCTTTTATGTCGACGGCCGCCTCGGAATGGCGATGCGGCGTTTGAGCATCATCGATCTCTCCGGTGGCAAGCAGCCCATTCACAACGAGGACGGCAGCATCTGGATCGTGTTCAACGGCGAGATTTACAACTATCCCGAGCTCAAGGCCGATCTCGAAAAACGTGGCCATCGCTTTTACACGAAAGCCGACACCGAGGCCATTGTACATGCATATGAGGAATACGGCCACGATTGTCCCAACCGGCTCAACGGCATGTTCGCATTCGCGCTGTGGGACATGAAAAAACAAAGTTTGTTCGTGGCGCGTGATCGGCTCGGCAAGAAGCCTTTCTATTATTATCTCGACGGTGAGCGTCTGGTGTTCGGCTCGGAATTGAAAAGCATTTTGCAGGTCAAGCGCGTTCCGCGCCGCGTTTCGCCGGAGGCGCTGGATTTATATTTGACCTACGAATACATCCCGGCGCCGCATACGATTTTTGCGGACATCAAGAAATTGCCCGCCGGCCACACGCTCACAATCCATGGGAACGGCAAGAGCGAATTGCGTTCCTATTGGGATTTGCATTTTCACGAGAACGGCCGTTCGCCGCAAGACTTGCAGCAAGGTTTGCTGGAGCTCCTGCAGGACGCCGTTAAAATCCGCTTGATGAGCGACGTGCCCCTGGGCGCTTTTCTATCCGGCGGCATCGATTCGAGCTGCGTCGTCGCGCTGATGGCGCGGGTGATGGATCAGCCCGTCAAGACCTTTTCAATTGGCTTTGCCGAGGGCAGTTACAACGAACTGCGCTACGCGCGTGAAATTGCCCGCCACTTCAAAACCGATCATCACGAATTGATCATTCGGCCGAACGCTCTGGAATGGACGGAAAAGCTGGTCACACATCTCGACGAGCCGCTCGGCGATTTTTCGATCTTCCCGACGTTTTTGGTTGCGCAGATGGCGCGACAGCACGTCACCGTCGCGCTCTCCGGCGACGGCGGAGACGAGCTTTTCGGCGGCTATGACACCTATGTCGCCGAGGGCATGGCGCGCAAATATCGCAGGCTGCCCGCGCTGTTGCGCCGGGAGTTGATTCCGGCGATCACCAGGAGAATTTCGCCCACCGAAAAGAAGAAAGGGGCGGTCAACCGCCTCAAACGCTTCGTCGAGGGCGCAATGTTACCGGAGGATTTGCAACACGTGCGCTGGATGATTTTCCTGACCGAGCAGGAAAAATCACGTCTCTACGGCGAGGCCATGCACCATTTGTCGCACACGACGGCCGCGCACGATTTCATACGTAAGTATTTCCAGAGCGCCGACTCGAAGGACGAAGTCAATCGTCAGTTGTACGTCGACCTCAAAACCTATTTGTGCGACGACATCATGGTGAAAGTGGACCGCATGAGCATGGCCACCTCGCTCGAAGCGCGCGCGCCGTTTTTGGATTATCGCGTGGTCGAGTATGCCGCGACGATCCCGAGCGCGTTGAAGATTCAAGGCACGGAAACGAAAATGATTTTGAAAGAAGCGATGAAGCAAGTGTTGCCGCCCGCGATCATCGGCCGCGGCAAGGAAGGCTTCAGTATTCCCATCAAGAATTGGCTGAAAAACGAATTGCGCAGCATGATGCTGGAAGTGTTGTCGCCCACGGCGCTCAAGAGGGACGGCTTTTTCAACGCCGACCACGTGCAAGGCTTGATCAACGAACATTTGCAAGGCGTCGAGAATCACAGCCATCGCCTGTGGGCGATGATGGTGTTCGGGATCTGGCGCAACCAGTATTTGTAAAATTGAAGGACGGCTGAGATGTTCAAGCAGGTGAAACACCTCCAGAATTTCTTGCGTTTCGCCAAGGGAGAGCAAGAGCCCATCATCGGCCCGGTCAAGGCGATGTGGGAGGTTTTGTACGAGTGCAATGCCAAATGCCGCACGTGCGATCGCTGGCTCAAGCAGCCCGACCCCGGGATGTTGTCCACGGAGGAGGGCAAAAGCATGATTGCACAACTGGCACGCGCCGGGGTGCTGCATCTTGGTTTCACCGGCGGCGAACCGCTTTTGCGCAGGGACATCTTCGAATTGATCGCGTGCGCGCATGAAAACAAACTGTCGACCTCGATGTTCACGAACGCCTTGCTGCTCAATGAGCGCCGCGCGAAAGAATTGATCAACGCGAACCTGGATGCGGTATATATTTCATTGGATGGCAGCACGCCGGAGCTGAACGATGCGCTGCGGGGGATCAACGGCTATTACCAATTGGCGATCTCGGCCATCGAGAGTTTGAAGGCGCTGCGCAGCAACGGCCGGCCGAAAATTTTTATTGCCTTCACCGTCAACAAGGCGAACATGTACGATCTGGAAAACATCGCGCGCTTCGTGAAGAGCCACGCGCTCGACGGACTGTCCTTCCAGCCCGCCCTGCATATTCCCGACATCATGTATCGCGTCGAAGTCGAGCTCGGGTTCGCCCCCGGTGACGGCGCCGTTTTGCAAAACATCGTCAATCAAGTCGTAAAAATGTACGGCGACATTCTGCCGATGGGGCGGGAGTATTACCGCCAATTTGCGACGCATATCGACAACCCGCACAGTCTCAAGGAGCACAACAACATCGCCGGTTATGCCCTGGCAATGATCGACCCTTTTGGCAACGTCTATCCTGATCCACTCGAGAATGAATCCATGGGTAACGTGCGCGAGCAAACTTTTGAAGAGATTTGGTTCGGCCGCCGTGCGCGCGAGGTCCGCCTTCGCATCGCGCGCCACGAGCATCCCGTGGAATTGTTCGAAAGTTTCATTTCTTTGAATCTGGCCGTCCGCCGCTTGAACCCTTTGAATCTGCATCGTACCTTGCGGCCTTTGATCAAGGCTGCGGAGCATTTTTGATGCTTGTAACAGCGCCTTCAGGCGCACACCTCTCGTTGGTTGGTTTGTTTGGCTCGTAACCAAACTCTGTTTGACTCGTTCCCAAGCTTTTCGGTGGCTCGTTCCCAAGCTGAGCTTGGGAACGAAGGTGGTTGCGAAACTCCGTTTCTCATTTCTGGCAATGCATGACCACAACAAGATTGAAAAACCTCAGAGCCGTTCATCTCAAACCTGCCCACGGCGATTTGATCCGGGGCATCGCTGACTACTGGAACACGCATATTCATGATCTTGCTATTGCCAAGCATCCAGTGGGCATGGCGGGATTTTTTAAGGACCTCGCCGATTATCGCTTCGATAAATTGCGCTATTTGCCGGAGATCGTCGACTTCAACGGTTATCGCGGCAAGACCATTCTCGAAGCCGGCTGTGGGATCGGCCTCGATTTGCTGCGTTTCGCCAAAGGCGGCGCGCAAGTGATCGGCGTGGATCTGGCAAAGACTGCCATCGAGCTCGCCCGGAAGAATTTCGCGTTGAACGGCGCACGCGGCGAATTCTTTATGATGAACGGTGAAGCGCTCGAATTCGATGACAACAGCTTCGACGTTGTATACGCGCACGGCGTGCTGCAATACACCGCCGATGCCGGCAAAATGGCCTCGGAGTTGCATCGCGTGCTCAAGCCCGGGGGCGAAGCGATTGCCATGGTTTACAATCGCCTCTCCTGGCTCAACGCGCTTTCCAAGGTCATGAAAGTGGATTTGGAACACGAAGATGCGCCGGTGTTGAACAAATATGCGATCGGCGAATTCAAAAATATGCTCGCACCGTTCGCGCAGGTGCGTATCGTGCCCGAGCGCTTTCCCGTGGCCAGCAGGCTGCACCAAGGCTGGAAAGCAATGCTGTATAACGGCATGTTCGTTCCGGCGTTCCGGATATTACCTCGCTTTCTCGTGCGCCCCTTGGGTTGGCACCTGATGGCTTTTTGCAGGAAGTGAGTGGAAGGAGATGGCGAAAAAAGTCCTGGTGACCGGCGCGAATGGCTTTACCGGCAGTTACCTCTGCAAACACCTCTTGCGGCAAGGCGATCGTGTGCATGGGCTCGTGCGCCGCTCCAGTAAGCTGGATTTGCTGAAGGGCAGTGAAATCGAGCTTGTTTACGCAGACGTCGCCGATGCAAACAGCGGCCGCGATCTGGACGCCGCGTTGCAGGATATCGAGACCGTTTATCACGTCGCAGCGACCTATCGTATCGAAGGCGTGCCGCGTAAGTACTTTTGGCAGGTGAACGTCGAGGGCACGCGCCGTGTACTCGAGGCCGCCGTACGCGCCGGTGTCAAGCGTTTCATACATTGCAGCACGGTCGGTGTGCAGGGTGAAATCAAAAACCCTCCGGCGACGGAAGAAGCGCCATTTGCGCCGGGTGACGTCTATCAAGAATCCAAAGCAGCCGGCGAATTACTGGCACGCAAGTTTTTCGAAGAAAAAGGGCTGCCCGGCGCCGTCGTGCGCCCGGTTGGAATTTACGGTCCCGGGGATACGCGTTTTCTCAAGCTTTTTCGCTATGTCCACAACGGCAAGTTCCGGATGCTCGGCAGCGGCCGGGTTTTGTATCACCTGACTTTTGTGGAAGATTTGGTGGCCGGTATTGCGTTGGCCGGTGAAAAAGCGGAAGCGATCGGGCAGACGTTTACCATCGGCGGAAGAGAATACACGACGCTCTCCGAATTGGTGGCGCGTATCGCCCGCGCACTCGCAGTTCCCTTGCCGAGCAAAAAGATTCCGGTGTGGCCGGTGTGGTTCGGCGGCTTATTATGTGAGATCGCTTGCCGGCCCTTCGGCATTGAGCCCCCGATCTACCGCCGCCGCGTGGATTTCTTTATCAAAGATCGCGCCTTCGATATCAGCAAAGCTCGTAAGCTACTGGGCTATGAGCCGCAAGTCGATTTGGACGCCGGCTTGAAGCGCACCGCCGACTGGTATCGCGCCCAAGGATTATTAAATTGAACCGTAACCCAGGCTGCCAGCCTGTAAACCACCAAAACAATTTTGCGAAGCAGCTCCAAACACCTCTTTCGCACAGGTGCAATCGTGAATGATTCAACCAACTCTTGCGCACGCCGGGAAAGCATTGAAATCCAGAAAGAGTTATTCGACGCCAAAAAATCCAAGCTGCAAAAATATAAAGACATCATTCTCGGCGAAGCCAGCACGTGGTATTTGCTCAAGTATGAATTGATCATCTTGATGGTGAGCTGGCTGCCGGGAGCGTTGGGATTGGTTTTGCGCAGCAAGTTGTATCCGCTGCTGCTCGGCAGCGTCGGCCGTAACGTGACTTTCGGCAGCAACGTCGTGTTGCGCCATCCCAAAAAAATTCATATCGGCAATGAGGTCGTCATCGATGATAACGTCGTACTGGACGCGAAAGGGCAAGAGAACAAGGGGTTGTTTGTCGGCAACGGCGTCTTCGTCGGGCGCAACACGATCTTGAGCTGCAAAAACGGTGACATCCACGTGCATGACCACGCGAATCTCGGATTCAATTGCGAGGTTTTTTCGGCGAGCGAAGTGACGATTGGCAAAAACGTCCTGATGGCCGCCTATGTATATCTCGTCGGCGGCACCCATACGTTTCATCGCATGGACCTCCCGATTCTGTTGCAGGACCGCGTGAGCCACGGCATTCAAGTCGGCGATAATACCTGGCTGGGCGCGCATGCCGTCGTGTTCGATGGTGCGAAGATTGGCAAGGAGTGCATTATCGGCGCCGGCGCAATTATCAATCATGATATTCCGGATTGGAAAATCGCGGCCGGTGTGCCGGCAAAAGTGATCAGAGACCGCCGGCAGCTTTCGGATGAGCGCGGCATGGTCACGGCGTGAATTGAATACTTCATTGCCTTTGCGGCTGATGCGTCATGGAGTACGCAAGACGTGAGGCGTAAAGGCTTTTTATAGGTGCGGCTTTGATCAACGTTCTGCACGTCATCGACAAGCTCTCGATGGACGGTATCAACCCCAGCAGTTGTGCGCAGCTCTTTGCGGAGTGGTACGCAAGGCATGAAACGCGGCGATTCCGGGTCATGGTCGCGAATCTACGCGCTCAAGATAGCGCTGGAGAGTATTTGGAAAAACGCGGGCTGGAGGTTTTTTATATCGGCCAGGGCAAATTTTCTCTTGCAAATGTGCGCGCGATCGCGTCCTTGGTGGACGAACGGCAGGTTGACGTGTTGCACTTGCATGGCTATAGCTCGGCGAATTTTGGCCGGCTCGCTGCCCGGCACAAACGCATTCCAGCAGTGATGCACGAGCATGCCATATTGAAAATATTGCCGCATCAATTTATCGCCGATTGGTGGTTGTCCTCCAAAACGGATATTGCCGTTGCGGTGTCAAATGCGGTCGCGGATTTTTTGCATAAGGGCCGCCACGTGCCGCGCGAAAAAATTCATGTGATTTGGAACGGCATCGATTTGCAGGCTTTTCGCCGGCCTGATCGCCGCACATCCGAAGAATTTCGTGGCCGCTATGCTGGCCGTTCACAGAAGCTCATCGGCACCGTCACGCGGCTGCGCGAGGAGAAGGGCAATCGCTATTTCATACGAGCGGCGCATGAAGTATTGCGGCATTTTCCCGAGGCGCGCTTCGTCCTGGTGGGAGAGGGGCCGGAACGCGGCGTCTTGGAAAAACTGGCAGCGCAATTCGGCATTCAAGATCGGGTCCATTTCGCCGGCTTTGTTCACGACGTGCCTTCAGCGCTGGCGGCTTTCGACGTTGCCGTGATTCCGTCTTTGCGTGAAGGATTTGGCCTGGCCTTGGCTGAAGCGATGGCGGCAGATAAGCCGGTCATTGCCACGCGTGTCGGAGGTATGGTGGAAATGGCCGGCCATGAGCAAGAGGCCTTGTTGGTTCCCCCTGCGGACGCCCCCGCTTTGGCGCAAGCCATTCTGGAGATGGTCACAGATCCGTCAAAGGCGGAACGCCTGGGCGCTGCCGCGTCCAGGCGCAGTAACGATTTCAGCATGGAGAAAAACGTGGCTGCGCTCGAAGCGTTGTATGAACGCCTGGCACTGGGCAGGCAGAAGAGTCTCATGGGGACGAGCACGGCACGAACGCAAACGGATTCGCTTTCGCAAAGGGAATTGACGATTCGAATTTAATGATGCTGGCAACGCTGACGAACAAACTGCGCTGGAGTTACCGCAAGAATGCGCCTGATATTTTCGCCATACTCATGCGCAATTATCCGCGCTTCGTAACGGAGAAGGAACCCAAGGAACTCTTCGATGAAATTCCGGTGTTCACTTTTCACACCGTCGCGCCGGCTTCCTTTGAGGAAAAACTCAAATTCTTGGCGCACAATGGCTATCAGACATTGAGTGGCCAGGAGTTTAGCGCGGCGATGTCGGGCGAGATCGCGATTCCGCCGCACAGCGTATTGCTGACTTTCGATGACGGCCGCGCCTCTTTATACAGCGTCGCCTTTCCCTTGCTGCAAAAATATGGCTTTCGCGCGGTGGCATTCATCATTCCCGGTCTGATACCGGAAACCGCCCAGCTTTCACAAACGTATGTCGATTTTTTTGCCGGCCATGCTTCCGCAGAAGACTTGCTGGCACGTGAGCAAAGTGAGGAGCCGTTATGTTCTTGGGAGGAAATTAAAACGATGCACGAGAGCGGGGTGATCGACTTTCAATCGCATACCCTGTATCATCATCAGGTTTGTGTATCGGAAGAGCTGGTCGACTTCCTGCATCCGCGCTATCCGGCTTATTTCTTTGGCAATATCAATGTGCCCGCATTTCGCCACAGAGGCGAGTGGCGCTTTGAGCGCCGGCTCGCTTGGGGCATGCCGGTGTATCGCGCCGAGCCGCGCATGGCCGGGCTCCCGGCCTTCTTCGATGATGAACGAGTGCGCCAGGCATGCATAGATTTTGTGCGAGGTGAAGGCGGTAAGCATTTTTTCAGCAGTGCGGGCTGGCGTAAACGCTTGCTCTCCGTTTATCACGCGCAGTGCAAAAGATTCAACAAGACCGGCATGGAAGCACCTGCGGACCAGCACCAGGATATTTTGGAGGATTTGGCGTTTTCCAAGAGGATGATCGAGGAAAAGCTGCCAGGCCAACGCGTGGAGCAATTGTGTTATCCCTGGTTCATGGGTTGCCCTTTGGTGGTGCGCCTGTCGAAAGAAACGGGCTACGCGGTGAATTATTGGGGCATTGTACCGAATCGCCCAACGAATCGCCGGGGACAAAGTTTGTTTTACGTGCCGCGCGTGGAGGATCACTATCTCTTGCGCCTGCCAGGCGAAGGCCGGCGTGATTTATATGATATTTTGAAGACGAAATTCAAAACCAATCTGCCGGGCTTCACGTCGCAGATGATGAAAAATTGACTATCCAAAAAACGATTCATGTTGTGGCAGGATGAAAAATGATTTTCGGCATTACCGGACATAACCATTCGGGCCAGAGGGGCCCAGCCGCGGAGAATTTACCCGCCCTATTTGGTGAGCAAGAAAACGAGGGCGTGGCGCGGCTGGTGGCGTCGTCGCAGGACGCGATGGTGATGATACAGCCCACTTGGGTGCCTACGCTCGACGCCAATCTCGCCGTTGAGCAGTGTTCCAAAACCGGCAGCTTTGCCGCCTTTCATGGCAATCTTTTTAACCGCCAGCAATTGATCGAGCAATACGGCAGCGCCGGGCGTTTACAAGCATCGGCCAGCGCCGCGGCGGTGGCCTTGCGTTTGTTGCTCGATCACGGCGAGCGCACCTTCGCGCAGCTCAACGGCAATTTTGCCCTGGCGCTTTGGGACGGCGTGCAGCAGCGTTTTTTCCTGGTGCGCGATCATCTCGGCATTGAATCGATTTACTATTGCCGCCGGCAGGGCGTCTTGTATTTTTCCAACCATCTGCGACGCCTCGCGCAAACACCCGCCGCGGGACGCCGGCTCAACTTGAATGTCCTGTATCGTTATCTCTTGTTCAATTACAACCCCGGCAATGAAACCTTCTTTGAGGAGGTGCAGGCTTTGCGTCCGGGTTGCTTTTTGAAGATCGAGCACGGCCGTATGAGCATCGAGCAGTATTGGCGACCGTCCTTCGCAGAGGTATTCAACAAAGATGAATCGACTTATAAAACCGAATTGCTGGAGCTCATGCAGGACGCCGTTCGCATTCGGCTGGCGCCGGAAGGATTTCGCGCCGGCGCTTTTTTGAGCGGAGGCATGGATTCGAGCTCGGTGGTGCACTTCATGCACGCAGCACTGCAAAAGCCGATGGCAACGTTTTCTTTCCGCTGTCGCGGCAAAAGCTTTGACGAATCGCATTACGCGCAGGTCATGTCCAAACGCTATCAAACGCAGCATCATCAGGTGGAATACACACCCGAAGACGCTGCGGCCCGCATTGTGCAAATCGCACAAGCAGCACAGGAGCCGTTTTCCGATATCGGTATCGAAGTCGCATCCTGGCTGCTCGGCAATCACGTGCGCGAGCATGCGGACTACGTCTTGACCGGCGACGGCGGGGACGAATTGTTCGGCGGCCATCCGGTTTATCTTGCCGATCGCGCCGCCGAGGCCTTCGATAAAGTCCCGGGCTTCATTCGTGCGCCGTTGACCAGAACGCTGCGGAAGCTGCCGGATACAGACGACAAAAAGAGCCTGGCGGTCAAAGCCAAACGATTTTCTTACAGCGCCAATTTCCCGGCAAGCTTGCACAGCAATCGCTGGCGTATCTATTACACGGGTGAAGAAATACACCAGCTTTTGCATCCGGATTTGACTGCTCGCCTCAATGACTTCGATCCGTTCCAGGAGCTCCATGCAATCTATCAAGAAGCCGACGGCCGTGATCACTTGAGCCGCACGCTGTATGGCGATTACTATTCGGTCGTGGGATTTTATCTGCGCCGCATGGAGCTCATTCGCCACTTTCGCATTGAAGGCCGCATGCCGCTGTTGGATTATCGCCTGGTCGACTACACCGCGCGCATTCCCAGTGCCTTGAAGATCGGCAAGCGCGGCGAGACCAAAGTGATTTTGCATCGTCTCATGGCCGGCGAGCTGCCGGATGAAATCGTGTTCCGCACCGACAAGCTCGGCCATAGTGTGCCGATGAAAAACTGGATGCGCGAATCTCCCGTGATTCAAGATCTGTTGCACGAATTCCTCGGTTCACGGCAAATACAGCAACGCGGTTTCTTCAACGCCGGTTTTATCGACAGGATGATGGCGGAGCACCAGCGCAAGGCACACAATCACTCGCATCGCCTGTGGGCGCTGCTGTTGTTCGAATTGTGGTGCCGGTCGCATCTCGATCATCAACCTGAAACGGTGGCCGCGTGAAGCTTTGGCTCAAAGCGCTGCTGAGCCTCGCATTGCTGGCCTTGTTGCTTTGGCAGGTCGATATCCGGCAGATCGGCGTGACCTTGGCAGCGACCCGGCTCGAGCTTTCCGGCGCAGCGTTCGTGCTCTTTCTCTTCCAGCAGGTGTTGGTCGCATATGCCTGGCACATGTTGCTGCCCGCCGGGGGAAATCGCGTGCCGTTTTTCAGAACGGTGGAAGTGCATGCCATCGGCAGCTTCTTCGGAACGTTCCTGCCCTCGAGCGTCAGCATGGACGTGGTTCGCGCGTACCGCCTCGGCCGTTATTTGGAGCACGGCGTCGCTTCCGCCAGCGCGATGTTCGTCACCCGCGTGGTGGGATTCCTGGTGAATTTTGTGCTGGCTTTGATCGTCGCGATTCCAGTGAGCTATCACGGGCGTAACGCTGGAATTTTTGGCATGGTGCTCGCATTGACGGTGGTATTCGTCGCCAGCGTTTTTTTGATCCTGCATCACCGTGCCCTGGCGTTCATCAAAGGCATTTTGACGCGCTTCGGACTGGCCGGCATCGCAGAAAAGATCGGCGGATTTCGCGCCGGCATCGTGGCGTTGGGCCGCAGCCGCAGCCGCATGCTGCCATTGCTCGCCGTTTCTTTTGTCTATCAAAGCCTCGGCATCGTGATCGTGTTCATGCTCGGTCGCGCCCTGGGTCTCGAGCTGAGCTTGTGGCGGTATTTCATCTATCTGCCAGTGATCACGGCCTTGACGGTGCTCCCGATCTCATTGGCCGGCATCGGTATACGCGAGGGTGCATTCGTTTTCTTTTTCGCGCAGGCCGGCGTGATGCAAGCTCAGGCTTTGGCGCTTTCGCTGTTGCTCTTTGCACAAACTTTGGCACTGGCATTGTTGGGCGGGTTGTGGTATTTTCTGGTACGTGAAACCTCGGCGCCCGAAAGGGCGTCAGTAACCGAGAAGGCGCTGTGGCCGTGACGCAACATTCATGTTGCGGAACTCAACCACGAGCGTTGGATCACAAAACCGTGAGGAAAGCACATGATACCAGAAAACGCAAAGCTCGCCATTCTCGGCGCGGGCAAGATGGGCGAAACCCTGGCGAGCGCATTGATCGACGCCAGCCTGCTGCGGCCGGAGCAAATATTGGTTACGGCGCGCCATCCCCAGCGTATGCATGAAGTGGCGCAACGTTTAGGGGTGAAAGCGGCCGCTTCGAATGCTGAAGCCGCGCGTGCCGCTGACATGATCTTATTGTGCGTGAAGCCACAAGTATCGCGCGAAGTTCTGGACGAGATCAACCCGGTGCTGCGCACCGAGCATTTGTTGATCTCGATTCTGGCTTCAGCCACGACCTCTTTCATTGAGAATTACTTGAAAACGAAGGTCGCGGTGGTGCGGGCCATGCCGAACACGCCGAGTTTGTTGCGTGTGGGCATGACCGTGTTGTGCGCGGGCAAACATGCACAGGGCAAACATCTCGAGCAGGCGCAACGCATTTTTGATGCCGTCGGTCGCACGATGATCATGGACGAAAAATACATGGACGCGGTCACGGCCTTGAGCGCCAGCGGCCCCGCCTATATCTACGTCGTGCTCGAATCGCTCGCAGAAGGCGGCGTGAAAGTTGGTTTGCCGCGGCATATTGCCACCGAGCTGGCAGCGCAGATGTGTCTCGGCGCCGCCAAGATGGTCTTGGAAACCAAGGCGCACCCGGCGTTGCTCAAAGACGCCGTCACCACGCCGGCGGGTTGCACCATTGATGGATTGCTGAGATTGGAAGAGGGCGGTTTGCGTGTCACGCTCATCAAAGCAGTGGTCGAAGCAACGCATCGCGCCAAGCAGTTGATTGAAAGCTGAATCGCAAGATGCCTTTTCGAATTATCACAAACACCCAGGAATTTGCAAATCTGCAATCCATTTGGGACGAGCTCTACCGCAGCAACGCCAATCATACGCCCTATCAATCCTGGGAATGGAATTTCTCGTGGTGGCAGCACTATGGGGAAACGAGCGGGCTGTATTTGATCGTCATTGAAGAGAACGAACGGGCGCTTGGCCTCGCGCCGTTTTTCCGCCGGACAAAATTTTTTGGCTGGCCGTTGGCGCATCTTTGCTTCCTGGGCCAAAAACGCACGGATTATCTGGATTTCCTCGTGCGCGCGGGCGCCGAGCCGGTTTTCTTTCGTGAGCTGCGCGAGTGTTTGAAAAGCCTGCAAAGCGATTGGCGGTTCGTCGAATTGAAGGACATGCCGGATCGTTCGCTGAATTGGACCCATTTGTTTCGGGAGGTGAGCGAGGCTTTTCCGTTGTTCGAGATCGACATGCAGCGCGTGTGCGTCACGATTCCGCTCACGCCGGATTGGGAGAGTTTTTTGCAAACGCTGGGCAAGCGCACGCGCAAAGACGTTGGTTATGACCGCCGTTATTTTGAAAAGAATTTTGCAGTGGACTTCAAGATTTTCACGAATTCTTCCGCCGTGTTCGAGGGGTTTCGGGATTTGGCGCAAATCTATGAGGCGCGCTGGGTGGCAGAGCAGGGCGCGAGCCGGCTGGCGGAAAGCAACGTGGCCAAATTCGAGAACGAGATTTGCGAAAGATTTTCCCAGCGCGGCGATTTTCGGCTGTATATGTTGTATGCGAACGGCAAGCCTGCTGCCGGGCTTTCCGGCTACATGAAGAATGACAAGCTGTATGGTGACATTTACGCGCATGCCCCGGAATTGCAGAAATTCAGCGTCGGCAACGTGTTGCTCGGACGCGCGATCGAAGATTGCATCACGCTCGGCTTGAAAGAGCTTGATCTCTCGCGCGGCGACGAAGCGTACAAATTCCGCTGGAACGGCCAGCCCAAGCGCAATCATCATATCAAGATCTTCCGCGATCGCATGGCCGCAGCCCAGGCGTCGTTTGCGGAAGGAATTTACGAAAAAGCCTACCACAGCCGGTTTCTCAACAAGTTGTTGGCGAGTTACCGGCGGTGGAGGTTTGGGAAGTAGTCAGTAATCAGTATTCAGTAATCAGTGATCAGTAATCAGTAATTTACTGATCACTGATCACTGATCACTGATCACTGACCCTAACAGCGCCTTAATCAAGCTTCAAGGAACCACCAATGCCTCTGCCCGTTGCACATTCTCTGATGGGTTATACGATCGGAGAGAGCACGCGGTATCGTCTGGTACAAAACTTCTGGGTAAATGCCATCATCTTGATCGTATTGGCAAATTTACCTGATATTGATTTTTTGCCGGGATTTCTCGCGGGCACACCGAATATGTATCATCATCATGAAACGCACAGCCTTGGCTTCGCCATGTTGATCGGCATTTGCAGCGGAGCCGGTTTTTGGCTGTGGCGACGCAGATTCTGGCCTTATTTCGCGCTCACCTTTGCCGCGGTCAGCTCGCATCTTGCGCTCGATTTACTCACGCAAGATTTTGCGGGCCCGCGTGGCATGATGCTGTTGTGGCCGCTGACTTCGGAATTCTACGATTCTCCATGGAAGTTTTTTCTGGCGGTGAGCAAATCCAATCATTCCGCGGATTTTTTGGCTTCGGTGTTTCATGCCGACAATATTCGGGTCGTGGTCATGGAGCTGGCCATCATGTTGCCGCTGGCTGCATTCGTGACGTTGAAGAGGCTTTGGCTGAAGCGCGCCCACGCCCCGACCAAGGCCGGCCGGCGCCGTACGGTCACACATCGCATTGAAACCACGCTCGTCTGGAAAACCCGGCGCAAAACCGCGCGCTTGGCGGAGATGGAATCTATGGCGGCAGCGCAGGCCCTCAAGGATGAGCAACGCGATTTGATTAAACCCGGCTATCGCAATGGCAAAAGGTGAGAACAGAGAGGTTTTTTGCAGCATCATCGTGCCGGTGATGAATGAGGAAGAGAACGTGCAGCTTTTGCACGAAGCCGTTACCCGGGTGATGCTGGCATGGGGCAAAAGTTATGAGTTGATCATCGTCGATGACGGCAGCTCCGATCGCACTTTTGGAATTTTGCAGGAGCTCGCGCGGCACGACCCCTGCCTGCGCGTGGTCAAATTTCGCCGCAATTTCGGCCAATCCGCTGCGATGGCCGCCGGCTTCGAGCACAGCCGGGGCGAATTTGTCGTCACGCTCGACGGCGATTTGCAAAACGACCCGGTTGATATTCCGCGCATCGTCGCCAAAATGCAGGAAGGCTACGACATCGTCAGCGGCTGGCGCAAGAATCGCAAAGACAAATTCCTGATTCGAAAAGTGCCGAGCAAAATCGCCAATCGCCTGATTCGCAAGACTACGCGCGTGGATTTGCACGATACCGGCTGCTCGTTGAAAGCGTATCGCAGCGAAGTCGTGCGCAAGATCCGGCTCTACGGTGAAATGCACCGCTTTATCCCGGCGTTGGCACGGGTGGAGGGCGCGCGCATCGGTGAGCTGGTAGTGAATCATCATGAGCGCAAGTTCGGCAAATCGAAATACAATCTTACCCGGACGTTCAAAGTCATCATGGATTTGATGACGCTGAATCTGTTGCTCAAGTATCTCACGCGGCCGCTGCACTTTTTTGGGGGCTTGACCGTGTGCTTCAACGGCTTGGGCGTGGCGAGCTTGATGGCATTGACGTGGGGCTGGGGCCAGAATCATTTTGGCGAAGATGAATTGAACGTGCTGCTGTCACTCACGTTTCTATTGTTCGCTGCGGGTATCAATTTCCTGCTGTACGGCCTGATTGCCAACAGTGTGGTGAGCACCGGTGAAAAACGGGACGAGCGACTTTACGAATTCAAGGACTATGGCAACGCGTAAATTACAAAACAGCACGCGCGACTCCGATCGTTTCGCGTCTGCAAATAAACACGAAAACAACGGGCGCATGCCCGCGCCCGCGCAGATCTCGGTGATCGTACCGGCGTTCAATATCGCGGCGGAAACCGCGGTGATTTACACCGACCTGTGCACCGGTTTGGAAAGCTACACCGAGGCGTTCGAAATCATATTCATCGATGACGCCAGCACCGACGCGACCTGGAAGCGCTTGAATGAAATCGCGCAGCAAGATCATCGTGTAAAATTGCTGCGCATGCGTGCTTCCTTCGGCGAGACCGCGGCTTTGCAAGCCGGCCTGCAGCACGCGCACGGCGACCGCATCATTTTCGCCACGGCGCGCGTGCGTGTGAACATGCGCGCCTTGCCGAGGCTTCTGCATAAGATGGACGAAGGCCACGACCTGGTCGTCGGGTGGCGCACGCCGCGGCAGGATTCCGGATTGAACCGGCTGGTTTCGGCGGCTTTTAACTGGATGGTCGAGCGCTTCAGCCATCTGCGCTTGCACGACATCAACTCCAGTGTGATCGCCACGCAGCGGGAAGTGCTCGAAAATATCGTGTTTTATGGCAACCTCAATATCTTCATTCCCATTCTTGCGGCGCGTAAAGGGTATCGCGTCACCGAAGAGAAGATCGAGCAGCAATCCGGGGCGTTCCGAAAATCGAAATACGTCAGCGAATACATTCAAAGGCTGCTCGACATCATCACGGTCATCTATCTGACGCGCTATTCCAAAAAGCCACTGCATTTTCTAGGCTTCTTCGGCCTGATTTTCACCGTCGCCGGCATTGCCATGAATGTGTACTTGTTCAGCTATCGAATTCTCGGCTTCGGCGGCATTGCCGGGCGGCCGCTGCTACTGCTCGGCGCACTGCTGCTGGTCATCGGCCTGCAAATGATCTCCATCGGCTTGATCGGCGAGATGATCATCTACACCCACGCCCGCGAGCAAAAAGAGTACAATATCGAAACGGTGGTGGGCGCGTGAAACTGATCATTCAAATTCCCTGCCTGAACGAAGAGCAAACCCTGCCGCGCACGTTGTGCGATTTGCCCGAGCGCATCGACGGTATCGATGAAATCGAAGTGCTGGTGATCGACGACGGCAGCACCGACCGGACCGCGGAGATAGCGCGCGCCCATGGCGTGCATCACCTGGTGCGCTTCACCAACAACAAAGGCCTGGCGGAAGCGTTCATGGCCGGATTGGACGCCAGCTTGAAACTCGGCGCGGATCTAGTCGTCAACACCGACGCCGATAATCAATATCGCGGCAGCGACATCGAAAAGCTGATTCGACCGATTCTCGAGCGCAAGGCGGATATGGTGATCGGCGACCGGCAAATCGAAACCATCGCGCATTTTTCGCCGCTCAAAAAACAACTGCAAAAAGTCGGCAGTTGGGTGGTGCGCCACGTCTCGGAAACCAACGTGCCTGACGCCACCAGCGGATTTCGCGCTTACAGCCGCGAGGCGGCCCTGCGTATGAACGTGATCTCGCGCTTCACCTATACGCTCGAGACCATCATTCAGGCCGGGAAGAAGAATATCGCGCTCAGCCACGTGCAGGTACAGACCAATGGCAAGCTGCGCGAATCACGTTTGTTTGCCACCATTCCGTCTTATCTCAAACGCAGCATCGAGACTATCTTTCGCATCTACGCAATGTACGAGCCGATGAAGACGTTTGCGTGGATCGGCGTTTTCATCTTCACGCCCGGCGCTCTGCTCGCCGCGCGGTTTCTGTACTACTATTTCACCGGTGATGGCACCGGCCACATCCAATCATTGATTCTCGCCTCGGTGTTGATGATCGTTGGTTTTCAAATCGCGATGATCGGATTGGTAGCGGATCTCATCGGTGGCAATCGCCGGCTCCTGGAGGATGCATTATATCGCATCAAAAAGATCGAGCTGCAATCGATGCACCAGGAATCCAATGGATGCCTTGCGCCGGAGCCGGTTGAAGACAGATGAAAATTGCTTTGATCGGCCCGTCGTATCCTTTTAAAGGCGGCATCGCGCATTACACCACGCTGTTGTACCGCCACTTAAAAACGCGCCACCAGGTCACATTTTTCACTTTCAAACGCCAGTATCCGGAATTTCTGTATCCCGGCAAAGGCGACAAGGACGTGAGCCAGTCGGCGCTGCGCGAAGACGGCGCCGAGCAATTCCTGGATTCGCTCAATCCCTTCACCTGGTTTCGGGCCTGGCGGCGCTTGCGACGCCTGCAACCCGATCTCGTGATCCTGCCCTGGTGGGTCTATTTTTGGACCCCGCATTTTTATTACCTCGCACAGCGCGTCAAGCGCAAGCTCGGCAGCCGGCTGCTGTTCATTTGCCATAACGTTGTCGAGCACGAATCCAACCGTATCGCAAAATTCTGCACCTCACTGGTTCTCAAGCGTGGCGATTTGTTTTTGGTGCATTCGAAGGATGACGAAGCGAACCTGAAAAAGATGTTGCCGGCCGCACCCATCACACGCGCTTTTCATCCCAGTTACGACGTCTTCCCGCAGAGCGGCGTCACCAAAGCCTCCGCACGCCGGCAGCTCGGCCTGCACGGCAAAACGATTTTGTTCTTCGGCTTCGTGCGGCCTTACAAAGGGCTGAAGTACCTGCTCGAAGCCATGCCGATGATCTTGCAGGAAGAAAAAGTCAATTTGCTGATTGTAGGGGAATTTTGGGAGGGCAAGGAAGAATGCCAGCAGCAAATCAAAGCGCTCGGTCTCGAAAAAAACGTCCAGGTGATCGACCGCTACGTGCCGAATGAAAAGGTCGAGGTTTTCTTTGCCGCTTCAGATTTGCTAGTGCTGCCCTATGTTTCGGCGACAGGCAGCGGCCTGGTGCAACTGGCGTTCGGCATGGGCACGCCGGTGCTGGTCACGAACGTCGGGGCATTGCCCGAAGTGGTGCGCGACGAGTACACCGGCTTCATTGTGCCGCCGCAGGATCCCACGGCCATTGCCGCGAGGATTATTCAATACTATCGCATCAACATGGAAGAAAGTTTCCGAGAGAACATCATGAAAGATCGGTATCGCTTTTCGTGGGGACAGTTGGTGGAGAAGATTGAAGCGCTCTATGCACGTTCCACTCACTGAGGACAACGAACAGAGTCGCGATCAACCGTCATTCCGTGAGAATCTTTCCCCGCACTTGATACCATGCGATTGACCATGAAGGCAGCGTAATCACTCGTTCTTAAACTCTGCTTGGGAATGCTGATAAGACGCTTACCGCATGACAGGATATAGTCACATGAAAAGAAACCTCGAGCCTTGAGCAAGCACCTCGAAAAAAAACAGGGCCTCTGGACAGCCATCGCCCTGGCGCTGATCTTGGCAGCCGCGACTTATCTGCGCCTGGCCCAGCTCGGCACCCCCAGCTTTTGGGTCGATGAGCTGAACTTTGTGTATGCCGGGATATCCTTACTCGCGGGTGAAGAGCCGCGCTTCCCGTCGGGGAATTTGAACCAACGCGCGATGCTGTATGCACATAGTGTCGCCTGGTCCATACGCGCTTTCGGCACGAATGAATTCGCAGCGCGTTTCCCCAGCGCCGTATTTGGTATTCTTGCGATCGGTGTGACTTACGTCATTGCCAGAAATCTTTTTGGCCGTTTGGCCGGAATGCTCTCCGCGCTTCTATTGACGTTTTCACATCTGGCGATCGGCTGGTCGCGACTGTCGCGCATGTACACGCTGTTTCAGCTTCTGTTCATCATTGGCGTATATGCATTCTACAAAGGCTTTGAAGGCAAAGTTACGCCCTGCGAGAATCGTGCAGGCAGTCTCTGGCAAAGAGGAAAAAGCTATCTCGCGCAACAAGGCATACGCTGGCCATGGCTGGTCGTGAGTGGTATCGTGCTGTTCATTTCAATGCAGGTGCATGAGCTCACCGGTATTTTTGCCGCGAGCCTGCTGGCGTTCGTGGCGGGAATGTTCGCGCTTCAGCTCTGCACACGTGGCGCGCGTACAGCCGCCACTTCCAAATATGGTTTGTCTTTGATGCTGGCAGGTTTGATCGCCATTGTTGGTTTGACTTTATTCGACCTGTGGGGATTTGTGCAGCGCGCTCTGAATTTTCATCCCACGTGGGCGCGGTATGCCTACGTGCAAGATACGCATTATTACTATTACTTCCTCACGGAGAGCAGCCAGTTTCCGCTCGCAGCTTTCTTTTTGATCGGCTGTATTCAAATGATCACGCGTGCGCATCGGCACGCCTTCTTTGTGGGTTGTAACTTTATTGTACCGGTTTTGTTGCATTCTTTTGTGTTTTCGTACAAAGTTCCAAACTACATTTTTCAGATTTATCCTTTTTTCATCCTGCTGGCGGCATATGGCCTGAGCAACATCTATCACGACGAAGCTGAAAAGCTCGCGACGCTTCAGCAAGAGGCAAGAGTCGTTTGGGCCGGGCGCATCAAGAAAATTGTTTTATGGGCGGCAGTTTTCGGCTGGCTGCCATTGACGCTGTGGTTTCGCTATTCGTTGAAACTGCCCTTTATGGGCTCGGCCGGATTTGACGGCGCGGTCCAACACGAGGATTGGCGCGGCGCGGCCGCATACGTTCAAGGAGACACAACGCGCGATCAAGCCCTGGCGTCGACGATTCCGCTCACCTTGCTTTATTATACGGGCAAACCCGCTTACTGCTTGAATCTCGCACACACGGATTCCACGCTGGACTGGCAAGCAGGCATGAAGGACAATAAGCAGCGGGACTATTATTCCGGCGGCGAAGCGATTTCTGACCTGGCAGAATTGCAACAAATGCTGGCACGCCACCCGGCCGCTTTGTTTGTGATGGATACGTATCGCCTCGAGCGCGAGCAATATGTTCCGAGGGAAGTTTCGGAATTCATCAAAACAAAACTGCCGCGGGTGTGGGCGGATGAGAGTAATACGATTCAGATTTTTGCATGGCGAAATTTCTCAAGCGGCTCGGAGCCTCTCGTGGAGTTTTAGCCAACCTCAAAGGCTGTCATTCTGAAGGAATCTTGGTGGGTTTTATCGAAGTATACATACGACATTCGGCGCCGTGGACAACGCTTACCAGGATTCCTACTGAATGACATGAAAGTTAATCAGTGAAATGCTTCATTGGCTTCATCTAGGTTAATCAACATACATGAAAGTCGTCTCCCGCACTCCTCAAAAAGTTTTCCTCACCGGTGGCGCAGGCTTTCTCGGCCGCGCCCTCGTGGAACGGCTGCTGGCGGAGGGCTATGAGGTCGTCGCTCTGGTCCGTCGCGCCCAGCATCCGGCGCACCTGAAACAACCCGGTGTGCACCTCATCTCGGGCGACGTGCGCGACGAAGCAAGCCTGGCGGAAGCTTTGGCCGGCGTCGATTATGCCATTCACGCGGCCGCTGCTTTCGGCGGCAGTTGGGAAGATTTTCACGCCGTAAACGTGCGATCGACTCAAATTCTTTTGGATTTGTCGGTGAAACATCGCCTGCGGTGCTTTGTGTATATCAGCTCCGTCAGTGTGTATGCGCATCACGGCCACGGCCATGCGCACGTGTTCACGGAAGACGCGCCGTTTGAGCAAGAAGAGCACGCTTCGTTTTATGCAAAGTCCAAAATTGCAGCGGAAAATGTCGTTTGGGAATGTATCAAAGCGGGGAAAGTGCCGTGCGTCATTTTCCGGCCGGGTGCGATTTATGGGCCGCACGGGCATGTTTTTCCTGCCACCCTCGGACTGGGCATGGGCGAGGAAAAAATCATTCTCATGGGCGATTCACATTCGACCCTGCCCTTGAGCTACGTCGAAAACGTCGCAGAAGCGGTGGTGCGCTCGCTGCAATTGGACAGTGCCGCCGGCGAATGCTTTAATTTGACGGAAGACGAAACGCTCTCGCGCCGGAACTATGTGAAGTTGATCGCGCGTGACGTCAATCCAAGCCTCCGCGTGCTCCATGCGCCCTTGTGGTTCATGGGTTTGATGAAATTCGTGCTCAAGCAAGCATTCGGTTTGATCGGCAAAAAGGCGCCGCTTAGCGCTTTGAATCTCAAGCTGTATTGCTCTTCAATGAAATATTCCAATGAGAAATTCAAACGCGTGTTTGGTGCAACGCCTTTCGTCGGTTTTCAGGAAAGTCTCGCGCGCACCATAAAATGGCAAAAGGAAAAACGCACGCCGAAGCGGTCGTATGGCCTTGAGAATGGAAAGGTCGTCATTCCTTCGCAAAGGAAACTGCGTGTGGGCGTCATCGGCTGCGGCAATATTTCCGCCGTGCATCTTGGCATTATTAAAGAGAGCCCTCACATTGCTGAAATCGCCATTGCCGATCCCAAAGAACAGGCACGCCGGAGCATGGCCGCACGTTTCGGTATTACCAGGCACTATGCCGACTACCGCGAGCTGATCCAAAAAGAGAAACCGGAGGCCGTCCATATTTTGACGCCGCCGCAATTTCATGCGCCCATTGCAAAATTCTCAGTGCAAAATGGCTGTCACGTGCTGGTTGAAAAGCCGATGGCAGTTGACGCCAAAGAGGCCCAGGAGATCGCGCAGGCGGCAAAAGAACATGGGGTCAAGTTGTGCGCCGTGCATAATCACCTGTATGATCGCGTGATGCTACAGGCTCGTGAGATACTGGCGCGCGGGCTTTTGGGCCGTCTCACCTTTGTAGAAAGCTGGTACGGCACGCAATTCAGCGGCGGCTTGCCTTTTGATCCGAAAAATCATTGGGGCGTCCATCTGCCCGGCCCGATTTATCAGGATTTCATGCCGCATGCCCTGTACGTCCTGACCGATTTTATGCCAAAACCCCGGGTCAAAGAAGTCCTCACGAGCTGTTCGGGAAATATTCCCGGGATCGATCACGACGAATTGAAAGTCATTTTGCAAAACGAGCAAACCCTCGGCATGATTCATCTGTCGCTTTCGGTTTCACCGCGCTATCAGTTTTTGAACGTCTTCGGCACCGCCGGCTCGATGAAGCTCGACTTTCTCAACAAAGTGGTCCTATTGGATAAGGAAATCAACGCCATGCCGCGCATGCTCAATCGCAGCTTGCTCGCGCTGCAACATGGCAGAATTCTTCGCCGCGCCGGCTGGCGCAATAGCTTGAAAATGTTCAAAAGCGAAAAGTTCTTGTTCGAAGGCACGGAGCGGCTCATCGGCCTGTTCTATCGCAGCGTGTTATTGAACGAACCCGAGCCGGTGACTGCCAGCGAAGGCCTGGAAACGATGCAGATCATGGATCAAATCTGGGCGAAAATGAAAGCACCGACACATTCTATTCAGGGTGACATCTTGGGGTGTTCGCGCAGTTTCTCAGATTCGCAAAGAAGCACACTTCCAAATCTCAACGTTACAGTGGATTGATTCTTAAAGAACTTTGCGCATTCATGGCGTCTCTGCGCCTTTGCGTGCACTCTTTCCATACAATATGAAACTTGGTCGTGCAACAATTTTGTTGATGCTCAGCCAGGTCGTATTTCTGGCCTCCGGCCTGGCCGTGAACTTCGGCCTGGCGCGATTGTTGGGGGTCGTGGATTACGGCAATTTCGGGCTGGTGATCTCGCTTTTGGTCGTCGTTGAGCTGTTCGTCATCACCGGTTTTCCGGAAGTGATTCAGAAATTTGGCGGCGAATGGCCCGAAGCCATGCGTGTGCTCGTGCGCCAAACCTTACGCTGGCAAATTCTCTACGCCCTCGTTGTTTTTGGATTGTTTGAGCTGGCCGCCCCGGTTACGGCGAGGTTTTTTGAGGACGAAGCTTTGATTCCGCTGCTGCGCCTCGCCGGCGTCGATATTATCATCTACGGGCTGTACAAGTATTTTCTCTCCGTGCAAAACGGCTTGCACCGCTTTCAACAATATACGCTCCTGGGCATAGCCTACTCCCTGGCGCGCTTGCTGGCGATTCTCGGTTTGGTCCTGCTGGGCTTTTCGATACAAGGTGCATTACTTGGAAACATCCTGGCTTCCGCCGCCGCGTTGGCGCTGGCTCTGTTTTTCTATCGGACGCCCCGGCACGAAGGCGAGCGGCAACCCGTGACTTATGGTATTTGGGTCGTGCAAAACGTGATTTATTTCGTCGGCTTGAATGCGTTTTTCTCGATCGATTTGTGGTTCGTCAAATTGTTCCTCTCGAAGAGCGAGGTCGGACTTTACGTTGCGGCTTCGGTGTTGGCAAAGCTCTCCTATTTCTTGTCGATTGCGCTGTCGGCCGTGCTCTTGCCCTCGCTGGCGCGGGCCTTTTCGCACAATGAAATCCAACGCGTACGCGAATTGACCCAGGATACGCTGCGCTACCTGCTCATTTTTCTCATGCTACTGAATGTGCTGGTGTTCCTGCACGCCCAGGAAATTGTCGCGCTGTTTTTCGGAGAAGAGTTCATTCTGGTGGCGCCGATTTTGCGCTGGCTCATGCTCGGCCTGTCACTGGTGACGCTCATGGCCGTTATCAACACGATCATGATCGCGCGCAATATGATGCGCGCGTGCTTTGTGATGGTGTGCGCACTGATCGCGTTTGACCTCGCTCTGAATTTGTATCTCGTACCGCGCATGCACATGCAGGGAGCTGCGCTTGCGACTTTGCTGGTGGGCCTGGCTGGAACAATTGTTTCAGCTTTGTACATTTTTCGTGACATCAAGCCACTGCTGCTCTCGCTTTCGATTCCGCGCATGCTTGGAATTTCCGCGTTCGTCGCTATAATCGCTAAATTTATAGGAGCTTTTCCCGTGGATTTCATGGTGAAGGCGTTACTGGCAGCAGGGGCATACTTTGTGCTTCTATGGGTGAGCAAGGAGATTACTATGGTGGACTTGCGTCGACTACGCGAATCCATTGGAATTTGAATCGACCCGATCATGAAAATAGCCATTATGGGAATTCGCGGCATTCCCGCGAATTACGGCGGTTTTGAAACATTTGCAGAAGAATTGGCACCTCGCCTGGTTGAACGCGGCCACGAGGTCACGGTGTACGGGCGCAGCAACAACGTCAAGCACCAGGGGGAATACTATCGCGGCGTGCGGCTGGTGATCTTGCCCACGATTGCGCACAAATACTTTGACACGGTGGCGCACACGTTTTTCTGCGTGTTGCACGCTTTGAAGGAGCGTTACGACGCTATTTTGATTTGCAATTGCGCCAACAGTGCCTTCGCCTGGATTCCACGCTTGGGCAGGCAGAAGGTGGCTTTGAATGTCGACGGTTTGGAATGGAAACGCCAGAAGTGGAACCAGCTCGGCAAAATGTATTACAGAATATCCGAGCGCATCGCCACGTTCACGCCGAATGAAGTCGTGACCGACGCGCGTGACATCGAGAAGTACTATTTGCAAACGTACAACAAACGCTCGACTTTTATTCCTTACGGTGCCCCGGTGCACCGGGTGCACACACGCGAAGTATTGGAGCGTCTGGGAGTATCGCCGCGGAAATACGTGTTGTACGTAAGCCGCCTGGAACCGGAAAACAACGCGCATTTGGTCGTGCGCGCCTATGAAAAAGTGAAAACCGATATGCCGCTGTTGATCGTGGGCGATGCGCCGTACAGCGCGGACTATATTCGCGAGCTCAAGAGCACGAAAGATACACGCGTGATTTTTACGGGTTATATCTTCGGCCAAGGCTATCGCGAGCTGCAATCGCACGCGTATTTTTACATACAGGCGACGGAAGTGGGAGGGACGCATCCGGCCTTGATCGAATCCATGGGCCACGGCAATTGCGTGCTGGCGAACGACGTGCCCGAGCATCGCGAGGTCTTGTCGGATGCCGGCTGGTATTTTACCACGCGCGAGCCGGAGGATCTGAGCAGGAAAATACAGACGTTGATCGATCAGCCGCAAACGGTCGAACGCTATCGCGCGCTGGCCGTACGGCGCATCGAAGAAAATTACACCTGGGACAAAGTCACGGAGCAATATGAGCGGCTCTTCTTCCGCATGGTCGACGGCAAATTTACGCATACACCAGGACGTGCTCCCGCGCAGGAAACCTATGAAAAGAAGCAACGGGCTCATCATTATTCCGGCGTATAACGAAGAGGAAAACATCCTCCAGGTTTTGTCGGAGGTGGCGCAGCACAATCCGGGCTTGGATGTACTGGTGATCAACGATCATTCCCGCGACCGCACCAGCGCGCTCGGGCGCGAGACCGGCGCCGAGGTCATCGACCTGCCGTGCAATCTCGGCTACGGCGGCGCGGTGCAGGCCGGTTTTCGCTACGCCCGCGAGTTTCAGTATGATTTTTGCATTCAGCTCGACGGCGACGGCCAGCACGACCCTAGCTACATCCCCAAGCTGGTGCAGGAAATCACGCGCACGGAAGCCGACGTGGTGCTGGGCTCGCGTTTTCTTGGCCAGGCGAAGTATCGCATTCCAGCGATTCGCCGCCTGGGGATGCGTTTCTTTGGCGCGATCGTATCCTTCTCCACCGGCAAGAAGGTGACCGATCCCACAACGGGTTATCAGGCTTTGAACGCTCGCGCCATTCGCTTTTTTGCGCATGACAATTACCCGGCGGATTATCCCGACGCCGACACGCTGATTGTCCTGAACTATGCCGGTTTCAACGTGAAGGAAGTGCCGGTGGTAATGCGGCCGCGCGTGGCCGGCACCAGCATGCATGCGAATTGGAAATCTATTTATTACGTGGTAAAAATGTGCCTGGCAATTTTCGTAGTCTTGCTGCGCGGGCGCAAATACTATGGCGGTGCCAAGCCGGCGTGAAATGCCTTCGCGAACGGCAAGGCTTCGCAAAAGATACGAATACTAAAAACGTTACACCTTACACCTTACGCGTTACACGTGTAAAGTGTAACGTGTAACCGCTTTGGAGATTCCATTCATGACCACGCATGCGCGCCTGTTCGTCGCCCTGCTCAGCTTCGGGCTGCTATTGTTCGTTTTCAACCTGGTGCGCCGGAAGAATCTTAAAGAGAATTACGCGATTCTCTGGGTCCTGACTGCACTGGTGCTGAGCGCGGCGCCGTTTCTGATCGACTACCTCGATGAGCTGGCGCATGCGGTCGGCATTCACTATCCGCCGGCGTTCATCTATACGGTTGCCATAATGTTCATCATGGTGTTGCTGTTGAATTTTTCGGTGATCGTCTCCAAGCTCAGTGAACAAAACAAAGTTTTGATTCAAGAGCAAGGGATCCTGAAAAAAAGGGTCCTGGAATTGGAGCAACACATCAACAACGCGCCGAACGGAGCGGCGAAGCATTTCCTCAAAAAATCTGAATCCGCTCCTACTGGTATCTCTGATGCGCCGGTGCTGCAAGATTGACTGAGGGAGTTTCGCATTGCAGAACATGCCCGCTTGGCTGTCAAAAAATAGATTTGCCTTGCTCTTCGTCCTCGCCCTGCTGGTCCGCGTGGCTTTCGTGCTGACGTTGGAAAATCGTTACTACTATTTCGACACGGTGCACTATGACAAGGCCGCGAAAGCGCTCATCGCCGGGCAGGGTTTCGGCGAGGGTTACGAGTTCAGCCAGTTCTTTCGCAAAGAGTATGCTTTGACGCCGCTTTATCCGCTTTTCCTGGCGGCGATTTATTTCATCTTCGGGCCGGATTTTTTGGCTGTGCGCCTGGTGGAATCTCTCCTCGGGGCGTTGCTCTGTCTGCTCGTCTACAAAATCGGTAAACGCGTTTTCAATGAAACCACCGGCTGGTGCGCGGGATATCTTGCGGCGGTATTTCCCCATTTGATTTTTCTTTGCGGGTTGTTGTACGTCGAAAACCTCTTTACGCTGCTGCTGGCGCTGGGAATCTGGTATTGCCTGCGCTGGTACGACGAACGCCGCAGCGGTCACGTCATGCTGGCCAGCTTGATGTTCGGTCTGGCGTGTCTGGGCCGTCCCGTGGTCTTCGCCTTTTATCCCTTTCTTGCCCTGTGGATGCTGTTCATCGCTCGGGGAGAATGGCGGACCAAAGTCTTCGCCACTGCCTGGTGTGTGGGCGTTACGGTTTGTACGCTTGCGCCGTGGACGATCCGTAATTACTTGATCTTTGGCAAAATCACGCCGGTTTCGGCGGCCGCGGAAAAATATCTCGGCGAGTCCGAGGAGCTGCTCGACCAGAAAATTGCCGAAGACATTCCCGTTGCCGGAGACGAGCTGAAAGTTGTTACGACTTCGGACGCCACCGGCCACCATTTCGATTTTTACTACAACGGCGAGTTTGATGGCCGCTTGAGCGATTCGCTGAAAACTTTTGGCAACGGCGAAGGGATGTATGCCGGTATCATGCTGCGCGGCAATTTGCCCAATGAAGTCAGCGCTTTTGCCATATCCGCAGGACCCCATGAGGAGAGCAATCATCACGCGGTGGCGGCGGGCAAGCCCGCCAGCAACGGCCTGTCTTCCTCGCTTTTCCACGACGACTTTGATCGCGAGCTGCTCGGCGGTGCCTGGCAAGCTCCGGCAGAATTCCGGATCAAGGATGGCGCCCTGCAAAACGCGGCGCAGGACGATTCGTGGCAGCATCTGGCAATTTGCCAGGAGGCCAGAAATGCTCGTGGTGCTGCATTGCGTTGGGGAACGCATGCACAGGCACGCGGTGTGAGAGAAGGCGGCCTGGCTCTGCGCTTGGATCGCGCTAACCTCGGCGCCAACGGCTACCTCGCCTGGCGGCAACCAGTGGGCAAACTATTGCTGTTCACCATCGAGAACGGCGCGCCCACCGAGCAGGTGGCAGCGATGATGGGAAAAACCAGCGTTAGAATGCGCGCAAAATTGCAGGCCTCGATCCATGCCGAGGCCGTCCAGAACCAGTCTTTTTTTGACAATGCGCGCGCATTGTTTCTAAAAGATCCGAAGGCCGTAGTCGGCCGCTATCTCAGCGAGTTCGTCCATTTCTGGAAACTGCTGCCGGATCGTTTTTACTCGCAAAACGAATTCTCCACCTCGAAGTCAGCGCTGGTGAGCGCCGCCGTGTTCGCGCCGGTCCTGATGCTCTTTGTAATTGGCCTGTTCTTCCTCGAAGAGCGCTGGCGGGAAGCAAGCTTGTTGCTGTTCATGGTCTTGTCAACTGCACTGATTTATTCTTTCTTCATGACGAAAACCCGCTATCGCATGCCGGTGGAGCCGTACATGATCATCATCGCCGCGCACGTTGCGCTGATGGGCCTCAAGAAACTCCGGCAACGTTTGGGAGCGCCCTAATCGGGGAACATGAGCTGCGATGTTCATCGCAACATAGAGTCTATGCGAAGACGTGATTCTGTCATGCAGAAAGCATCCCGCAAGGGCCTTACGGCTTGGTAGATTCGGCACTCAGGCCTGTACTCGGTACTGTGCCCGAGGCAACCAGGAAATCTGCGGGATGACATTTCAAGGCGGTCAGATAGGCTCCTAGTCGGTCGCGATCGGCATCGATCATCACCTCATTCAGCCTACCGTGTAAAAGTAAGCAGATCCAGTCAGTCTTAGTGACTATTCAGCGAACCTTCTCCCGACTGGTAGTTTGTTCGCCGAGTAACACATTCTGTCATCCAGGAGGGAACTTTTCAAACTTAAGGCACGATGTTATGCTCAAAAGGACTCTTCCTGAGTGACATGTTACTTGGAAGCTTCCGACTCCGGTTGACAGAGTTAGTACGATAAGTAACATTATAATGTCATCCTGGAAGGATCTTTTTGATATTGAGCACAGTGCCTATGCTGAAAAAAATGCCTCCTGCTTGACATGTTACTTGGAAGCGCTATACTTCGGTCATGTAAAAATACCTAAACAGTCAAGTTCTTTGCATGATCTTTTGGCCAATACATGATGCACTCTAGTCAAAAGGCCGCGGCGATTTTCGACGTCGACTTGACATTGACTCGCCATGATTCCTTGTTTCTGCTTTTTAAATTCATGGTGAAAAAAAAACCGTTGCTACTCGTTCATCTTGTGCCCATCGGCTTCGGTTTTCTACTGAAACAACTGGGCGCCATTGGCAACCATGCTTTGAAGGATCTGTTTTACCGCCTTTTGGACGGTTTTCCGGTCGAGCGCGTGCAAGAGCTCATGTTTCAATTCTGGCAGGAGTGTCTCTTTCATGATACACTCCCTGGGGCAGTCGCACGGGTTCGCCACCACAAAAGTCAAGGAAATATAATCATTTTGCTCTCCGCGTCTGTTGATTTGTATCTCGAACACTTGGCAAATTTTTTGCAGGCTGATGCTCTGATTTGTACTAAACTTGGCTTACGGACAGGCGGAAAATTGCGCTATCAAATCCAGGGTGAGAATTGTCACGGCGTGCACAAGTTGAGCATGTTGCAACGCCATGCGATTTTCGCAGAAATTGACTTGCAGCGCTCCTTTGGCTACTCCGACCACCACTCTGATCTGCCCTTTCTGCAATCGGTTGGCAATCCCGTGGTTGTCAACGGCACCCCAAAGCTAAAACGCTTTGCGGCGCGACTGAAGTGGAGAATGGAGAGTTTCTGCTAGAAACGTTGAGGAGTTATGAAAACAGGGATCTTTATCCTGGCCGGATTGCTGGTATTGGGTCTGGCCTTGTTGTTGCCTTATCGGAATTTCGTCGGTGACGATGCCTTCATTCATCTGCGTTACATTGAGAATTTGTATCAAGATCAGGGCTTTTCCTTCAATCCGGGCGAACCTTCTTACGGCTCAACTTCGCCGCTCTGGGTGCTTCTGCTTGCCACTCTGCGGCCCCTGTTCTCCAATCCCGTTTTTGCGCTCAAGCTCGTGGCGTTGGTCCTGGCACTCGGTGCTATCATCTTTTTTTTCTTGCTGAGCCGGCAATATTTTCAGGAACCGGTGTGGGTCATCGCAGCTGGCGTCTTGTTCGTTCTCGATCCCTGGTTTATCAAGTGGACGATGAGCGGCATGGAAAACGGCTTGAACCTGGTACTGCTGCTCTCGGGCTTTTGGTGGTATCTGCGACAACGCAATTCCGGCAAGTCGAATTGGCTTTCACCGATCCTGCTGGGATTGTGCTGGCTCACACGACCCGAGATCGTTTTCTTCCTGGGCCTGATCTTCAGCGACGTGCTTCTGTTTGAGACCAAAAAGAAAAAAGCCAACCTCGCTTTGCTCGCGGTGCTGGTGGTTGCCGTTATGTCTCCGTGGCTGATCTATGCGTATTCAAATTTTTCGACGGTTATTCCGAATACGATGCTCGCCCGCAATGCCGACGAAACCGTCTCCTTGCCGTTTACATTTACACTCACGAAGACAGCCAAAATTCTCTTCAGCAACAACTTGCTGGAACTCGTGGTGATCTTATTGGCGGGAGTCGCCAGCCTGAATAAAAGCTGGCGCGAGCGGTTTTTCCCGGGTGGCATGGCGGACTATTTTGTGCCGGTGTTGTGGCCGGTTTTGTTGATCGCGTTTTACCTGGCGGGCAAAACCAACGTCATGGCGCGTTACCTGTTGATGGTGACCCCTTTCATGATTTTGCTCGGCCTGCGCGCATTGCGCGCAGGGCTGGAGACCGTGATGCGCCGGCCGCGCGTGCGCCTGGCCGCACTCGGAGTCTTTTGCGTCCTGGTCGCGGCGCAATTGATCTTCGTGCAGGCCAAATACACCTTCTTCGTCACCAAGTTTTCAAACGGAATGGATGACAACCTCATAGACATCGGCTTGTGGTTCGCCCAAAATACCCCGCCCGAAACCGTCATTGCAGCACATGAGATCGGCGCGATTGGATATTTTTCTCAACGGAAGATTCTGGACTTCAGTGGCCTGGTTTGCCCGGAGATCGTGCCCTACATTCGCGAGCGCCGAACTTTTGATTTTATCAAGGAAAGAAAGCCGGACTATCTGGTACACCAAAGCTGGGAAGAATTCGATTTGCTCAAAGACCCAAATCTGGGCGCCCATTTGAGCCCGCTGTTCGCCAAACGAGTGCAACGTGAAGGCTCGAGCGTGGTGGGCAACAAAGAAATCATGAGTGTTTATAAAACCCATTTCTGATTATGGACGCTTCGAAGCTCGCCCTTTTTGGTGTGGTTGCGGTGATCGTCGTCCTGGGCACAGCCCTGGTGAAAGATCTGCGCAAGTATTTTCTGGTGCTGGCCATCGCTTTTGCGCCGCTCGCCAGCGGCATCATCTTCTATCACTATAATGGCGTCCTGCTCATGGACTTCCCGCTGGTGGTGCTGCTGATGATGGCGATTTTTGCGCCGGAGAAGAGGTTCCGCTGGTCGTTTCCAGGAATCGGATGGGCGGCATTCGCGCTCGTTTTCTGGTGCCTGCTGACCTGCTTCAATGCCACTAACTCCGGTTGGGCGCTCAGTGAATATACGCGGTTCTTACGCGGATTCCTGCTGTTTGTATGTATCGCCAATTACGTCAATTCACCGGCGCGGCTGCAAGCGGCGCTCTATGCGCTCCTGGGCACTTTTGCCTTCGAAAGCATGCTCGGCTCCTATCAATGGCGTTATGGCGCCCTGGGCTTGACCATTCTGGAAGAAGTGGGATATGACTGGCGGGCGGCCGGCACTTTCATCCATCCCGGTGTTTTTGCCGACTACTTGATCATGCTGATACCGCTGGTGTTCCGGCTTTTCGCGTTCGGCCGGATTCAGAACAAAAAAACTTTGTCCGCCTATTTGGGTCTCTTGCTGCTCGGCTTGGGGGCGTTGCTCGGCTCCTACGGCCGCGGGCCCTGGGTGAGTTTTGCCGGTGCGATCGCTCTCATGCTGCTCTTCAGCTTGACACAGCGCAAGCTGCGTCCCCGTGCCGGCATTCCGCTCATGGTGATGGTGATCTTAGGCATCGCGTTTGCGATTCACTATGCCCCGACCATTACCGATCAATTCACGGCTGATTTTCGCCAAAGCTCCGCCGAGGTGCGCAAGCCGTTGAATCGGGTGGCCATGGGAATGATTGAAGACTATCCCGTCCTGGGCGTCGGTCTCGGCAATTATCGATTGATCGCCCCGCCCTATGCGCGGATCGAAGGTAAACGGACGCCCGACGTCAACTGGCGGGATTATGCCCAAATCGTGCACAACTCTTTTTTGTTGATTGCTTGCGAAGCCGGAATCCCGGGCGTTTTGCTCTTCGTATGCTTGATCCTCGCCATGTTCAAAACGGGCTTGAGAGTCTTAAGGCTCAAACAGTCACACCTTTCCAATATCGCCATGGGCTTGATGACGGGATTGCTGGCACTTTGTATTTCAATCAATACCGGCCCCAACATCATGAACCACCAGATTTTGATGATGTTTTGGCTGATCGCCGGCTTTTTGACCGCCCTCAGCCGTTTTATTCCCGCGGCTGCCGTTCATCACAAAAAATCGGCGCATGTGGAGGACCTCCTGGCGAATGCTGAACCAGCGCCGGCGGGCCGCGTGCTTTCGGTGCCGGAGAGAACGCCGTGAAGACCTCCGCAATACACCTGGCGCCCAAGTGGGAGAACTTCGCTTGCAGCCTGTTGCTGGCGGCCTTTGTCCTGCAATGCGTACTGGGCATGCGGCAAACTTCGCCGACGTGGGATGAAGTCGGCCATTTGCCTGCAGGTTACACGTATTGGCAGACGAACGACTTTCGCTTGTACCCCAGCAATCCGCCATTGATCAAATTGATCGCCGCGGCGCCGCTGCTGTTGATGGACGTCAAGCTCGATCTCGACAATGTGTACTGGCAACGCCAGCGCGAGATCGAATTCGGGCAAACGTTTCTGTATGAAACAAACTCGAACTCCGGAGACATGTTTTTCTGGGCGCGCATGACCATTGTCGTGCTCGGCGCCTTGTTGGGATTCATTTTATTCAGGTGGACGAAAGAGCTCTTTGGCCCATGGCCTGCAATTGTCGCGCTTGTGCTGTATTGTTTCAATCCCAATGTCATTGCGCACAGCCAGGTTACGACCAGCGACATGGGCTTCTGCCTGTTCTTTTTTCTCTCGATGTACACGTTTTATCGGGTGGCAACAAATCCCTCCTGGGTGCGCTTATTTGCTGCCGGCTTGACCTTTGGCCTGGCGATGGCTTCGAAATTCACGGCGATCATTTTATTGCCGATCTATTTTTTCATTGCGATTGCCCTCCTCCTTTGCAAACGTGCGGCGGTAAAGACGCCGTTTTCACCGCCACTATTGGAGAGATTTTTACAGCGAAGCTGGTGGCGCATTTTTGCGAAGGGTACACTCGCGCTGGCAGCCTGCCTCATGCTTGCTTATGGCGTGATCGTTTTGAACTACGGGTTTCACGCCGAACCCCTGGTGCGCGATGCCGACGAACAAGCGAAGCTGGAAGCTCTGCTCGCCAAAATGCCGGCAGGCAAAAGCGCAGCGCTCGTAAAGACGGCCGGCCACGTGGCGCGCACCGTTCCCATTCCGGGGCGGGATTATTTCACCTCGTTCGCCATGATGATGGGCATCACACCGCAAATCGGGACCAATGCCACGGGCGTGGGCCGCATGAAATTTTTGATGGGTGAAACTTCGCCGAATGGCTTTTGGTATTTTCCGTTCGCTGCTTTTTTGACGAAAACACCCGTGCCGTTGATCCTGCTTTTTTCCGCAGGTTTGTTCTTGCTCCGCAAGCAGGATCTGGCAGCCGTGTTGTTCCTGCTGGTGCCGGTGATCTTGATGTGGCTCGGCACGCTGAAAAAACCGGACTTCGCGTATCGTTACGTCGTGCTGCCCTCGTTGCCTTTTATGATGATGATTGCAGGCAAAGCCGTCAACGTGCTGTTCACAAAAAGAATCTGGGCGCAAACGATGCTGGCCGGCTTGTTGTTGTGGAACGTAGGCAGCGCCTGGGCGATTCATCCGCATCATTTGGCTTATTTCAACGAGCTTGTCGGCGGCCCGAAGAATGGCTACAAATACATGCTCGACTCCAATCTCGATTGGGGCCAGGATTTGCCGGCTTTGAAAAAATACCTGGATGAGCACGGGATCGGCAAAATCAAGCTGGCGTATTCAGGCACGGCCGATCCGAAGTATTATCAGATCGATTGCGAGCGCTTGCTCGGCGTCGATGGCCATACCTTCGATCCGGATTTCGATCCGGACAAATTGCCGGGCTGTGCGCCGACCGGCGGGGTCATCGCCATCAGCGCCACATGTTTGCAGAACATTCGCGGCTTTTATCCGCATGCTTCATACGATTGGCTCAAACAATTCCAGCCGGCCGCGGTGATCGGATATTCGATTTTTGTTTACGACATTCGTCCAGATTCGCTTTCGACCAAGGCCGCACCGGCCAATTAGACCTGGAGGAGGTTCTTTCGAAGTATGAGAATTCTTGGGTTTTATGATGATCACAATGCGAGCGCGGCGGTTATCGAAGACGGCCGGATTCTCGTGGCCATTGAAGAGGAGCGCCTTTCCCGCATCAAATTGCACGACGGCAATACCGACGACGGTCCGGCGCACCGCAGCATTGCGGCTTGCCTGAAAATCACCAAATCCGAGCGCAGCAATATTGATCGCATCGCCGTGGCCGTCGCGCCTCCGCAAGATTTGCTGAAATACGTGCTGCGCGATTTGTTCAATCAGCAGAAAAATCCAAAATGGATTCTGGCCAGTTTGATCACGCGGCACCCCACTTGGGATCCCTATTTTCTCCTCTATCCGTATTTCTATAATCGCGGCCGCCTGCGCCGCATTAAAAAGCTGCTGCGCCAATTCGATTTGCATCACCTCCCCATCGATTTGGTCGATCATCATACTGCCCACGCGGCCTCAGCTTACTATACCGGCGGCGACGTCGAGGCCAAGATCTTCACGCTCGACGGCCAGGGCGACGGCGACAGCGGCTCGATCTTCATTGGCAGTAGGGGCAGACTGGAGCTGGTCAAGCGCGTGCCCTCGTATCACAGCGTCGGCTTGTTCTATAACTTCATCACGTGGTATCTCGGCTTCAAACCGAATCGGCACGAGGGTAAGATCACCGGCCTCGCGGCCTACGGCGACCCGAAGAAAACCGAAAAATTCTATCATGAGCTGTTCAAGATAAATGACACCGATTTCAGCTACGATCTGGCGAAAAAAGTCTTTCAGCATGCCTATCCGCATCGCACCAATTATCCACGCCTGGTGGAAGTGATTTCCGATCGTGTCAACGGCTACAGCAAGGAAGACATTGCCGCCGGCATTCAAAGTATCAGCGAGCGCATGGTGACGAGCTTCGTGCAAGCGGCGCTGCGCGATTTGCAGGACCGGGGCAGCAACCACGTGAAGGCTGCGGGCGGCGTGTTTGCGAACGTGCGTATCAATCAGAAAGTCGCGGAAACGCCGGGCGTGGAATCATTGTTCGTCTTTCCCGCCATGGGCGATTGCGGCTTGAGCTGCGGCGCGGCGTTGCACTCCTATTACAGAGATTTGAAGTATGGCGTTGATTATCGAGAGATTCCGCGCCTCGAGCACGTGTATCTCGGTCCGGATTATTCCGAGCAGGAAATCGAAGCGGAATTGCAGAAGTCGGGCTTGCGTTACGAGTATTGTGCCGACATTGAATCGAAAATCGCGGACCTGCTCGCCGCGGGCGAAGTGGTCGCGCGCTTCAACGGCAGAATGGAATTCGGTCCGCGCGCCCTGGGCAATCGCTCGATTCTCTATCAGCCGACCGATCCGACGGTGAATGATTGGCTGAACGAGCGCCTCAACCGCACCGAGTTCATGCCGTTTGCGCCCGTGAGCACGATTGAAGATTGCGATTACTACTACAAAAACGTCGGCCTGAATTTCTTTCCGGCAAAATTTATGACGATCACCTTCGACTGTACTCCCGAAATGAAGCAGAAATGCCCGGCGGTGGTACACGTCGACGGCACGGCGCGGCCGCAATTGGTGGAGAAGCATAACAACCCCAGTTATTATCGCATTCTCGAAGAATACCGCAAACGTACCGGCCTGCGAGCGCTGATCAACACCAGCTTCAATATGCACGAGGAGCCGATTGTGTGCTCGCCCTACGACGCCATTCGCGCGTTCAAGCTCGGGCATCTGGGGTATCTTGCGTTGAGTAAATTCTTGGTCTATACGCCGGAATCATGAGCGGCAGGTTGAAAAAAAATACGTACTGGGTTTCGCTCGGCCAGTTTTTGCAAATGGCGCTGGCGCTGGCGGTCGTGCCGGTCGCGACGCGCTATCTCGGCGACGAACAATTTGGCGTGTATGCGCTCGCCGGCGCGCTCATGTATTTTGTGTTTCTGCTGAATGATCTCGGCCTGAACACCTATTTCACGCGCGAAATCGCACGTGATCCCGGTGCCGCGCCGCGCTGGTTTGCCAACGCGCTGACCGTGAAGCTTGCCACCGTGGTCTTGAGCGCGCTGTTGATGCCCGCGCTCTGGCTGATTCCCTCCCTGCAGGGCGAAGCGCGGTGGGCAGTGGCCGTCTTTTGCGGTTACGGCGTGCTCAGCTCTTTTTTTCAGTTGAGCTTTGCGCTGTTCCGCGCCCATGAACGCATGGGTTACGAGACGCTGATTTTAGTCGCCGAAAAGATCATCACCTCCGGCTTCGGTATGACGTTATTGGTTCGGGGCTACGGCTTGTTGGCATTCTGCAGCGTTTTTGCGCTCGGCGGCCTTGTCAGCGTGATCCTGAGCCTTTGGATCGTTCAAAAAAAATTCTTTCCGGTCCGGCTCGCTTTCGATTGGC
Source organism: bacterium (assembly GCA_050732395.1). Taxonomy (GTDB): domain Bacteria; phylum Zhuqueibacterota; class Zhuqueibacteria; order Zhuqueibacterales; family Zhuqueibacteraceae; genus JBIOXB01. Next base: position 62,184 of record JBOHQX010000048.1, read on the forward strand.
AGTTTTCCCGAGGAGTTTTGTCCAAGGCGCTGCCGTTCGGGCTGTCGATGTTTCTGGTGACGATTTATGACCGCGTTGACATTTTGATGCTGTCCGCAATGACCAACGCGCAGGCCGTGGGATGGTATGCCGCGGCGTACAAATTGCTTTCTCTCACGAATTTAGTGCCAACGATTCTGGTGACCGCGCTGTTTCCGGCGCTGTCGCGCGAAGCCTCTCTGGGCTCGGATGAAGCAGCACGCATCTTCACCAAGGGCCTCAAGTATCTCGTGTTTCTCGCGCTGCCCATGATTGCCGGCGCTACCCTGCTCGCGGAGGAGCTCGTGGTCTTCATGTTCGGGGCAGATTTCAAAAACGCCGCCCCGGCACTGCGGATTCTGTCCTGGGTGTCAGGCATCTTGTTCTTGAACGTTTTTCTCGCGACTTTGCTGACCGCCGCCAACCACCAAAAGAAACTGGTGTTCGTGCAGATCGCCGGCTTGCTTGCCAATCTGAGCCTGAACTACGTTCTCATCCCGAAGTATTCCATCGCCGGCTCCGCGCTCGCAACGGTCATTACCGAAGGCTTGATTTTGAGTCTCTGCATGCTCTTTGCGTTGATTCGCATCACCCGGCTGTTGGAATTCAGCTTTATTCCCAAGGCGGTCTTGGCGACCGCAGGCATGGTTGTTTTTTGTGTGTTGGCGCGGGATCATAATCTTCTGTTCGTGCTGGTGGGCGCGACGGCGGTCTATTTCGTTCTGCTTTATGCCCTGAAAGGTTTTCGTTTTAACGAATTATTGCTCACGCGGGCGCAAGCGGGGTCGTAACGTTTCGTAGTAGCGCCTTTATCAGATTGCACGTTTGAAGGACCGTTTTTGAGAATTCTATTAGTCGACAAGTTTTACTTCATCAAAGGCGGCGCCGAGCGTTATTACTTCGAATTGAAGGAGATCTTGGAGGCGCACGGGCACGAAGTGATTCCGTTCTCGATGCAGCATCCGGATAACTTCGATACCGAATATAAGGACTACTTTGTCGACAACATCGAGTTTCACGGCTCGAAGCTACAACGCCTGGCGACCGCGCCGAAGGCGGCCGGCCGCATCATCTATTCTGTCCAGGCGCGCCAGCGCATCGAAAAGCTGATCGCCAAAACCCGGCCCGATCTCGCGCACGTGCACATGATCGATCACCAGCTCTCACCGTCGATCCTGCTTGGCATCAAGAAATTCGGCATTCCGATCATCCAGACCGTGCATCAATACAAGCTGGTGTGCCCGAACTATCGCCTGTTCATTGACCGTGACCGCCGCATTTGCGAAAAGTGCCTGGGCGGAAAATTCTATCATCCCGTTTTGGAAAAATGCCATCAGGATTCGCGTGCGGCGAGCTTTTTGATTGCCCTGGAAAGCTATGTTCACAAGTGGATGCGCGTGTACGATCATATTGATCTGTTTCACGTGCCCAGCACGTTCATGGGCGACAAGCTGCGCGCCGGGGGCGTCGCCGCAGAGCGTATCCGGCACCTGTTTTACACGATCAAGCTGAAGGATTACGCCTATCATCCGGAATTCAAAGACTACTTCATTTATTTCGGCCGATTGTCCGGCGAGAAAGGCATTGCCACGCTTCTGCAGGCCATGCGAGCATTCAAAGGATCAAGGCTGAAAATCATCGGTGGCGGGCCCGAAGAAGGCCGGCTTAAGGCGCTGGCGAAAGAGCTGCGAGTAGGGGTGGACTTTGTCGGCGCGAAGCACGGCGAAGAATTGAAAAGCCTCGTCGCCAATGCGCGTTTCATCGTGGTGCCGAGCGAGTGGTACGAAAACTCGCCGCTGGTGATTTATGAAGCATTTGCCATGGGCAAACCCGTAATCGGCGCAGATCTCGGCGGAATTACTGAATTGATCAATCCCGGCCAGGATGGTTACTTATTTCCCGCCGGCAATGCCCCCGCGCTGCAGCGTTGCCTCCAAGAGCTCGATCGCGATGAGAATACCATCAGAGCATTTGGGCGCGCGGCGCGCCAAAAGGCGGAAACCTGGTTTTCGCCGGAAAAGCACTATGAGAGATTGCTCGGCTGGTATCAAGAACTATTGCACACCGCGAGCCAGTCGTAAATCAACAACGTTGGTGGTAAAGGATGCGCAATTGACCGACTCGAATTTTGAATCTTGGGGCCGCTTTCCGAAAGTGGCCCACGCCGGCGTTCTGACACCCGGCGGTTTTGGCGAGGTTGAGAGCGCCATGCGCTCGATCACCTCGACCTTGCTGCCGCGCGGGCTCGGTCGCAGCTATGGCGATTCTTGTCTGAACGAAGAGGGCTATCTTTTGTGGACGAAATGGCTCAACAAGCTGCATGCGTTCGATCCTCAGACCGGTGTTTTGAGATGTGATGCCGGCGTTTCGCTGGAAGAGATTCTTCGGGTTTTTGTGCCTCAGGGCTGGTTTTTGCCGGTGTCGCCGGGCACCAAATTTGTCACGGTGGGCGGAGCGATTGCAAACGATATTCATGGCAAGAATCACCATCGTGCCGGCAGCTTTGGAAATCACGTCAGACGATTTGAGCTGTTGCGCTCGGACGGGGAGAGGATGCTTTGCAGCCCAAGCTCGAACGCCGATTGGTTCCAGGCGACCATCGGCGGGTTGGGTTTGACCGGCGTCATTCTGTGGGCGGAGTTTGCGTTAAAGCCGATTTACGGCCCGTACCTCGCACTGGAGTCCATCAAGCTGGAGAGCCTCGAGGAGTTTTTTACGCTTTCCCGAGAATCGGATCTGGGCTATGAATACACGGTCGCGTGGCTGGATTGTTTGAGCGGCGGCAACAAGATGGGGCGCGGCTTGTTGTTGCGCGCCAATCACACCTCGGACCCGGAGCATGACGTTGCGAAGATATTACCCAAAGACGCCGCTTGGAAAACTTTTCCGATGGACGCACCTTCATTCTTGTTGTCCGCCCATGCTTTGAAGGCATTCAATTGGATGTATTACCATAAACAGTTGACCAAATCCCGTAAACACCGCATTCACTTCGATCAATATTTTTATCCTTTGGATAGCATTCATCATTGGAATCGCATGTACGGCAAACGCGGTTTCCTGCAATGGCAGTGCGTCGTGCCTACGGCCGCAAACCATCAGGCCCTCAGAATGATTCTGGAGAAAATCACCAGGAGCCGGCTCGGCTCCTTTTTGGCGGTTTTGAAAGAATTCGGAAATATCGCCCCTCTCGGCATGCTGTCATTTCCCATGCCCGGCGTGACTTTGGCTTTGGATTTCGCCTATGCAGACAGTAAGCTACTGCCGTTGCTGGACGAGCTGGATGAGATTGTGACGGGCCACGGCGGCAGAATCTATCCGGCGAAAGATGCCCGCATGGCGCAGAAAACGTTTCGCTCCGCTTTTCCGGCATTCGAGCATTTCAAACGTTATATAGACCCAAAATTATCCTCGAGTTTTTATAGAAGAGTCGACGTTGCTCATGGCCAGGCCTAGAAAAATTCTGGTGTTTGGCGCCACCTCTGCCATTGCTTACGAAGTCACCAAGCTCTTTGCCAAAGAAGGCGCGGCGTTTTACTTGTGCGCGCGCGACGAGCAGGAGTTGCAGCGCTTATGCCGGGACCTGAAGGTGCGCGGCGCCGGAGAAGTGGAATACGCCGCGTTTGACGCGTACGCGATGGAAACGGCGATCACCGCCATCGAGAAATGCCTGTCGGTATTTCCCGATCTCGACGGTCTTCTGGTCGCGCACGGGATCCTGCCCGATCAAACGCTTTGCGAGTCCGACGTGGAGGCCATGACCGCTGCGATGCAAGTCAATTTTCTCAATCCCGCTGCGATTCTGACTCGCCTCGCCCCCCATTTCGAAGGCCAGAAGCATGGCACGATCGCGGTGATTTCTTCCGTGGCCGGAGATCGCGGCCGTCAGAGCAACTACGTCTATGGCGCCGCCAAAGGCGCACTTTCCGTTTTTTTGTCCGGCTTGCGCCAGCGCCTGCACAAAGCCGGCGTGTGTGTGCTCACGATCAAACCCGGCTTTGTGGACACGCCCATGACCGAACATTTCAAAAAAGGGTTGCTCTTCGTAGGACCCGAAGTGATTGCCAAAGGTATTTACCGTGCCATGGACCAAAACAAGGACGTGGTCTATTTGCCCTGGTTCTGGCAGGGCATCATGCTGATCATCCGGAGTATTCCGGAAAGCGTGTTCAAAAAAATAAAACTATGAACAGGGAAGTCGAAGCCATGAAGTGCAATGGCATCTCATTATCGTTCGTGTTCTTGCTGGCGGCCTGTCCGTACCCGGTGCAGAGCCAAAACTTCAATTCCTCTTTTCCGCGTATTGGCGTGGTGACATTTTACGACGCCAACGTCGGCGAGGTGATCTGGCGTAATCATGATCTTGTGGTGATTCGATTCTATCAAGACGAACTGGCGCGCCGGCTGAAGCTCCAGAATCCGGACGTCATCGTGTTGGGCGCGACCGATGATCTCGTGGACAATGACGGCGTCATTGCCCAATTGCCGGAGGCGTGGCACACCAAAAAGGCCAGTGGCGAGCGCGTTTTCGCCGGCGAAGGATGGTGGTTGAACGTGACCCGGTTTTGCCCTCGCGTGACCTTCACCTACGGTGGCAAAACTTACAACAACGCCAACGCCTCGGAGTTTTTTGCCGGCTATTTCCAGGACGCCGTTGATTGGCGTTATTTCGACGGCGTGTTCTTTGATTCCTGGGCCAACACCATTCGCTATATCGGCGATGATGAATACAACGCCATCGATTTCGACGGGAACGGCACGGCCGACAATGCCCAAGGGCAGGGCGATCATCTCGCAGATCAGCGTTGGCAGGAGGGCAACCGCCTGTTGATTGCAGAGCTCAGAAAACGGCTGCCGAACAAGGTTTTTGCGGCGCATGAGGCCGGCCCGGATGAAGCCGCGTTTCTCAACGGTTTGGGCATGGAAGGCTGGAAGGGCGGAGCGTGGTCGTGGGTTTTTACTTCATTGCTCGGACCGTTTCGCTCCGGTAACGGCCCGCAGCCGCGCGTCAACTTTGTCGAAGTTGCCGGCGCCAAAGACAGTTTCCAACGCATGCGTTACGGCCTGGCAACAGCATGTATGACCGGCGCATACGTGGGCGTGGATGAGGGCTTGTGGGCGCATCGTTACACGTACTTGTATGATGAATATCTCGCTGATCTCGGACAGCCCCTGGGCGAGCCTCAACAGATCTCTGCCCTCGGAGAAGTGTGGGTGAGATATTTTGACAAGGGTGCGGTGATCTGCAACGGCTCGGGCCGGCCGCAAACTGTCAGAGCCTCGCACTTGACCGGCGGGCCGTATTATAAATTTCAAGGCGGTCAAGTGCCGGCGGTCAATGATGGCCGCGCGTTTGAATTCGTCGCCTTGCCGGGCGCAGGCGATCAGAGCTCGAGTGCGCAAGAGGGCGATGGCATTGTCCTCTTCCGCCGACCGACGGTGCTGGTGACCGATATTGTCATCGACAACGTGGATATCAACATGACCTCTCCCGGCAATAACCCCGTGATTTACCAGGGCGCCTGGCGGGAGCAGCCTTTTGGTGAGGCGAGCAACACCATTGCCTATTCACTCAGCTATGGTTGGGACGAATATGGCTCACCGTACGCGTATGCCAGCTCCGGCAGCGGTGAGAATACGGCTACATATGAGCCCACGATCGGCGTGCCGGGCAGATACGAGGTTTTCGAGTGGCATCCGTGGCACGGCCCGGAGCCGGGAAGCTTTCAAGAAGCCAGTCGCGTGCCGTACACGATATACCATCGTGAGGGAACGACAGCCGGCGCTATCGATCAAACGAAGAATTATGGCCAGTGGAACAGCCTGGGCAGTTTTTATTTTGACGTGGGCCGGACCGGAAAAGTCGTGCTTTCCAATAAGGACGCCGGCGGTGTCGTCATTTCTGATGCGATCAAATTTGTTTGCCGGGAGAATACGGTGCAATCCCCACCGCCCCCCAACACCGATCGGACGCCGCCCGCGCCGCCCACCGGCGTGAAAGTCAAAGACGGGGGACAATAAGAAATGTTCTGCGGGCTGATTCTGTCGCTTCGCCCCAAGCAATGGACCAAGAACCTGCTTCTATTTGCCGGGTTGATCTTCTCGAAAAATGTGCTGGTGCCGGCGCTCCTGTGGAAGGCCTCCGCGGCGTTCTTCCTGTTTTGTTTGCTGTCCGGCAGCGTCTATCTCATCAACGACGTCGCCGACGTCGAAAGCGACCGCAATCATCCGCTGAAAAAGGATCGCGCCATAGCCTCGGGCAGAGTGCCAATCGGGCTGGCCGTCGGCGCCGCATTGATCGTGGCGGCGGGCGCGCTGGGCTCGGCCTTTCTACTGGGCAATAAATTCGGCATGGTGGCGGCTGGCTATTTCATTTTGATCCTGGCCTACTCCTTCGTGCTGAAGCACGTGATCATCATGGATGTTTTGGCGATCGCGCTCGGGTTCGTTTTGCGCGCGGCCGCCGGAGCGGTGGTTATCGCTGTTCCCATCTCCTCCTGGCTGCTGCTCTGCACCATCTTCGCGGCGCTCTTTCTGGCCATGAGCAAGCGCCGGCATGAAATGCTTTTGCTCGGCGACAATTCCACGAGCCATCGCAAAACGCTGGGCGAATACAGCGCGCAGCTTTTGGATCAGATGGTGCCCGTCGTCACCGCCTCCACGGTGATGTCCTATGCACTGTATACGACCTCGGCGGAGACCGTGGCGAAATTCGGGACGAACAATCTGGTTTTCACCGTGCCGTTCGTGCTCTTCGGCATATTCCGGTACCTGTATCTGGTGCATCAAAAGAACTCCGGCGGCAATCCCGAGATTGTTTTGTTGACGGATTTGCCCACCATCGTCAATCTGGTGTTTTATGCCCTGGCTGTGGGACTGATTCTATATCATTGATTCATTACCGATCCATTACCGCCAGGGCGCTCTTGCTCTTGCTGGAGTTGCAACCATGATTGTAAAAGTGATCTCATCGCTGGAAGATTTACAGAGTCCGGGCGGTAGTTTCTCACGGTAGTTTGCGACTGATTTCATATCATTGACTCATGAAGATCGTTTACTTTAACTACTTGTACGATTTGTACGGCGCCTCCATCGGTTCGACGATTAAAGGCGTCAAATTGATGGAAGCCTTGCAGCATTGTGGCCACGAGGTCAAGATGTTTTGGCGCAAGGAGCAGCCCACTGCCAATGGCGACGTGGGCACCAAGGCCGTGGCGCGCCAATTTCTAAAGAAGCACCTCGATCTGGTCTTGCATGAACCGAATCAGATCTTTTCGAATTTGCGCCATCTCTACGAGGAACATCGCATCCTGCGGGAGGAGAAGCCCGACCTGATCGTCGCACGCCTGGATGTTTACATGCTTTCCGCCGTGGCCCTGGCGAAAAAGCTGAATATCCCTCTGGTGTTGGAAGTCGACAGCCCCGAGGTTTATGAATTTCGCAAATTCAACCCGCGTTACTGGCGCTTGCCGCTCTTGTTGGAGACGATCGAGGCATACAACCTTCGCCAGGCGGACGCTTGTATTACGGTTTCCAACAAGCTGGCTCATTACTTTCAAGAGCGCGGTCTGGCGAACGGCGGCATGCATGTTATTTCCAATGGCGCGGATTTGTCGAAATTCAATCCAGAAATTTCGGGCACGGAGATTCGCGCAAAATACGCCCTGGAAAATGCCATTGTGATCGGTTTCATTGGCTCTTTCCATTTTTGGCACGGCATCGAGAATTTGATTACGTTGATGCAAGCCGCGATGGCGCAGGACCCTCGCGTGAAATTCCTGCTCGTGGGCGACGGCGGCCCGATGAAGCCGCTTCTGGAAAAATTCGTGATGGACCATGGCCTGCAAAAGAAAGTGACCTTGACCGGCCACGTGGTGCACGACGAAGTGGGCCGCTACATTGCCGCGATGGACGTCGTGCTCGCCCCTTATCCGCCCTTGGATTTTTTCTACTATTCACCGGTGAAGATTTATGAATACATGGCCTGTGGCAAGCCGGTTTTGAGCTCACGCCTCGGGCAAATCGCAGAAATTATCCGCGACGGTGAAAATGGACTACTCGCATCGCCAGGCGACCATGCCGAGTACGCACGCCAGCTTGCGCGTCTGCTCGCAGACCGTGAATTGCGGCCACGATTGGGCGCAGAGGCGCATCGTACCGTCGCCGCACAACACACCTGGGAGCACAAAGCGCGCGCATGGTCCGACATTTGTAAGCAAGTGCTGCACCAATATCGGAAGACGGCGGTGTAGTAACGAATCGTTCTTTGAAAAGCTGTTGTGCGCAAGAAGTTTTTGCATCCAACGCCATGTTTTCTGCACCCGGGCGGCCGGTCGCGACCAGCGGGACGCAGAAGTTAGCCGCCTAAAAAGTCTGCAACCCGTTGGGAGATTGGTATAGTTGATGTATGGAATCGGCCGCGCGCCTTTTTCCGACACTATATCCCCTGATCGGTTTGAATGAATTGCTAGGCAGGGCAATCACTATTCAGTGCGATCAAGGCTGCGACTTTAGCTTGGCAATTCGCTTGGGAGGCGAACAGCATGGCGATACTCTCATTTAGCAATGAGCACGAAGCGGGAGCGGCGGTCATCAAGGACGGCAAGATTGTCTCGGCCATTAATGAGGAACGGCTCACGCGGGTGAAAAACCAGGACGGCTTCCCGCAAAAATCGATCGCGACCGTCCTGCGACTTGCTAAAATGAAGCCGGATGACATCGAGCACGTCGTCATTCCCGAAATCAGCAAAGTTCGTGATCTGTTTTGCAACGTGCTGCCGCACTATCCACGCAACGTTTTCGTAAGACCCAAAGAGGGTAAAGTAACGATTATGGACGTGGTGCGGCAGTTGCTGATGTCCTTTGCGGTGTTGGCTTTGACTTACAAAAGAGTCTTACGCGCACACCCCGCCGACGAGCGCCGGCTCAAAATGATGTTTCCCAAAGCCAAATTTCACCGCGTGGAGCACCACGTGGCGCATGCCGCTTCGGCGTTTTTCACATGCGGATTCTCCCGAGCCCTGATTGTGACTTCCGATTACTGGGGCGACTTCGTGACCACGATGGTGGCGATCGGCGAAGGAAAGTCTATACGCGTGGTCGCGCGCTCCTATTATCCCAATTCGCTCGGCCACTACTATGGCACCTTGACCAATTGGCTGGGTTTTCGCTCGAACCGTCACGAGGGCAAAATTCTCGGGCTCGCTGCTTTTGGCGATGCGGATGCGCCGATCTATCGCGAGGTGAAATCCATGCTGCATTGCGACGGCCTGCGTATTCTCGCGCCCTTCATGATGGGCAAAATGTGGCACCGCAAGATCGGCTTTTTCAAGAATTGTGTGATGCGGCGCATCGTCGAAGGCAGCCGCCGTGAAGACGTGGCCGCGGTTTTTCAGCGCCGCTTCGAAGAGGTGATGACCGATCTGGTCGCGCACGCGGTGCAGCAATTTCAAATCGACAAAGTCGTGCTCGCCGGCGGCTCGTTTGCCAACGTCAAGCTCAATCAGCGCATTCTCGAAGTGCCCGGGGTCAAAGGAGTCTTTGTCTATCCCAATATGAGCGACGGTGGCATCTCTCAAGGCGCGGCATTATATTACGATATCCAGAGCAACGGCAGCGTCGCGCACACGCTGCCGAACGCGTATTACGGCCCAAGTTTCACGACGCAAGAGATCGAAGCGGTATTGCAAGCGGCGAAGGTGGAATATTCACATCATGAAGAAATCGAGAAAGAAGTGGCGCGCCTGATTGCGGCGGGCCACGTCATTGCGCGTTTCAACGGGGCGATGGAATTGGGACCGCGCGCGCTGGGCAATCGCTCCATTCTGTACCAAGCGACCGACCCGGACGTGAACAAATGGCTGAACCAGCGCCTGCAACGCACGGAATTCATGCCTTTCGCGCCGGTGACGCTGGCCGAGCACGCCGAGCAATGTTACAAGAACTTCGCCGGCGCGGCTTATGCGGCCCGGTTCATGGTGATCACTTTCGATTGCACGGATTACATGAAAGAGAAATCGCCAGCGACCGTGCACGTGGACGGCACGGCACGCCCGCAAGTGATTAGCGAGCAGGACAATCCGAGCTACTACAAGATTTTAAAGGAGTATCACAAGCTCACCGGCATTCCAACGCTCGTCAATACCAGCTTCAACATGCATGAGGAGCCGATCGTGTGCACGCCGCTGGACGCCGTCCGCTCGTTTCTGCAGGGCCATCTCGACTATCTGGCGATCGGCCCATTCCTGGTCAAGGGCAAGGGCGAAGCGGCTGCGGCAAACTGAAGCGCCGGAGCGGGGAGCGCGGGATCATACCGCGATATGACGTTGCCGAATCCGTGGAGTTCTCCAACGGCGGCAGGGGACAGATTCAGAGTACGTGTTGTGTAAATACAGTGAAAATGGCAGAACGCATCAACCTCCTTCAAGTCGTAAACGGCTTGGCCATCGGCGGCGCCGAAAAGAAGCTGCTCGAGCTGGTCAAGCATCTCGATAAGAAGCGATACAACATCATCGTGTGCAGCATCGGGCAGGGCGGCCCTTTACAAAAGGATTTCGCAGCACTGAACGTCGACGTCGTGGTTTGTCACAAGCGCAGCAAATTCGATTTGTCGCTGATCAACAAGGTAGCGCACTTGATCCGGGAATGTGAAATTGATCTCGTGCAAACGACGTTGCTGCTGGCGGACATTATTGGCGCCTTTGCCGCACGCTGGTCGGGGCGGCGCCCGCCGGTGATTTCCTGGGAAACCGTTTCTCACGGCGAGAACGACATCTTGCGTACGAAATTCCGCCATGTGTGGGCCTACAGGGCCGCGATGAAGCGTGTGGATAGAATCGTCGCCGTTTCACAAGAAATACAATACTCGTTGATCGAACGCCGGCACATTGCACCGGAAAAAATCGAGTTGATTCCCTATGGCGTCGATTTGCGCAAGTTCATACGCCGCAACGGCACCCACGACAAGCGGGGTGAGCTTAAGATCGCCAGCGATCGCGTCGTCATCGGCACCGTGGCGCGCGTGGAGCCGTACAAGGGAGTGGCGTATTGGCAGCAAGCGGCGGTGCAATTGGTGCGGCAATACCCCAAGCTTGATTTTGTTTTTGTCGGCGACGGCTCCCTGCGCAAAGAAATGGAAGCCCAGATCCGCGCGCTGGGACTGACCCGCCGCATTCGGTTTCTTGGTTTTCGCAACGACGTGCACGAAATCATGAACACCTTCGATATTTTCGTGCTCCCCTCGCTTTCCGAAGGCCTGCCGAACGTTATACTGGAAGCCATGGCTTCCTCCAAGCCCGTGATCGCTACGGCAGTCGGCGGTATTCCGGAAGCCGTTGTAGAAGGTGAAACGGGTTTGTTGATCCCGCCCGCAAATCCCGCCGCTATCGTTGCCGCCATCAAAAAACTGCTGAGCCACAACCAGACTGCCTTACGTATGGGCGAGAACGGCCGCCGGAGAGTGGAAGAGTTTTTTTCGCTACAGCGTGAGGTGGCGAGCTTCGACCGCTTGTATCAAGAACTTTTGAGCGAGAAGCGCGGCGCATGATCTGGATGCTGGTTACATCGCTGTTGGGGATCGTGTGCGGCGCGGTCACGCTCTGGCGCATGCGCCAAAGCAAGCCCTGGCTGCTGCAGTATTTTCGTTACAAATTCGCGCATCCACGTTTGCGCGTGAAAGCCGGCGCGCCCACGCATATCGTGTTCTTGTACGTGGATCACTTCGAGCCCAAGGAAAACACCCACGACGTATCCATGCAGGCCGCGCGCATGCGACAATGGCTCGAGCACTATCCCGCCATGGCTTCCCGCCATCGTGACGCCGACGGTTGCCCGCCGAAGCATTCCTGGTTTTACCTGGTAGAAGATTGGGAAACGGAGAAGGACGATCTCACCTTTCTCAAGCAGCTCGCGCACCTGAGTTATGACGGTTTTGGCGAAGTGGATCTGCACGTGCACCACGGCCGCGGCTGGCACATTTTTCCGGAGATTGACACCGCGGAAAAGCTCGCACAACAAATCGAGCGCTTGAAGCGCTTGTATCGCCAGACTGGCGCTTTGATCACGGCGGCGCCCGCACCGCAATCATTCTACGGTTTTATTCACGGCAAATGGGCGTTGGACAATTCCGCGCACGGCCTGTATTGCGGCGTCGATCAAGAATTGGAAATCCTGCGCCGCACCGGATGCTACGCCGATTTCACCATGCCTTCCGGCCACGGCTCGACACAGTCGCGCAAGATCAATTCGATTTATTACGCCGCCACGCGCAAGCGCAACAACAAAAATCATGATTGGGGTGAAGAGGTGCGCGCTGGAGACGCCACCGTCAAAGATGAGCGGCGATTGATGATCTTGCAAGGCATGATCGAGGTGTACGCGCGCAATTTTATCCTCGGTAAATCCATCGTGGAAAAATCCAACCTCGATTTTCACGATCTGCCGTCGCCGGAGCGTATCGACCAATGGATCCGGTGCAACGTTCACGTGGCCGGCCGCCGGGATTGGGTGTTCGTGAAAGTGCACACGCACGGCGCGCGCGAAGAAAACTTCGAAGTCTGTTTCGGTGAGCACGCGGATATGATGCATGCTTATCTGGAAGAGCGCTACAATGACGGGAACCGGTTCAAATTGCACTATGTGTCTGCGCGCGAGGCGTACAATCTGGTCAAGGCAGCCGAGGCCGGCATGGCAGGCGACCCTCATCAGTATCGCGACTTTTTGATTCCACCCTACGCGAATTTACGCGTCAAGACCGACGCGCTTTATGAGTTGAGAACCTTCACGCCCAAGCTGATTGAGCTCGACATTTTGGATAATCTCGCCACCACCCATGCGTTCGAGTTCAAACACCCGGCGGTGCGAAAAATCGAAGTGCAGGGCGTGAGAAACTTTTCTTTCGAGACCGGCAGCCGCTCCCGGTTTCGCTTGCAGCACGAAGGGGCGCCGCAGGTAACGCTGGCAGCCGGGCATCATATTCTGGCGTTGCAGACTTCCACGCACGGTGTCGCGCGTCTGGTGCGTACCGATTTGCGTTCGGGCAAAGAAAGCGAAGAAACGTTTTTGATTACGGATGGCGAGCTTCAGGTCGAGTTCGCAGCCGCGCCCGCCAGCCTGGCGCGTGAACACGCATGATCGGCATAACGTTGAGGTGCGCGGTATTCATATGGTGACCGTGCACTAGGGTACTGCTAACTTGAAAACCATACTCTCAGCCATGTCATCCCGCAGGGATCTTGGTGGACTCGGGCACAGTACCGAGTTCAGGCTTTCGCTGAAAATTAGGCATTGCTCTTACTCGACAACTGGGAACCAACCTCAACATGGATGACGCCAAATACAAAAAGCTGCTCGATACCGAAGTCGGCATGATCAAAAAACGTATCTTCGTGCGCGGGATTTTGGTGGGGGTGCTTTCGACTGTCCTCCTATTGGGCGCGGCAGGCGGTTATTTTTGGGCGAATCGCATGCAGTATGCCGCCTCCGCCGCCGAGTATGTTGCCGGCGACTTTCTGTGGAGCGTCTTTCGCTATTTCCCGGACGGCTACGTGAGCAATAATCGCGAGAAATTCATCAATACGCTCGACGCCTTCACCAATGCCGTCTCGTTTGGCAAGATCACTCAGAGTGATTTTCAACGGCTCAGCGCAACGTTCATGGCCAGCCTGCAAGATCGCAAGCTGACCTATCAGGAAATTGACGACATTCTCCGGCTCATGAACGAAGCGGCGGATGGCGGCTACACCCAGCCGGTACCCTGAGCCGCAAGCGCCATTGCGCGTGAAGGGTCACGGCAGAGCAAAAGGTGCATCGTCTCGAGTTCAAAGGAGTGAATAGAATGACCGCAAGGAAGCGCGTTCTTTTCTTCAACATCGCCAGTCTGGCGTGGAGTCTCAGTTCCTGGGTAACTCCGGCTTTTGGACAATTCACCTCGGAGCAACTGCGGGAGGCCAGAGAAAAATATATCAGAGAGTATTTGCCATGCTCCGATTGGACCGCAACGGTCAACCGCCATCAAAATACTCCCGTGGGCCAGGGCTGGGGCGGATACAGCCCGACGGAATGGTACATAGCCGCCGACCTCACGCGCGCGGCCGGATGCGGCAACGGCTCGGGCGCGTCGCGCTTGCGGCAGGCGCTGGACTTTGCTGAGCGCAACACTATCGAGAACTGGTGGGAGATCGAGATTGGTGTGCCGAGGGCGCTGGCGGAAGGCCTGTTAGCAGGCGGCGCGAGCGTCAGCTCGGAGGTGCGCGGTCGCATGGAAAATGCGCTGCGTGCTTTCGTCAGCCGGCAAAGCTTGAGCGAATGGAACGGCGCAAACGCAGCCTGGCGCGGCTGGGCGCGATTCCTGGCTGCAATATATCTCGAAGACGCCGATCTCGCCGACAGTGCCGTCAATCTCATGGCCACGGCTACCAGCCAGGGAGATTACGCCCATATCCAGCATGACTGGACTTATTTTTTTCACTACAACGTTTTGAATATGCACTATGGCGGCCAGCATTTCGGCGATTATGCGCGCTACCTCAAATTTACCGAGGGCACACCGTTTTCCACGGGGACGCGCGTGAATCCGCAAGATCCTTTGCGCCGCACCGGCTTGCAAGTCACGCTGGACTGGTTCAAACATTTTTTGCGCTGGATTTTTTACCGGGGGTATGGCGATCCGTTCACGGTTTCCAAATTTCCGCAGCAACAAAATTCATACGGCGGCCGCATTCAATCCGGCGCGGAGCTGCTTGCCAGCACTGCTTATCCCGAGGTGCAGCCGTATCGCAGTATGCTGCAGGACATCGCCTCCCACGCTTCCAATCCCATAGGCGCGCGCGCGTTTCCGACGGCGCGTTATCTGGTCGCGCGGCGCGAAAGCTTCTTCAGCAGCTTGATCATGGCGAACCTCGTTGAGCCGCATATGGAAGCCTCGCCGCTGGCGCCCATTTTTGGAGCGGTGAACATTGTCGATCCTGCCACGGTCGACAAATTGCGCCGGGAGAATATTCAGAATCATCCTTATCAATTGCTCAATGCCATGACCTTGCCGGCGGCTTATGAACGCGCCACGGTCGAGCCCGGCTCCGAGTATTCCGGCCGGGAGAATTTGAGCGAGATCAAAGCCATGCTGAGTAATTGGGGATTTTTTGGAGTCTCGACTCTGGGCGGCTACATTGGCATGGGCGCGCAGCGGTTGACCGGAGCTGCCAATAGCTTCACGGCGCAGCGCTCCTGGTTCTTCTTTGACGACGAGATCGTTTGCGTCGGCAGCGGCATCCAGGCGAGCTCGTCCTCGCTGGGCGGCATGCGCACGCTGCTTTACACCTTTCGCGCCGACGCCGGCTCCTTTCAATCCTCGGCCGGAAGCAACGCGATTCCAACAGCCGGCGGTGATGATCGTGATCTCGGCCGGTTGCGCTGGTTGCAGCACAACACCATGGGTTACTATTTTCCCGAAACCACGCCGGTGCGCGCGCATGGAGTGAGCAGCGGCTTTGCGCGCGTTTATATGGCGCACGGCAATGGCGCGTCTTTTGCCGCGATTTTGTTGCCGGCCCATGGCGCGACCGCGACACAACAATATGCGGCCGCGCCGGACGTGCAAGTTTTGCAGAGCGATCAAAGCGCGCATATCGTGAAAGATCAATCCACGAACACCATCGGTATTGCAGCTTTCACGGCAGTGAATACCAGCACTCTGGTGATCAATTTTCCAGGTTACGTGCTGTATCAAAACAGCGGTGGACAATTCCGTTTGTCGCTGTACAACCCTCATCGCGAGGAACGCCTGAGCTCGCAGCCGGCTGATGATCTCGTCAATCCCATGGTGGATTTCGAGATTTCCCCCGAGCAAGCAACCTATCGGAATTATCAATTGCAGGTCCCGTTCAGCTTGCGCAAGGGCGCGGGCAGCGGCATGGACTTGTTTGCGGTGAATGACCTCGGCGCCGATCGCAGCGAATTGCAGGTGAACTTGCGCGTTTATCGCAAGTTCGAAATCAACGGCTCCGTGAACAACGACGGCTCGGTCACGATCGAAAAAGCCTGGATTGCGCTCAATGACGCGGCGATCGCAGAGACCCAGACTCCCAGGCCCTCGAATCGTGTGCCGGTGGCCATGGTCGACGGGGCCGCTGCAGGGCGCGAGGGTGCAACACTCACGTGGAGCGGTGTGAATTCATACGACCCGGACGGCGGCAGCATCACGGCATACCAATGGGATTTCGGCGACGGGGCAACCGCCTCGGGTGCGCAGGTTTCGCATCGGTACGCTGCCGCAGGAAACTATCCCGCCAGTCTGGAGGTCACGGACGACGAGGGCGCTAAGGGCACGGCGAATTTCGAGGTCCGCATTGCGGCGCAGCCTGACTCGACCAATGATTTGCGCGTGCTCGTTTCCGGCGACGACGGCTACGAAATCTACATCAACGGCATGCGTGTCGGCGCCAATTCCTCATGGCAAACCGCAGAGGAGTATGCTGCGCCTTTGCTCGGCGGCAAAAATGTGATCGCGATCAAGGCGACCAATGGGGACAACGCCGGCGGTCTGGTGGCCGAAGTTCATGCCTTGAACAAATTCTGGCCCTCCAATGCCTCTTGGAAAATCGTGCTCCAAGAAGAAAGCAATTGGCATCAGGTGCAGTTTGATGATGCACAGTGGCAGCGCGCCACTGCGCAGGGCCGGCACGGCACAGCGATGCCGTGGGCGCAGTTTCAAAACGTCACGGGCATTTCGACCGATCGCGGCGTGGAGTGGATCTGGTCGGCGAACAATCTGCGCGACCAGGTCATCTATTTGCGTTTCACGTTGCCTGTCGACGATACCCAGGCGCCGGCAGCGCCGACCGGCGTGAGCATCCGTTAGGCCATTAAAAGTGAAACCTGTGCTTGTTGAGCAAAGAAATTCAAAATCCAAAGCTGAAAGTTTTCTGACAGGATTGACAAGATTTACAGGATGATGATCGATCATGTTCATCCTGTGAATCCTGTCGAAAAAGAACCGGCCGCGCAGCGGCTTCTGTAATACAAACTTGTAAAACTTTGCATTTTTAGCAAAGTTTTTGGTTGCGACTTTGCCAGCCGGAAGTCTTTGCGAATCTTTGCGAGGCTCTGCGTGAGTTTTTTTTTGTTGCGGCTACGCCGC
>JBOHQX010000049.1:0-15235 GCA_050732395.1 bacterium
CTTCAGGGCTAAAGAAACTTTGTGTTGCGCGTGTACCCAGGGCGTTGCCCTGGGCTTGGCTTATTTTGCCCCTTCGGGGCATGTGGCCCATTTCTTCGACTGCGTTAGGTTGACGCCTATGCGCGAACGCGGGAATCCATTGTTATTGGATCTTCTGGATGCGCGCCTGCACGGGCATGACAGCATGGAGAATTCTTCAGCGTCTCGTTGGATCAGTTTTGTGGATTCAAGGCACGATTCGGTGCAGCGCGAATGCTTCGTGAATGGCGCACACGGCCTGATCCGCGTCTTTCTCAGCAACCACGAGACTGATGTTGGTCTCACTGGATCCTTGTGCAATGGCGATGACGTTGAGGTTCTTTTCCGCCAACGCAGAGAACACCTTGGCTGCAATGCCCGGCGTGCCTTTCATGCCGCCGCCAACCACGGCCACAATCACAATGTCGGTTTGTCCCGAAATCTGGTGAATATGATTGTGAAAAAGCTCCCGCTCAAATTCTCTTTGCAGCGCGGCCACGACCAACTCGGCGACACTCTGCGGCACAACGAAGCAGATGTTTTGTTCGCTGCTGCTCTGGCTGATCATCAATACGTTGCCGTTGACGCCGGCCACGCTGGCAAAAGCACGCGCCGCAATGCCGGGCACGCCCATCATGCCCCGCCCTTCAACGGTAATAAGATTCATGCACCGAATGGCGGTGATCGCTTTGACCGCGCCCTTGTCGCCGTCATTTGAATGCTGCACGATTCGTGTGCCGGGATGATCGGGATTGAAGGTGTTGAGCACGCGCAATAAGATGTTCCTTTGCAGTGCGGGCGCCACGGTTTTCGGATGCAATACCTTCGCGCCAAAATAAGCCAATTCGGCGATCTCCTCGTACCGGATTTCCGGCAAGGTACGTGCGCCGGCCACAACGCGAGGATCGGCCGTCATGACGCCGTTGACGTCCGTCCAAATTTGAATTTCGTCAGCCTGCAGGGCCGCCCCGATGATGGCCGCCGAATAATCGGAACCGCCTCGCCCCAATGTGGTCAAGACGCCGTCTTTGGTCGCGCCAATGAAACCGCACACCACTGGAACCGCGCCGCTTTCAATGTGGGGCAACAATCGCTCCCGGCAACGTGCCGTCGTCAATTCCCAAATCGGCGCGGCATTTCCATGCGTCTGATCCGTGACAATGAGCGCGCTCGCATCGACCAGTTGTCCTTTGACTCCGAGCGTCCGCAATACTGCCGCGAGCAGCGGTGCGCTCATTCTTTCACCGAGGCTGCTGACGACGTCCAATCCCCGGCCGGTCAACTCGCCCAGCACGGAAATGCTATGTCCAAGGCGCTCGAATTCTCTCAGGTATTCTTCAATGACTTTTCCCACTTCGTTGCGTTCGGCAAGATCCTTGACCAACTGCCCGGCAACCGCCAGGTGTTGAACCAATAGCTCGCTACGCGCTTCCCGATAGTGCGTCTCTTCGCCGGTGGCTGCAGACTTTGCGGCCGCAATCAAGGCATTAGTCACTCCGGCCATGGCGCTCACCACCACGACAACGCCGGGCCTTTGCTTGCTTCCTTGTTGCTGGACGGCTTTTTTTATGATTTCAGCGGTCTTGGCGAAACTGTCCGCATCTCCTACCGAAGTCCCGCCAAATTTCATGACAATCATTTGGTGTTAAACTCCTGTTGTCGTGATAAGCGCGAGAAGTTTCCTTCCATAATATAGACTATGCCCGTTTTCAGTCGAGCCACTGAGGGCCTCTTCTGGCTGAAAACAGAAGCCGCCGCGGGGGCTGCTTTTTTTGACAGGATTGACAAGATTTACATGTTGAAGATCAATCCCGTAAATCTTGTCAATCTTGTCAAAAGAACTCAGAGTTTTGCCCTGAGTTCTTTGTGCTAAGCGCTTAAATGAGTTTCTTGCGAGAAGGCGAGCAGCCATCCTTGTACGCCATCGCTCACAGGCAAGGCTGGGCTTGCATAGAGAAGACAAAAATACTATATTACAAAAACTTAGCAAACGCCTCAATCTTTGCGAAAAAGCTTTAGGCAAGTGGAAATGGACGCTGGTGTGAGACACTTGTAAAAATAGACTTTTAGGCGGCGCGTCCTGCAGAGAGATACGTGGACTCCAGTCATGTCTCTTTATATACATAAATATAACAACTTTGTTATGGCGATGCAAATGAATTTCTAATTAAAATAAGTTAATCTTCTTTAATAGTCTAGGTAATTTAACAAAATGCGAGACAAATATGTGTGATTATCTATATTTACTTAATTTAATTAAATAGCGTAATTTTCGTACACCATTACTCCATCAGGCTCTTTCCGTTTGTCCCGAAGTTTCGGGATTGATCCGTGTGTATTTCTGAGGTCATCACCTTTCATCGACTTCACGACATGATGCGCAAAATCCGTTGGGGCATTTTGAGCACGGCCAGAATCGCAACGCAAAAAGTCATTCCTGCGATGCAGCTCGGCCGGCACTGTGATATTGTTGCCGTGGCCTCGCGCCGCATGGAAGCGGCACATAAGGCAGCGGCGCAACTCGGCATCTCGAAGGCTTATGGCTCCTATGAAGAATTGCTGAACGATGCGGAAGTCGAAGCCATTTACAATCCCCTGCCGAATCACCTGCATGTGCCCTGGTCGATCAAAGCGATACATTCCGGAAAGCACGTTCTTGTCGAAAAACCGATTGCGACCAGCGTAAGCGAATTACGGCAACTGGTGGGCGCTGCGCAGGCCCATCCTCACGTTAAAGTAATGGAAGCATTCATGTACCGCCAGCATCCGCAATGGCTGAAGGCGCGGGAGCTGGCGCGCAACGGGGCTATAGGCGAAGCGCGTACGCTGCATTCCTTCATCTCGTTCTTCAATATAGATGCGAAGAACGTTCGCAACCAGGCTGGTGCCGGCGGCGGAACGTTGTTCGACGTCGGCTGTTATGCCGTGTCTATCCCTCGATTTGTTTTCGGCGCCGAGCCCGAACGCGTTTTTGCGCAAACGGATATTGACCCGGCTTTCAATATCGATCGCATGGTTTCCGGTATACTCGACTTCGGGAATCGAACTTCTACTTTTACCTGCTCAATGCAATTGGTGCGCCATCAACACGCGACGATTTACGGGACCGAGGGCAAAATCGACGTCGACTTTCCGGTGAATCCCCCTCCCGATCAGGCCGTGAAAATTTTCCTCCTGCGTGGGGAGGCGTGGGAAGACGTCCCGATCGAGGCGAGCAATCAATTCACCACGCAGGGCGATGCGTTTAGTTTGTCGATCATCAATAATACGCCCGTGCCGGTATCGCTTCAAGATTCGCTTTCCAACATGAAAGTAATTGATGGCCTGTTTGAAAGCGCGAGGATTGGGCGATGGGTTCTAATAAAATAAGAGGACATGAGACCGAGTAAAGGAGCTCCTTCAGAGCAACGTGAAATCAAAAATATCGGCCACGGGTTGAAAAAACCCACTGATAGTGGCTTGATCCGTGGGGTTCATCAATCCGCGGGCGCTTATGAACTTTCATAATCTTATTATATTTCTGATTCATTAAGCGCTTAATTGCTAGACGAATCAATAGTACCGCATTGATTTTTTATTGACTTCTTCGCCGTGTCTCGAACTTTCAAGATAGATCAGTGCGTAATCATTGTTCGACTGAAATTCATGGAGAGTATCATGAAATCACTTGCTCGATTCTTGATTGTCTGTGCTAGTCTCACCACTATCCTCTTTGCCCAAGGCTTGCCGGTAGCTTCGCCCGAAAACGTCGGCCTCTCCAGTGCGCGTTTGCAACGCCTGGAAACGGTAATGAAACAATACGTCGAGAAAAAACAACTTGCCGGCGCAGTCGCGCTCGTGGCGCGCCGGGGCAAGATAGCATATCTTAAAAGCGTCGGCATGCAAGATATTGAAACGAAAAAAACGATGCCGGATAACGCGATCTTTCGCATCGCCTCGATGACCAAACCGATCACCAGCGTCGCGGCGATGATGCTTTACGAAGAAGGGCTTTTTCACCTCGATGATCCGCTGCACAAATATCTTCCCGAATTCAAAGACTTGAAGGTGATGGTCGAAGCGCCCGCTACCAACGGTCAGCCGGCCGGGGCCGATTCGCTCGTGCCGGCAAAGCGGCCGAGCACTATCCGCCATCTGCTCACGCACATGTCCGGCCTGACTTATCATTGGAACGACAAACTGGGCACGCCATACACGCAAAACAAGATTGGACACGGCCTGGGATTGCACGACGATACCCTCGCCGAAAGCATGAAAAAGCTCGCCAAACTGCCGCTGCTGAACCATCCGGGTGACAAGTGGGAATATGGTCTTTCGACGGATGTGTTGGGCTATCTCATCGAGGTGGTCTCGGGGAAGTCACTCAATGATTTCTTCAGAGAACGCATCTTTGTCCCCTTGCAGATGAACGACAGCTACTTCTTTCTTCCTGCCGACAAGGCAACGCGTCTCACCTCGGTTTATCAATACTCAGCGGAAAAAGGCTTGAGTCGTGTGCCGGAGAAAACAACGGTTTCCGGCAATATCGAGTATTCACCGGCGTATCCCACAAGCGGACCGCGAAGATTTTATTCCGGCGGGGCGGGCATATGTGCCACGATTTCCGATTATGGGCGCTTCCTGCAAATGTTGTTGAACGGCGGCGAGTTGGAAGGCGCGCGCTTGCTGAGCCGGAAATCCATCGAGCTGATGACGACGGATTTCTTGCACGACAAGCTCGAGGGCTTCGGGTTTGGCCTGGGTTTTGGGATCAGAAGAGAGTTGAGCGAAAGCAGCGAGCTGGGCTCGGTGGGCACGTATGGCTGGGCGGGCTTTTGGTATACCCGGTTCTTCGTCGATCCTCACGAGCAGATGTTCGCCATCGTCATGGCGCAGTTGTATCCGGCCGAGGGTGTGGATTTGAATAACAAGTTCCCGGTTCTGGTTTATCAAGCGATCGTCGATTAGAATCTCATTCCGGGTCGTTACATCAACCTGAATTTTGCGAGGTGCCTGCTGCTGCCTTCGCCTTGGATTAAAATCGCAGGCTCAAAAGTGGACACCTCATAAAGCGTCGAAAGAACCAAACCTAGAATAAAACACTGAAAGTAAATTGACTCTCTTAAGCTTTTACTCAGCACAGACACAGCGTGGCGTAGCCGCAACAAAAAAAAGACTCACGCAGAGCCTCGCAAAGATTCGCAGAGACTTCCGGCCGGCAGGGTCGCAACCAAAAACGTTGCTAAAAAGGCAAAATTCTGCAAGAATGCTTCAGCCTTTGCGAGTCTCTGCGAAACTCTGCGTGAGTGTTTGCTTTTTGGTTGCGGCTACGCCGCGCGGCGACTCTCCGCGTCTCTGTGTTGAAGAGCTATTTCGTTTCCATGCTGACTGATTCATTCTGTGCGGAGTGTGAATTGACCTACTTGCCTTCCCCCAATCGCTACGAGGCCATGCGCTATAACCGCTGCGGCCGTAGCGGGCTGAAACTGCCGGCGATCTCACTTGGCCTGTGGCACAACTTCGGCGGCGTCGATGTTTTTGAGAATGCGCGCGCCATGATTCGCCGTGCGTTCGACCTCGGGATCACGCACTTCGATTTGGCGAACAACTACGGCCCTCCCTATGGCTCCGCCGAAGAAACGTTTGGACAAATCTTGAAAAAAGATCTTGTGGGTTATCGCGACGAGCTGATCATTTCCTCCAAAGCAGGCTGGGATATGTGGCCGGGCCCGTACGGCAATTTCGGTTCGCGCAAATATCTCATCGCCAGCCTGGATCAAAGTCTGCAGCGCATGGGTTTGGACTACGTCGACATTTTTTATCATCATCGCCCCGATCCCGAGACACCCATGGAAGAAACGATGGGCGCGCTCGATCATATCGTGCGCAGTGGCAAAGCGTTGTATGCCGGCGTTTCTCAGTATGATGCCAAACAAACACAGCAGGCCGTCACGATCCTGCGCCGCTTCGGCACACCCTGCCTGATTCATCAACCGGTTTACAACATGTTCAATCGCTGGATTGAAGGAGAACTGCTCGAAGTGTTGCAAACGGAAGGGGTAGGGTGCATCGCGTTCTCACCGCTGGCGCAAGGGCTGCTCACAGATCGATACTTGCAGGGTATTCCCACCGATTCTCGGGCGCTCAAACCCAAAGCATATCTTCGTCGTGAAGACGTCACTGAAGGGAAATTGGAGAAAGTGCGCAAACTAAAACAGATCGCGCGGCAACGCGGCCAATCGATGGCGCAAATGGCGATTGCCTGGGTGCTGCGCCATGCGAGCATGACTTCGGCGCTGATCGGGGCTAGCCGGGTCAGCCAAATCGAGGAAATCGTGGCGCTGCTGCAGCAGCGCGAATTTGCGGCGGAGGAGTTGAGCGCAATCGAAGGCATGCTGGCATGAAACCAAAATTCGCTCTCATGGCCGTGTCCCTGCTTCTGAGTTTTTTGATCGGCGTGTCCCTGTCAACAGGCAAGCGTTCCCAGGCCAGACAGGAGGTCGAGAAGGCGCGGCAAATCATCATCGGCCTTTCGATGGATACGTTGAAAGAGGAGCGCTGGCAGAAAGATCGCGATCTCTTTGTGGCCGCCGCGGAAGCTCTGGGTGCGAAAGTGCTGGTGCAATCCGCGAACAGCGATGATGCCCGCCAGATGCAGGATGTACAAGCGCTGCTGAGCAATCAAGTCGACGTGCTCGTCATTGTTCCGCACAACGGCCAAGCCATGGCCAAAGCGGTGCACCTGGCGCATGAAGCCGGCGTGCCGGTGATTGCCTATGACCGCATCATTACGGACTGCGATCTCGACCTCTTCATCTCATTCGATAACGTTCGGATCGGTGAACTGCAGGCGCAGTATGTGGTTGACCATCTCCCGCAAGGACGTCCCGGCCGCATTGTTCGCATCTTTGGTGCCAAGACGGATTACAATTCGTTTCTCTACAAAGAAGGACAGGACAATGTCCTCAAGCCCTATATCGCGCGTGGTGAAGTCGCCATCATCCACGAAGACTGGGCGGAAAATTGGAAACCGGAAAATGCCAAGAAAATCACGAACGCCGCGATCACCCGCCACGGGATGAGCTTCGACGTCATTCTGGCTTCAAATGACGGCACTGCCGGCGGCGCGATTCAAGCGCTGAAGGAAGAAGGCCTGGCCGGAAAAATTTTAGTGACGGGACAAGATGCCGAGCTGGTCGCCTGCCAACGCCTCGTTGCCGGAACGCAAGCCATGACGATTTATTTGCCGATTCACCGCATCGCGACGGCGGCCGCTGAGCTGGCCGTGCAGCTAGGGAAAAGGCAAGCCGTCATTACGAAAGCTGGAAGCCACAACGGCCAGGTGGAAGTGCCTTCGGTTCTGCTCGAGGTTGTGACTTTGACCAAAGACAATTTGAAAGAGACCGTTATTGCAGATGGCTTTTACTCCGAGCAAGAAGTTTATCGCAATGTTGCCGAAGAGCAATAGCTGATGTTTGGAAAAACAATTACCCACTACAAAATCCTTGAAAAGCTCGGCGAAGGCGGCATGGGTGTCGTCTACAAAGCCGAGGACACCAAGCTCAAACGCATCGTCGCGCTAAAGTTTCTGCCGCGACAGATTGCCGCCAACGAAGAAGAACGCGAGCGCTTCAAAATCGAAGCACAAGCCGTGGCAGCGCTGAATCATCCCAACATCGCCACGATTCATGCGATTGAAGAAGTCGATGATGAGATCTTCATCGTGATGGAATTCATTGAGGGAAAGGAATTGAAGCAATTGTTAATTGACAATTCTCAATTGCCAATTGATCATTGCTTCGCTTACGCCACACAAATCGCCGAGGGGCTGAAAGCCGCGCACGCGAAAAGCATCACGCATCGCGATATCAAATCCAGCAACATCATGGTGACGGAATCCGGCCAGGTGAAGATCACGGATTTCGGTCTGGCGAAATTGGCGGGCGCGGTTCGGCTCACGAAAACCGGTTCGGAGTATGATCCAAGACTTGCAAAATGCTCGCGCTTCCGCCTTGTTACAGCCAACGATTTCCCCAGCTTTGTCGCGACCAACACCCGCGCCTCGAAAGAGTTCTCAAGAAACGCCCACCGATCAGCTTCGCAAAGCGGAAAGACGGCAAGCGACGATTCTCATTTCTCATCTGGCCGGTTACACCGATTTGGTCGAGCATCTTGCGCCGGAAGAAGTCGAGGACGTCATGAAGCAGATCAGGGCCAGCGCCGCTGCAATCGTGCAAACGCACGGCGGTGTGATCAATCAGTTTGCCGGAGACGAAATGGCCGCACTCTTCGGCATTCCCACTTCTCATGAAGATGATTTCGTCCGCGCGGTTCGTGCGGCGTTGGCGCTTCATGCGCAAGTGCGCGAGATGAGCCCCGCGCTCGAGAGCCGTATCGGCCAGGCAATCGGCGTGCAATCAGGAATCAACACGGGCGTTATTGTCGCGCAATTGCGGGGTGATTATGAGAGAAAATATGAAATAACGGGAAACGCTTTCCAAATTGCCGCCTTGCTGGCGACTCAGGCCGAGGCCGGCGAAATTCTCGTGGGGCCGGAGCATCAACGCCTCATTGCGCCCTTCTTTGAAACGGAAGCCTGTGCACCTGTGGTCTTGAAAGGCAAGGCGCAGTCGATCACGCCTTATCGCGTGCGCGGAGAATCCGGACTGCAAACCCGTCTCGAAGCGGCAGAGAGAGTGGGACTCACGCCATACACGGGGCGAGAGCAGGAACTGAAAACACTGCAAGATTGTCTGGCAAAGGCAAGACGCGGCGAAGGCCAGTTCGTTGCCGTCGGCGGCGAGGCGGGAGCGGGCAAAAGCCGTTTGCTCCTCGAGCTCCGCCGCGAATTGGATCGAGAAGCCATCAAGCTCGTGCAGGGCCGTTGCCAAGCGCACGGCAGCGATATTCCTTATCTGCCCTTTGTAGAGAGCTTGCGGAATATCCTGCGGCTCCGTGAAAACGATTCGCCCGCAAGCTTGCTGGAAACTGCCATGGCGGGAATTTGCGCTATCGATCCGAGTCTGAAAGATTTCATGCCGCTGTATCTGCACTTGCTATCGATTCAAAGCGAGGCCTACCCTTTGCCCAAGCATCTACAAGGCGAAGATCTCCGGCTCGCGATGTTGGAAGGGCTTTGCGCCATCTTTACGCTCAGCGCCATACGCGGCCCGACCGTGATGTTCCTCGAAGACTGGCATTGGGCTGACGAGGCTTCTCAGGAAGTATTGAAACAAATTGCGGAAATGGTCTCGGTCTATGCTCTGCTCGTGGTGGCAACTTATCGTCCGGATAGCTCGCTGGAGTGGAACAACCTGAGCCATCATACTTTGCTCCATCTCGGGCCGCTGGAAGTGTCGCCATCCTTGCGGATCATGAAGTCTGTTCTTGGCGCGGAGCGTTTTCCGGAAGAGCTGGGCAAGCGCATTCACCAGCGCACGGGCGGTAACCCCTTTTTCCTTGAAGAAATTTGCCAGACGCTCGTGGAAGAAGGAACGTTGAAAGTTGAGCAAGGACAGGCAATACTGGCCGGTTCATTGGAGAAGCTGCATTTGCCGGACACGGTGGAAGCCGTCATTCGAACGCGGTTGGATCGCCTGGATCACGAGGCCAAAGAGCTCTTATGTCTTGCTGCGGTAGTCGGGCGTGAATTCAATCGAGGGATTCTCCAGCGCACGCTCGAGAATGACGCTCATCTCCTGCGATCTCTGGAAACGCTCAAGGCCCTGGGGTTGATTCAACAGATTCGCGTGCGGCCTGACGCAACTTATAAATTCAAACATGCGCTCACGCAGGAAGTGGCGTATGAGAGTCTGCTTCAGCATCAGCGCAAATCTCTGCACGGGTTGGTTGGAAAGGCGGTTGAAGAGCTCTATCCGGATCGCCTCGAGGAACATTCGGAGGTGTTGGCGCATCATTTCAGCCAGGCGGAAAATTGGCAGAAAGCAGTTCACTACGGTCGCGCCTCGGTTCAAAAAGCCGGCGTGTTCAGCCAATTTTCGGAAGCACTCAATCAACTCGAAAAAACACGCCAGTGGCTCTTGAAGCTTTCGGAAGATCGGCAGCGCCAGGAAACGTTGATCGACATTCTCCTGCAGCAGGAGCGGCTTTGCGAAACACTTGGGGAGCGTGAGCGCCAGCAGCGGATTATCAACGAGCTGTTGGCTCTGCTCGAGCCGGCGCAAGATCATGCCAGGCTCGCCATGGTTTATTGTCGACAAGGAGAGTTGTATACGCTGCTCAACCGGTTCGATGCTGCTGAAGAGGTACTCAACAAGTCGCTTCGCCTCAGCCGCGATCTTTCCGATACGGTTGGGGAGCGGATCGCCCTCAGAAGTCTGGGCTTTCTCTATTGGCATCAAGACAAAAACGAAGAAGCAGTAGCCAGCAATGAGGCGGCACTGGCAATTGATCAGCAACGCTGCGATGCCCAGGCCATCGCCGGAGATTTGATCAATCTTGGGAATGTCTTGCGACATCTTGGTGATCATGATCGCGCCTTGAAGTGCTTGGAGGAAGCGCTCGCCATTTACGAGGTGAAACCGGATCCGGTCAAGCAAATCGCTACCCTACAGATAGTCGGCAGTATTCAGCGCGAACTGGGCAACAACGATAAAGCCCTGCTCTACATGCAACGAGCCATGGACCTAAGCATGCAACACCGGCTCGTGATCATGCAGTCGTTTTCTCTGACCGCTATTGCCAACATCTATTGGGAGCAAGGCAAGATTGAAGACAGCCTCCGGGTCTATAAAGATGCGGTGGACTTGAACAGGAAGACCAAGTATGCCGACGGCCTGGCCCATTCGCTTCGTATGCTGGGAGAAGTACTTCTGGCTCTGGAGAGACACGCAGAAGCTCTGCCGTATCTTCGCGAAGGTGCGGCGCTTTTTGCTCAACTGGCGGATCATCAAACCGAAGCTCGGATGTGGAGCAGGGTCGCCGCCATTTACGAGCGCGAGAAAAACCATCCGGAAGCGATGGCGGCTTGGGCAAAAGCAAGAGCATTGCGAAAGATGACGAACAATGGCCCTGGCGAGCTGGAGGCGCTCAAAGGGAGGGCTCGTGTTAGCCGTCTCATGGAAAGTGATCCTCTATTGGCTTTGCAGTATTATCGTGAAGCGCTGGTACTCGCCGAGAAGATGCAAGATCGCGCCAAAGAGGCCAGCCTGCTCAACACCATGGGGATCGTTGCATGGAATCACGGTGAATACGATCAGGCGATGCAGCATTATGAAAAGGCGCTTGGAATCTTCCAGGAGCTCGATGATCAAATCCATGCGGGGTTAATGCGGAACAGCATCGGCGTAACCTTGAAACGCCTCAATCGCGATGAGGAAGCGCTCGCCTGCCTTGAGCAAGCCGTTGCGCTCAACCGTCAAACGCAACAACGTCGCTTGGAAGGGCATGCTTTGGCGGCTTTGGGAGAAGTCTGCTACGACATGGGCAAGATCGAACAAGCGCTGCATTATTACGAGGACTCACTTGAGATACGGCGCGATCTCGGCGATCGCAAGGGCGAAGGTTGGATGCTGTATCATCTCGCCCGCCTGCATGCTACGCAAGGCGCACAAGATCGCGCCGATGATTGCGCGACCCAGGCGGTGAAAATAGCTGCCGAGTGCGAAGATGAAAAACTGCAGGAGGTCTGCAGGCAGTTGCAAAAATGAAGTTAATCCATTTATAAAACAGAATTCCGCAGGGAGGAAATTATGCCCAGGTACATCATTGAGCGCTCAGTTCCGCCGCTTTCAAGAGAGCGGTTGGAAGAGGCCGCCAGAAAATCCAAGGAAGTGCTCGCGGGCATGCCAGGCGTGGTTTGGATCAAGAGCTACGTCTCCGAGGCGGAAGGCAAGATTTATTGTGAATACGACGCGCCTAATCCCGAAGCCCTCCGCGAGCACGCGCGACGAGTCGGCATTCCAGTGGACAAGATATCGGAGGTCGCGCTGGAGATCAGTCCAGATATGTTTCAGTAGATATGTAGCGCAACATTTATGTTGCGCGTGCGGTTTCATCTCAACATAAATGTTGAGCCACGAAAAGTTGAGCTACGGGAAGTATAACCAAGGAGGCAACAACCATGACTCAAACCAAAACTGACAGCCACATCCTCTCCGAAGACATCCTGGCGCGTTGCCTTGAGCGCGCGCCGGTTTACGACCAGGAAAACCGCTTTTTCACTGAGGATTTTGAAGAGTTACGAAAAGCCGGTTATCTGATGATGGCCGTGCCAAAAGAACTGGGCGGCCTCGGCATGTCGCTGCCCGAGGTTTGTCGGGAGCAGCGACGTCTCGCCTACTACGCGCATGCCACAGCCCTCGCGGTCAACATGCATCTCTATTGGACCGGCGTCGCCGTTGACCTCTGGCGAGCGGGCGATAAATCGCTCGAGTGGCTCTTGAAAGACGCCGTCGCCGGTGGGGTTTTCGCTGCCGGTCACGCCGAGAGCGGGAACGATATTCCCGTGCTCCTTTCAACCACGAAAGCGGAGCGCGTCGACGGCGGCTATCGCTTCACCGGGCGCAAGGCCTTCGGCAGCCTGACGCCAGTGTGGACCTATCTCGGCATTCACGGAATGGACACAAGCGATCCCAAAGCGCCCAAAATCGTCCATGCCTTCATGCCCCGCAATACCAAGGGCTGCACGATTCAAGCAACTTGGGACGTGCTGGGAATGCGCGCGACCGCGAGCGATGACACCATTCTCGATGGCGCGTTCGTGCCGGACAAATACATCGCCCGCGTGGTTCCGGCTGGTGCGGCCGGGGTCGATTTCTTCGTGCTGGCGATCTTTGCCTGGGCGCTGTCCGGGTTCGCCAACATCTACTACGGCATCGCTCAGCGCGCCCTCGATCTGACCATAGAAAATGTGAAGAAGAAAACCTCAATTGGGCTTTCGCGCTCGATGGCCTATCACGCCGAAGTTCAACACAACATCGCCGATATGGTGATTGAGCTGGAGTCCATTGGCCCGCAAATCGAGAAGTTGGCGCAGGATTGGTCGGCCGGCGTTGACTACGGCTCCAATTGGGTCATCAAGATCGTCGCCGCGAAGTACCGGACCGTTGAAGGCTCATGGCGTGTCGTCGATCTCGCGCTGGATTTGGCCGGAGGCTTTGGGATTTTCAAGAAGGCCGGGATCGAACGTTTATTCCGCGATGCGAGGTTGGGCCGGATTCATCCCACGAACGCCTCGCTGACACGCGAACTCGTCGCCAAGCTTACGCTCGGCATTAACCCTGATGAGCAACCCCGCTGGGGATAATGATCAATAAGAATGTCAGGAGAAAAATATGGCACAAGTCCTCAAGCTCGGAATAGTGGGTGCAGGCTTCATCGCAAAGTTTCAAGCGCGCGCGATTATGCAAATTCGAAACGTCGAAATCGCCGGCGTGGTGTCGCGCACTGCGGCTTCAGCGCAAGCGTTCTCAAAAATAATCAAAGATCACAGCATCGGCGAAGGAACAGTTTATGCCGATGTCGCTGACATGGCAAAACATGTCGATGCGATTGCAATCTTTTCTCCGAACTTCACGCGCGTCGAAATCGTCGAGAAAATCGCCGATGCCGTCAAGAAAGGCGCCGCGTTGAAAGGATTGATCTGTGAGAAACCCTTGGCGCGCAACGTGAAAGAGGCGCGGCGTATTGTCGATCTTGCCCACGGCGCCAAGCTCAAAACTGCTTATTTCGAAAACCAAGTTTTCATGAAGCCCGTTCGCACCCAATTGCAACAGCTTGCACCGCAGCAAAAAACCATGGGGCCGCTCGTGCTCGCCCGCTCTGCAGAAGAACATGGCGGCCCGCACGAGCCGTGGTTCTGGGATCCCACGCGCCAGGGCGGCGGCGTGCTTTCCGACATGGGTTGCCACAGCATGGCGGTCGGATGGTACTGTCTGACACCGCTCGGCAAATCGCCCACCTTTTTGCAACCGATTTCCATCTCCGCGGATTGCGCGCTGCTCAAGTGGGGGCAAAAACCGTGGCGCGAAAAACTCATGCAAAAAATGAGCGTCGACTACGGCAAGACGCCGGCGGAAGATTTTGCCACCGGCATGATCACCTTCAAAAATCCCGAAACCGGCCAGATTGTCAAAGCACAATTCACAAATTCGTGGATGTTCGAGAAGCAGGGTTTGCGTTTGTTCATGGACGGCATGGGTCCTGGATATGCTTTTGAAATCAACACGCTCAATTCCTCATTACAACTCTTCATCGGTGATGCCGCGGCAGCAGCGGTTGCGGATGCGGAAACCGCACTGGAAAAAGCCACCGCCTCACGCGGCTTGCTGGCTGTGCAATACAACGAGCCGGATCTCTATGGCTACACCGACGAGCTCGAAGATGCGGCGCAGGCGTTTCTTACCGGTCGAGATGCCACCCTGCCATTGAGTTATGGTCTCGAGATTACCAAGCTGTGCATGGCTGCCTACATGGCGGCGGAGCGCAAGAAAACAATCGATCTCACTGATTCTGCCATACAAAAAGAGCTCGAAACCTACGTCCCGCTCATTCAACAAGGCCGCGGCGCGGAGGTGCTATTGGCTTAGCGCAGAGGGCATGGAGCATGGCGCTAGGTCGGTCAGTGGTCATCGCATAATTTCTTATTCTGTGCTATTCTTTTTTATTTTCAGGTAGGTCCCTTATGAAGAGACGATTGTCTTTGCTCATTTTCCTTTTTCTGCTCGGCGTATCTTGCGCCGGGAAGAAGGATAATCAATGGGTCAGCCTCTTCAACGGCAAGAATCTCGACGGTTGGCAAGTCAAGATCGCCGGGCATGACTTGAGCGAAAATTACAAGAACACCTTTCGCGTGGAAAACGGCGTCCTGAAAGTTTCTTACGATCAGTACGACAAGTTCAATGGCGAATTCGGCCATCTCTTTTATAAAGACAAGCTCTCGCACTATCGTTTGCGCGTGGAATATCGCTTCGTGGGAGAGCAGGCACCGGAAGCCCCGGATTGGGCCTTCCGCAATAGCGGAGTCATGCTGCATTGTCAATCGCCGGAAAGCATGGCTAAAGAACAAAGCTTTCCGGTTTCCATCGAAGCGCAGTTTCTCGGCGGCAACGGCAAGGATGAGCGCTCAACCGGCAATCTCTGTACGCCTGGAACGCACGTCGTGATGAATGGCGAGTTGATTACCCAGCATTGCACCAACTCCCGCTCCAAAACTTATCATGGCGACCAATGGGTGACAATGGTCGTAGAGGTGCACGGGGACTCGATCATCAAACAC
>JBOHQX010000050.1:0-26638 GCA_050732395.1 bacterium
ATCCCTTCGGCGGCGGGCCGGGCATGATTCTGAAGCCCGAGCCTATTTTTAAGTGCGTCGAGCATATTCAGAGCGAATTCTCGCTGGCCGGCGTACCGGTGATTCTCACTTCACCGCAGGGCGAGACCTTTACGCAACGCAAAGCAAACACGCTGGCGCAGGCCCAGGCCGCCATTTTGATCTGCGGCCACTACAAGGGCGTGGATGAGCGTGTGCGCATACATCTCGCGACCGAAGAACTATCCATCGGCGATTACGTGTTGACCGGAGGAGAGCTGCCGGCAATGGTGGTGATGGATGCCGTGATCCGGCTGCTGCCCGGCGTGCTGGGCAATCTCGATTCCGCCACGGGGGATTCATTTCAAACAAACAGCCTGGACTATCCGCATTTTACGCGACCGGAAGTCTTTCGCGATTATCGCGTACCGGAGGTGTTGATCTCCGGCCACCATGCGCAAATTGCGGCATGGCGTAGAGCCGCGGCTGAAGCGCGCACGCACGAGCGCCGCTCGGACTTGTTAAGAAAATCGAAAGACATGTGATTTTTCACGGAGGATAAACCATGAACAAGCTCAACGCGATATCCGTCTCTCAGCTACGCAGCGATTATCCCGATTTTGCACCCGGCGACACCATTGCTGTGCATCAAAAAGTCGTGGAAGGCGATAAAGAAAGAATTCAAACGTTCGAAGGCGTGGTGATCCAGCGCCGCGGCAACGGCATCAATGAAACCTTCACGGTACGTAAAGTGTCGGATGGCGTCGGCGTCGAACGCATCTTTCCCTTGCATTCGCCAATGATCGATAAAATCGACCATATCCGGCGCGGCCGCGTGCGTCGTGCGCGCTTGTACTATCTGCGTGATTTGAAGGGCAAGGCTGCCCGCATCGACGAAAAGCGCTAGTGCTCTTGACTGCCCGAGATCGTTGGTGATATTTACCAGTACTGCTTCGCTCCGGAGGGCGGGGCAACATTTTGTCGCTTGCATTTAAAAAAAAACTTATTATCTTGCGTTTCAATTTCGGAGGAGGGAGGACGAACCCCCAGTTGACCGTCCCACCACTTCGGGACGGCGAAAGGAGCCACAGGATGAAGTCGATTTTGATTGTTGAGGATGAATGGAATCTAAGGCTGCTGTATAGCCAGGAGTTCAAGTCCGAAGGTTATGAAGTGGTGGCCGTATCGGACGGCCCCAGCGCGCGGGAGCAAGTGCGCCAGCGCAGATTCGATCTCGCCATCGTCGACGTTAAGCTCGACGGTGAAAGCGGTTTGGACGTGTTGCGCGAAATCATGTCCGAGGACCGGCAGCTTCGTGTCATTCTGAATTCCGCCTACTCCAGCTTCATGAGTGATTTCACCAGTTGGTCGGCGGATGCCTATCTCGTCAAGTCTTCCGATTTGAGCGAGCTGAAATCCAAAGTGAAAGAATTGACGGCGCCGGCGTCATTTGTCGCCATGGCGTGAACCAGGCGAGCCCGCGCACAGCGCGAAGCAGTATTCGGATCCTAAGTTTTGACTTCCGCGCGGGCATTCTACCAGGTGTTCGTCCTGTTCAGTCAAACGCGTATCGCAGTGCCGTGGGCAATCCTTTTCGCATGCATTGGCACATTGCAGCCATTTAGACGGCGGAACCTCTTGCCGGAGGCGAAATATCCTCCCCCCGCTCGCGCGCTGTGCCCGGATTCATGCATGATTTGCCTTTTCTCCAGCCCTCTCCTCATGGTTTTAGTTTGCCTCACCGCGTCATTTTCCCGCTTGCGACAGTTGTTCATGCAATTGAGCTCCACGGTTGCAGCGGAGCTCAATTGCACGAGAGCGGAACAATCTCGCAAGGTCTGAGCTCCCGGACGTCCTGAGAGGAAAGGAAGGCCATGGTCACATGCACGCAATGCCAGCGTGAAATTCCCGAGATCAATCAGGGGAAATTTTGCCCTTTCTGTGGCGCTCAGCTGGGCGTTGAAGGTGCGCCCGGCCCAGGCGAGGCAGAGAGCCCTTCCGCCTTCCCCGGTCCGCCTGAAAGCGTTTTATCTCCCATCGGCAGTGGCGCACCGGGTGATCAAAGCGGGCGCCGGGAGTACGTGCATTGGGAAGATCGCGGGCGTCTTGGATTTCTACATGCTTTCAGCCAAACCTGGAGTGACGCCACTTTCAGGCCGACGCAATTTTTTCGTGCTTCACCCAAAATCGGAGATATCGGCTCGCCCTTGCTGTTCGCATTCTTGATCGGCATGGTCGCCACGCTGATTTCATCGTTTTGGCAATACCAGTTGTTTGACTCGTTTTCACAATTTTCCGAAATGCCAGAAATGGAGGGGTTCGAGCGTTTCCTGGGAACAGGGTGGAATCGCGGGATGCTGCGTTTCATGGTGCTAGGATCGCCGCTGTGGGTCGTTCTGTCCATTTTTCTTCGCGCCGCGATTCTTCATCTGATGATGATCATCGTGGGTGGCAACCGTCACGGCTGGGAGGCCACGTTTCGAGCAGTGAATTATAGCGTTGGCCCGCAGCTCTTCGCGATCGTACCATGGTGCGGCGACGTGGTGGCGCTCTTTTGGTGGTTGGTGTTGACCGTCATCGGTTTGCGCGAAATGCATGAAACTACGGCAGGCAGGGTCTTGCTCGCCTTGCTGCTGCCCTTCGTTCTATGCTGTGGCGCGCTCCTGCTGCTCGTGTATCGTTTCGCGGCATGGTTCTCGCAAGTGGGTTCACAAATCTGACCGATGCGATTTACTGTTGCAAAATGGCGCCACCAACAATGGGCGTTGGGAAGCGCCCTCCTCGCCTTTGCGGGGGCGGGAGTCTTCTTGGCGAGGGCTTCCGAGCGCTGGTTGCCGTTGTTGCCGCCGTGCTGGTTTCATACGCTCGCCGGGCTGCCCTGTCCTACCTGCGGCGCTACCCGCGCGACACTGGCCCTGGCCCGCGGAGATTGGCTCACCGCCCTGCATTGGCATCCACTGGCCGTTTTGGTTTTTGTCGCGGTGATCGCCGGCGGCGCGCTCATGATCTTGTTTGCGCTTTTCAATAAGCGTCTCCACAGCAGGGACGTCGATGCCATCTTGTCGAAGGCACGATGGTGGATTGCCGGCGCGATCGCCGCAAACTGGCTATATCTTCTGCTAAATGACAGCTTGAAATGATCGCCGCGATTGTCTATCTTAGCAGAACTAGCTGTTTTAAGAGCACGGCTGCGCCGCAACGTAACCGGAGGCCGGGGCGATGCACTGCAACTGCATCTTTGAGCTCAGTGGTTAAGAATTTGATCTAAAAAATGAGATAGTCACTATATGCAAATTGGTCTCACCATCAGTAATTTCGACGGCAAAAGACCGGGCGAATTGGTGGCGTTGGTGCGCAAATTCGGCGTGCGCTTTGTCGAGTTCAATCCCACCGTATTTGGGGATCTTGCCAGCGTGATGCGCCAAATCAACGACGACATGTCTGCCGGTTTTCATTTGCCTCTCCTCGCCGAACATGGTTTTGATCTCACCCAACGCGAGCATAAGGATAAAATTGATGACCTGATCTATTTCATCAACCAGCATCGTCACGAATTGAATTTGCTTTATTGCGTCGCACACCCGCCGGAAATCGGCGCCGACGGTGCCAGCAATGAAGAGGAGCTCGAGTTTCTGATCGAGAATTTGAAACGCCTCGACGTGCCCGTCATTCTCGAAAACGTAGAAACTTGGAGCGAAAACGATTTCGACAGCCTGATCGAGGTGATACGCAACGCGCTGAAGAAACAATTCATCGGCCAGTGCTTCGATCCTGCGCACGCATTTTTGCGCGGGGAGGACATTTTCGCGCGCTTCAGCGCGATCGCGCCGCACGTGCGTTGTATTCATCTCTCCGATTGCGCGCGCGGCCATGACGCGCATTTGCCGCTTGGCCAAGGCGAGCTGCCGGTGGAAAAATTCCTGCAGCACGTTGCAAATTTCAGTTATGATGGTATCATCAATTTAGAAGTGATTCCCGGATCGCTGCGCGAAGTCGGCGCCGTGGTCAAGAGTTATTTGCAGGTCTTGCGCGTTTTCAAGAAGGGCGAGTATCTTGCAACCAAAACGAAACTGCTGCTGGGCGGGGCCAGAACACTATCTTTCGCGCATTGAATCAGAACAGGGCATTGAGCAAACTGAGGTCAATTATGGCAAGAATGGTGAAATGTGTCAAACTCGGCAAAGAAATGGAAGGTTTGGAAAGGCCGCCGTTGCCGGGTCCGTTGGGACAAAAGATTTACGAGAACGTTTCCAAGGAAGCCTGGCAGACGTGGAAGAATCAGATGATCATGATCATCAACGAATATCGCTTGAACATGGCCGATCCCAAGGCCGGTGCGTTTCTGGATCAGCAAACCGAAGCCTTCTTTTTCGGTCCGGGGGCGGCGCTGCCGCCGGAGTATACGCCGCAGCAGAAGTAGCGTTGTGCTGAGTGGGGGTTTCTCATACCGGATGAATTGGCCATTTGATAAGGAAGGGATTCACTCTCTATAATCCTGCGTCACGATGTCCAAGTCGCTGCTGTGTATTGGATTCAGCAGAGAATCTGGCATCAACACACCCTTGTACATCAGAAATCTTCTGTGATATGCAAAGTTTTCGAGAATACTCATATTGGCGTGAATTGGAGTGCGCACCTGCGTGGCACCTTCAACACGTCCGAGCCGACGATACGTCATATAGGGCCAATCGCCGTTGGTGCACAACATATCGTCATTCGTGGAGAATTTCAAACATTCAACAGACAAAACCATTTCGGGGAGAACTATTGGGAGCATCGTTTGAGGTTAGTGGTTTTGCCCTTGATATTCCTGCGTTTCAACAAGGGTGAAGGTTATGGCGTTTTTCGATAGCATCGCGCGCAGTCGTTTAGTCTTCTGTACAGCCACCAATCTGTTACTTTTACTGTATAATGGCGTATCTACTTTTGTCTCAGTCTCATTTTGCTCCGCATCATTTCAGCAGCAACATCTTCTTAGTGGAGATGAAATCGTTTACCGTTAACTGATAGACATACATACCGCTTGGCAATTCAGCTGCATTGAAGGTTACAACGTATTTACCAGCGGTTTGGTACCGATCAACAAGTGTCATAATTTCTCTGCCAAGAAAATCGTACACTCTCACCGTTGCAAATCCATCTTGCGCCATTTCGTATGAAATTTTGGTTTCGGGGTTAAACGGATTTGGATAGTTGTCCAAAAGGCTATAAGTGATTGGAATACCGTTTGTCTCAATTGCGATTGTTGATTCTTCAACGTTGCTGCGTTTGGGTACTTGACCTCCAATAAATGCATGGAATTCAGAGCCTTGCCTGGTCAAGAAACCATCTTTCAAGATTACATTACCGGAACTATTACCTACCTGAAAATTAACATAAGCTGATGAATTGATCGTGAAGTTCGAATTAGCTGTAATGGAGTTTGTGGCCACATAAAATGCTGTGTCTTTTCGCACAAGCGTATTTTTCACAGTAAAATTTGCATGCACAAAGGATGACGACCAAGCTTGTGCATTAGGTCCCGGAACCTGAGAATGCCAAGTTGGATAGGATCGAGAAGCTCTTGCAGCAATTCCAGGGTACTCTCCATATGTAATTGTTCAAGAAACCAGGTAAAGGTCCTGCGTTAAAGGGATCACTGACGGCGAAATTAGAAAAAGTCTTCCCGGAATCTGCTGAAAAAGCAACGTAGAACTTACAGAGGTTTGTTCCAATGTTGTCTCGATTATCGTAGAATGCGATATAGACATGTTCCGCAGCTAATGGGTCTGTGCTCAACCAACAATGAAATTGAAGTGCGCCGTTGCCTGTTGCATCATTATTTACCCTGACAGGTGTAGACCAATTAGTTCCGCCATTCGTCGATCGAATCAGATACACATCTGGGTCGCCAACATTTGTTCCCGGTACGCCAATGTTTACCCAAGCTATGTATATAATACCATTTTGTAAGTCAACCCCCATTGTCGGGAAACTGTTTGTTCTAATCCCCAGCACAGGATATGGATTTTGCCTCATACCCAATATATTGTTTATTAAATACTTGGGAGTTCACCAAGAAGCTCCACCATTTGTAGAAACGTTGAATCCGATACCACGCTCGGTGAACGGGGCAACCCTGTCTCTCACCGCCCAGCATGCATAGACTCTCCCATCCGGACCTGCTTGTAAATTGACTCCCTGATGTCCCATATTATCTGCAAGCCCAACGCTGATAGCTTGCTGGGACACCCAAGTTTGCCCTCTGTCTGTTGATCGTGCAACAGTAATTCTTCTATCCGCGAAACCAAAATCTGACCACCCAGAATATAGATTTCCCCGATAACTACTGATCGTGCTATTGTCCACCGCAAGATGATTTTTATCCAAAGAAACATTTGGGTCGTTAGGAACCTGTGGATTAGCAACCTGGATGTATTGCCACGTCGAACCACTATTAGTGGATTTCATAATCCCTTGACCATAATTCGGGGCGATACTTCCGATATAGAAATACCCTAAGGTATCAATAACCACTGCTGGATCTCCACGATTATTACCCGTCGGTGGTATGTCATTTCCTGTCCAATTTATCCCTCCATCCGTCGAAATGTAGTAACCGGTTCCATATAGGACTGACACTGGATAATTGCTTGTGTTAGCAGACGCGAGTACCTTCTTGTTATTCCAAGGGCTCACTGCAATGCTCATTTCTGATTGGTGTGTGTTAGTTGTAGGATGAATTCTCATGCCTATTGCCTGACCTCCTCCTCCTTGAAAGCTTGAGCCACCGCCCATTATGACCATTGCCGCGTCTTGAGGTTGTGATAACGCTTCATGACTAATAACAGCATAAGATAGAAACATGTTCAATATCAGGAACGGCCTTTTCAGTATTCTGTGTATAAGAGTAGTACCAATCATTTTTTCCTCCTAATCTAAATTAGACACTTGTCAATGGGATCTTTGCAGAAAAACAAAAACTTTTTTTGTAGTATCCGGATTTGTCTAATCGCGCGGATTCAAGACATTAAATTCTTGATCGGAGAGGTTCGTGACATCCTGATACCAAAAGCCTTTTCTTGTTTGATTCCAGATTGAGAGAACTATGCTTATAGGCTCGCCCAAATATTCCTGACTTGACGTCACTTTTAGTGTGTTACTTTATTCTGTGTGCTGACCAAAACCCTTCGTCAGGAGGACTAAAAATCAATAAGAAATAGTTCCCAGTTAATACGCTGTCTGCCAATAACGCCTGAAGCGTTAATCTTCCAATCCTTGAAGAACCACCAATCTGAATTGAATCGTTAACGGTCCTCTTTCCACTAAGAATTTGAAATGTATCCGTCTCTGCCCTATTGCGCAGCAATATTGTCCCTTCAATGTCACCTTCATTCTTTTCCACAAGATCAAGACTAATTTGAGCACCTAAATCCATGCTACCTTCCCATAATCCAGTCGGGCTTGTCCTTGATTGAGCAGGCTGATTTACCAGTCTTTGC
The DNA here is from genome assembly GCA_050732395.1 of bacterium. Classification (GTDB taxonomy): domain Bacteria; phylum Zhuqueibacterota; class Zhuqueibacteria; order Zhuqueibacterales; family Zhuqueibacteraceae; genus JBIOXB01. The sequence goes on from JBOHQX010000050.1 coordinate 7,479, forward strand.
TCTTTACAATTGCTGAAAACCATGAAGAGTACTAAACACAACCACATTGCCAAGATGCATTTCATATGACCTCCGCAAGTCATTTGTCAAACTGTCTCTCCAATCTTACCAAACGCTCTTTTAATGAATGATTTTCATCGTTCAATTCAATGACATACAGTGTCAGCTCTTCAATTTTCTGAAGAAGGTTGGTCTGCATCTCTCCTACGCCAATTCCATTTTTTTGCATCTCTTTTGCCGAGGGAATGCCCGGAAGGCGCTTCTTAGTTTTGATGTGCTGTTCCACCTCTTTCAGCGACATCAGAGGATAATTTTCCTTAAACACAAAATCTGCGCCGCTGGTATTCACAACCACTTCGTTGGCTCGCACACTGCCGTTGACATCGAATTTGTAGTTCGAATTCGTCTGGCTGGTTTTGGCAATCAGAACATTGCCATTGGTCAGGATTCTCATCCTCTCAGCACCACCGACCTGAATTGTAAAGGGAAGAAAGCTTGCCGTTCCTATCTGGGTCGACTGAATGCCAGTATAACCAAATTGCGGCGCGGTCACAAGATAGGTAATTTGCGCATTTGAACCATTAACGCCTCCCGCCAGGCCCAAAAATACATTGCCGGTTGAGCCGATTGCTTGCAACTCCATGGCAAATGCAGATGCGCCATAACCCGCTAATATTGAAGTTCCACCGAAAACCGAGCGATTGCCATTGACGGAAAGTTTTGCGCCTGGCGTGGTGGTACCGATACCCACGTTGCCGGAATTAGTGTTAAAGATATGAGCCCCACTCCCGTCAAAGGCCCATTGCCCAAACGCTGAACGGCTCATTAAGAAAAGCGCTAACGCACTTGTGCGAAATATTCCTAATTTTTTCATTGTTTTGCTCCTTATTTTTAATTTCATAATAATTCACCTCGCCTTCTACTACATATAATAATAAACAATCTCATCCTGTCAATGTCATATTGTTGCATTATGTGTGTTTTTGTTGCATAAAAATGAAACCTTTCTGCTTCTTTCTCTGCCAATCCCAATATATTGCGACAAAATCGGCAAAACGTAATCTCTCCGATAGCGGGAGGCGGTTATTCCCATGTGACGATGAAAACTTCGATAAAACTCATGCTCGTTGGCATAGCCGGCCATCCAAGCGATGTCTTTCAGTTTGAGTCCTTCGTTTTGCATAAGAAAACTCGAATAGTGAAGCTTCAAGCCGATTAGAAGCTGCTTAGGCGTAATACGTCCACATTCCCTACGCCATTCTTTTTCCAAGTGACAGCGGTGAACGCCTATGGATCAGCAATTGCCTCCACCGTGATATTTTCACGATATTCATCCATGATCATTTGCAGGCTTTTCTTGATTCGTGGCGAGCATTGTTCCGGATCAATGCCGAAAATCTTGATCTCGGGTTGAAAAACGTAGGTTCTGATCATCTCAGAAATTTCGCGTGGCGAGTCCTCAAGCGTATTGCAGAGCAAGCAGTTGTTTTTTCCGATAATTTGGCATCCTTGAGCCAATCGAAATGAAGAGAGCTGTCGCTGTACAGGACAAACGGGATCGTCTCAGTCTGCTGACAGACTTGCGCGATTCTTGTTGCGCCATTCTTGCCCTTGGTATAAGGACCTACGATAAAACTTGAAATCGGGGTATACCTCATAACGCGCATGGCTTCGTCATAATTTTGGACAAACAGCAGCTGCCAATCATTCGCAGGAGCCTTTTCCGGCTTTTCTTTGAGAAAGGCGTCGTCGCCAAGCACCACAAACATACTCACGATCGTCCTCCATGACAATCCTATTTTTTGCCTTGAATAAACTCCCTGTGCAAACTGGAAGCAATCGCCTCGGCCACCACTCGATAACCATCTGCCGTATAATGGCCGTAAAATTTGAATGGAAAAAACAATAATGGATTTTGCCGAGATGCGAAAACTTCGTGAACGTCAATGAGGGGGATACTCAACTTTTTGATAATGGACAGCACTTCGCGGCGTTGCCGAAAATTCTCATGATCGGCTCGTCGGAAGTATCGATAATACTCGGGCATATAAACGAAAACAAGCTTTCCCGCCCATGACGAGGTTTTTTGCAGAGCTTTTGCGAGTATCGCTTCGAACATGGGATCAGGAGGGGCCGCATGCTCCGGCAGAGACGATTGGGCAATCACCCGCAATAATCTGGTGCGTATGGCCTTCAGCCGGAGCACTCCGCGCCATTTTCTTTGTTGCCGGCGCTTTTCCTCTTGCTCCCGCGCGCTCTCCATTTGTTTATATTGTTGTATGAATTCGAGCAGCGCCTGATCGATCTCTGCTTGTCGATAAATAAGATTTTGAGAGAAACCGTCGTCAAAGTAGTATCGGGCAAAGAAGGAAGTTTTTTCGCGCATTATTTCCCGCAAATCATTGCCCTCAAAATACATCCACAGCACGAATTCAGGCTTGAGCAATTCGACATACTCTTTCATCATGGCCAGCTCGATGAGCGGACCACAGCCTCCCATGCCCAAATTCAGGGCGTTGATGCCCATTTTTCGCAATTGCCCGGCAACGTCTTCGCCGGGACCCACGCACGCACCCTGCGTAAATGAGTCGCCTATCAACACGACTTTGGGCTTTTGGCGCCAAATTCCCGCGGGGTTGTTGAAGCCGTGCTCATCGCTCTCGTAGATCGTATAGTCGCCGCTTTCATTGCAGTAGACCGTGGCCTTTCGCGATACACCGCCAAGAGTGAAAAGCTTGTGAGTGCCGTTTCCAATGCCATTGAAGCCAACCACAAGAGAAGCAGGCACCATCGGACAGGCCTCGACACCGTTCATTTGCAAATCTTCGATAACTTCAAGGACGGTTCGCGTGTCGAAGAGGATTCCAATTCGCCGGGCCATATTTTCACGAGTATGAGTAAATCGTGTATCCAGCAAAAACACGACAAGCTCAGCCAGATACAGAGCAACCAGCAAGGAGACAATGGCAAGCGCAAGCTTAACCGTGGTATCTTTCTGTTTTCCCATCGGCCATCACTGGAATATGATTTCGAACAATTTTAGTGGTATAATAGTGGCGGCGCCCTTTGCATCGAGGAGGGGAGGTTAACAACGGCAAAATATCGCGAAAATCCATTTCTTAATCAAGGGAATTCGTCAGCAATTCGAAATGCGTTAGTTATCTAACCATACCCCATAAATTTTTTGCTGAACACAGGGCGATCGAGACTTGGTCGGGACGCGATGGACATCGTGATTTTCCACATCACCGTCAGATCATCGAGTCGTCATGGACCTAAACGCCTATAGCGGATTTTCAAACAAGCCGCCGAAGGGCCCTTGCGGGCTGAATACCGAAGCTCCTTGCGGAGCAGCATTAAACAAGAATACCCTCCAACGGATTAAAAAACGACCAACAGATTATTCTGAATCCGTTGGTCGCTTCTCATCCGTTGGTGAAGAAATTTTCAGAATTTTATTCTGACTTTGAGTGCCTTATGGCACACCCCATGCCTTCGTGCAGCAACCTCGCCGCGAGAATGGCGGTTTGATCGTTCACATCCAATTCGGGATTCACTTCGACCGCATCCATACCTGCTAACCTCCAGTTTGCATTCTGCAAGAAATTGAGCACCTGCCGCGGCGCCAATCCGCCCGGGACGGGATGCGAAACACCCGGCGCAAAAGCGGGATCGAAGACGTCCAGGTCAAGAGTCAAATATACCGGAGCGCTGGATGATATGTGGGGCAATGGCGGCAATTCGTCGCGTAAATCGCGAGCAGAGCAGAAGTGCAATCGGTCGGAATAACATTTGGCGTGCCGGGCTTGCGGCGCATTCATTGTACGAATCCCGATTTGCGTCACGGAAGCGATATGATCCATTTCCAACAGACGTGCCGCCGTGCAGGCATGCGAAAAACGACTCCTTTCGAATTCCGGATAAAGATCAGGATGCGCATCGAATTGAATGACGTGAACCGGTTTTTCCAAAGCCGCCAAGGCCTCTGCGACGGGAACGGTCACAGCATGGTCGCCGCCGGCAAAGAATGGAATCTTCCCCGCATAAAAAAGCGCTCGCGCGAATTCGCGATAAGTTTGCGCCGTTGCCTCCCAGGAACGCTGTGAAGGCAAGTCCCCGAGATCGGCAATCTGATGGGCAAGATCTACGCCCGCTTCAGTGGTGGAATTGAAGCACATGCCGTTGTAGGCTTGCCGAATGCGTGCCGGCCCATTGCGGCTGCCGCCTCGAAAGGATGATTGCGAATCATCAGGCAGTCCGACAAAGACCAGTTTGGCATTGTTTTGATTTTCGCCGGAATCTATAAAACAACCCGCAAATGGGCTTATTCCACCCGCGAGAGCAGATTTTCGGTTCGGCTCGTTCATTTCATGGCTTCGGCAAATACTTTTTCGGAAACTTCGCCACCACCGTATATTGAGGATCAACAATATTCGCCACCGTGCTCTTGCCCACTTGTGACAGCACTTGATAAGCCTCCCAGCGATCGAAACCATAGTCCTGTTCCAGCCATTCGATCAGCTCGACATGCGCCAGCCGGAACGCGTCAATCAACGGCCGGGCGCTGCCGGCGACCATAATGAATTCCTCATCCTCGAGGCGGGGCCAGTCGATCGGTTTGTTTTTGATGAGATCGAGCTGCAGCATAACGGCCATCGTGGTCTCGAGTCCCGTCCCGGCAATTTCGCCTTGTCCTTGCAGCGCGTGGCCATCGCCGAAATAAAAATAGGCGCCCTCATGGAAGATCGGCAAATAGACCGTTGCGCCTTCGCAAACTTCCGGCGCATCCATGTTGCCGCCGAAATATCCGGGCCACAGGCCGGTGTAAGATTCTTCCCCTCGCGGCGCGACGGCAACACGGCCCAGCATCGGTGCGAGCGGCGCTTCGATTTTTTTCAAGCGGCTACGAGGTAATTCGAGCATACCCATGTTGCGTTTCAGATCGAGCTGCCAGAAAAAACGTTCGTTGGGAATGGGAGGATTGAGCATGCGTACGCGCACGTCGCTGGCCAGCCCGCCGAAGCCAGGTTGAATTTGCGCCATGGCAAAATTGCGATTCGGCCGGACGCGCAGCAATTTGACGACGAGCTGATCCTGCGGTGTTGCGCCTTCAATGAAAATCGGCCCCACTTCTCCGGCCCAGGCACCACCTTCTTTGCTGTAATATGCTCCCATCATGGTTTCGCTGACGAGAACTTGCCCCGGCTTCATGCGCAAAACCGGCTCTCGTACTTTAAAAGTTTGATAGCCGGTGGTGGGGGTAAAACGGAGGGTGTCTTGGGCAGGAAGGGGTAGCGAAAAAAGTAGAACAAGCCAACAAGTTGTGCGAGCAGCTCGCATGTTTCTCCTCCTCAATGTTTGACTTAAGAGAATTCTTGGAAAACAGCCTTGCAAACAGCTTGTTGCAATGCTGCCGCTGTTTTATTCCGAACACATTGCTTCCCGCGCCTGTGTGGCAACATACTCAATCTGAGCCTCTCCCAAAAACGAATGAAACGGCAACGCAATCGTAGTTTCATAAAGTTGCTTCGACTTCGGACAAATATCGCGTGAAGCAAACAATGGCTCGCGATGCTGCGCATATGTGCCAATGGTGGAATGAATATTCTTCTTTTTCAGCTCCGCCATCAACTGCTCACGCCGTTTTTCGTTGGCGAGGCGGCAGACATACGCTTGATACGTATGAAATGCTTTCGGATCGACGTAAGGCAACGTCAAGCCCGGTAATCCTGCCAGCGCCTTGCCATATTTTTCCGCGAACTCCCTGCGACGGTCGAGCAGCGCAGGCAGATGCCGGAGCTGCTGCAAACCGATCGCACAATTGATATCGCTCAACCTGAAATTGTACCCGAGCTCATGAAAGCCGTAACGCAGAGGTCCGCCGGCGCGGTATTTATCCGAAGCATCAACACCGAGTGAAGAAATCGCGCGGAGTTTTTGGTAGAGCTCGCGGTTATTGGTCACTACCGCCCCGCCTTCTCCAGTGGTGATGATTTTTCGCCCATGAAAGGAATAACAGGCCAGGTCGGACAGCTCGCCGGAAACTACGCCGTCGTAACTCGAGCCAATCGAGCAGGCGGCATCTTCAATCAGAGCCAGACCCCGTCTTTTGCACCAAGCCGAGAGCTCGCGCATCGGCGCCATCTGGCCGAAAGTATGCACCACCATGACCGCCTTGGTCTTCGTATTGATCAAAGTCTCCAGCCTTTCCAATTCGAGATTGTAGGTATCCAACCGCACGTCCGCGAAGCGAGGCACTGCGCCCGCTTGCAGCACCGACATACCTGAAGCGGGGAAGGAAAAATCCGCTACCACCACTTCATCACCTTTGCCGATTTCCAAAGCCAGCAAGGAAGCGAACAATGCCGAAGTGCAACTGTTCATCGCCACGGCATACTCGCAGCGGGACAGCTCTGCCAGTTTCTTTTCGAAACGAGCAGATTCGCCGCCACAGCCGGCAACCCAGCCGGACTGCAAGACGCCTTCAACTGCGCTCAACGTATCTTCGCCGAAGTTGTGATGCACAAAGCGGATGCCGTCCACGCCCGTGCGCACGGCATCGGGCTCGTGGCTTTCAAGCGCGGGCAGATCATAGGCGCGCTTGCACGATTCGCACACGAATTGATACAAGTGCGAACCGGTGATCGGATAATCGCGACGCAGATGGCTCCCACAGACACAAACATAGCCAATCATTTTCGCGGGATTGCCGACGGCCAGGGCATGCGGCGGCACATTTTTCACAATCACCGCTCCTGCACCAATCATGCAATGCGCACCCAAGCGCACGCCACAAACAATGGTGGCGTTCGCGCCGATGGAAGCGCCGCGCTCCACCACGGTTTCAACCACTCGCCAGGTCGTGTGGCTCGATCGCGGCAACAGATCGTTGGTAAAGACGGCATTGGGGCCGACGAAGACCTCGTCTTCCAAAGTCACACCGTGATACACCGATACGCCGTTTTGAATTTTCACACCGTTGCCAATCCTCACGTAATGATCGACGTAAACGTCCTTTCCCAACACACAGTTCGCCCCAATTTTCACGCCCTCCCGAACGTGCACGTGATGCCAGATTTTCGTCCCCGGCCCAATGACGGCATCGGGCGCCAACGCCGCGGTTTCATGCACAAAAACGTTTTCAAGGTTGGTATTCATCTTCAACTCTTCCAGGTGTGATGAAGTGCCAATCGCTTCGTGTCAATTGGATTTCCGGATCACTTGATTGCTGAATCAACGGATTACGCCAGTTATCGGCTGTTCATCCATCCATCCGGCAATCCAACAGTCCTTCACTCCGCGCTGCAGGCGCTCTCGATCAATTTTTGAAGGACCTCGACCGCTTGTTCGATGTTTTCCGACTGAATGAGGACGTGGTCTTTAAGATAGGCACACTGCGGCACGATGGATACCCCGGCTTCTGCCAGGCGTTCCGCCGCTGGTGCGAAATAACCGCAGACAGAGAGATCAAGGTCGAGATCGAAAGTAATGACGCGATACGGCCCTGCCATTGTGCGCGGCGACAGTTTTTGGGAAATGGCGTGCCAGGCTGCAGCGCTCAGGGTGACGGAGATTTCATCTCGTTCTCTGATGAGAGCCGAAAAGCACTCGGCGTGCGCGGCAGCAAAGAGAGCTGGCTCCCATTGCTCCAGCGGCAGGCTGATCAAATAGTATGCTTCCGGCCAAACGTACAATTTCGTTTGCGCCCACAGGCGCAAGATCTTTTCGTGCATTTCTCAAATTCCTCGTGAAGGCTACCAAAACTCCATCCGAAAAGCAAGGATGAAGCTGCCGGTGCGATTTCATTGAACAAAAGTACGCATAGGCGAGTCACTCGATAAAATCATCTTGAAGTTCTCAAGCGACATCGTTATCCTTGCACGACTTGAAGCGGCGTTTCATGCGCTGCAATCAAGCACGAGGATACGGGAAGGAAGGCACAATTGCAAACTTCACAGGCGGCGGGCTGGGCCGTGATGTTGGCCGCCATGCTGTTCGAGCGGGCTTCGATTTCCGCCGAGCCGTTACTGCCCTTGAAGGTCGAGACGCCGCCGCGCATTGATGGCAGGCTCGATGACCTGATCTGGCAACAGGCGCCACACGTGACCGGCTTCAAAACTTTTACGCCGGATTACGGCATCCACATGGCGGATCAAACCTTCGTTTACTTCGCCTACGATCGCGAGAATTTGTATTTCGCCTTTCGCTGCTTTGATCGCGAGCCGGACAAAATCAAATCCTCGCTCACGCGGCGCGACAACATTCGCCCCGACGACTGGATTTGCATCAATCTCGATTCTTTCAACGACCAGCAAGCGCTTTACGGCTTTTACGTCAATCCCGCCGGTATCCAAAGCGACACGCGCTTTGCCGGCGGCCGCGAAGATGATGGTATTGATTTGATCTGGTACAGCGCGGGGCTGATTGATAGCGCCGGGTACGTCATCGAAGTACAAATTCCTTTTAAAAGCATTCGCTTCGCGCACAAAGAACCCGTAGAAATGGGAGTGATCTTCGAACGCCGTGTCAGCCGCCGTTCCGAGCAAGGAACGTTTCCACCTCTGCTGCCGGAACGCGGCATGTCCTTTCAAACGCAGATGCACCCGATGTTGTTTCATGGCGTCAAGCACTACCAGCTTTTCGAGCTGCTGCCGGCCACGACGTTCAGCCAAAACAGTGAACGGTTACAAGACCAGCTCGTCGCCGGCACCGGCAAATTTGAAGGCAGCGTCACGACCAAATATGCCATTACTTCGGAATTGATTCTCGATGGTACGTACAATCCGGATTTCAGCCAGGTGGAATCGGACGCCGGGCAGATCGACGTGAATTTGCGTTTCGCATTGTTTTATCCCGAGAAGCGGCCGTTTTTTTTGGAGGGCAATGAAAACTTCAGCTTCGCGGGCGCGGCCAACGGCGATCCTTTAGAAGCGCTGGTCTACACCCGGCAAATCGTCGATCCGCTGGCCGGCATCAACCTTTCGGGTAAAATCGGCCGCAAGAATTTTCTCGCTGCCATACAAGCCCTCGATGAAGTGCCGCCGGAATTACGCCAGCACCCGGAAGACAGCAAGGCATATTTCAACATCGTGCGCTACAAGCGCGCACTGAGTGACGACAGTTTTTTCGGAGTGATCTACACCGGTCGCGAGCGGAAACACGGACACAATCGCGTATTCGGGGGCGACGGGCAATTTCGCTTGAATCAATCCAGTTTTGTGAGGTATCACGCCTTCGGTAATTTGACGCAAAACGATGTTTCGAAGGGCGACGAGCTCGAGCATGCGGCCGGCGCGGATTATGTTTATAACACCCGCAATTTGGACCTCAATCTGGGCGTGCAAGACCTCTCGTCTGATTTTCAAACGGAAGCCGGCTTCGTCACTCGTACCGGGGTCTTACGATTGCGCGGAGAACTCGTGCCCAAGTTTTATCCGCAGAATCTCTTTATGCGCCGCATGGACTTGCGCTTATTTAGTTTCCAAACGCATGATAAGCCCAGCGCACAATATGAAACCGATGACGGCGCCTCTTTGCGTTTCGTTTTCAAGCGCAACACCAGCCTAACAGTTTTGGCCAACTACGCTACGGAGATTTTCACCCGGAAATTCAATACCGGCGGTGTGAGTCTCAGCGGCAGCAATCAATTCAACAAATATCTTTCCGCCTCGTTTTCCTACCGCCGCGGCAACGCCATATTTTATCCCGATACCACTCAGGGTTATGGTAATACCGCCTCGGCGCAATTCATTTACCAACCCTCGGAAAAAATCAACGCGACGTTCAACGTGAGCTATGCTGATTTGTTCCGCGAAGAGGACGACGGAGAATTGTACCGGGGAACCATCGTGCGCGGCCGATTGACCTATCAAATCAATAAGTATCTCTTTTTCCGCGGCATTCTCGAGCACAATGCGTTCAATAGAGATCTGGCCACGGACTTGCTGGCTTCTTTCACCTACATTCCCGGCACGGTGCTGTATTTTGGTTATGGCTCGCTGTACGAAAAGATAAAGTGGCAGGGGAATGCGTACGTGACGAGCGACAGTTTTCTCGAGACCAAACGTGGTTTCTTTGCCAAAGCCTCTTATCTCTGGAGGCTGTGAGTGGTATCTTTCAGAACCTAACATTTCAGGGAGTAGCGATGATACGCCAACTGCATGCAAACACCCCAAGCCGCCGCTGGTGGGCTAGCCTTGTGGTTCTGTCGTCATTTTGCGGCGTTGCGCAAGGCCAGAATTCCGGCAATCCGCCGGCGCCGGGTTTCAATCTTGCCGGTTCGGATGCCCGGGCCATTGCGATCGCCGACGAAGTCATGGAAAAAATGGGCGGGCGGCAGAATTGGGACAATACCCACTACCTCAAATGGCGCTTCTTCGGCCGCCGCTTGCACGTGTGGGACAAATGGACGGGCGATATTCGCGTGGAGCATCAGGATCAAGTCATTCTGATGAATTTGAACACGCACAAGGGCCGAGCCTGGAAGGCAGGCGTCGAAGTTACGCATGCGGATTCGCTGGCGCCGTTGCTGCAATTCGGTTATGAGGCCTGGATCAATGATTCATATTGGGTATTCATGCCTTACAAGCTCAAAGACAGCGGCGTGACATTAAAGTATGTCGGTGAAGGTCAAATGGCGGACAGCAGCGCGGCGGAAATTCTCGAGCTGACATTTGCCGGCGTCGGGGTGACGCCGGAGAACAAATATCTTGTTTATGTCGACAAGAAAACGCGATTGGTAGGGCAATGGGATTATTTTGAAAAAGCTTCCGATGAAAAGCCGCGTATTTCCTCGCCGTGGACAAATTGGCAACGACATGGCAAGATTCTGCTCTCCGATGGCCGGGGACGCGGCAAGCATACCGAGATCGCCGTTTTTGACCAATTACCTGTTCCCGTTTTTAAGGACCCTGCGCCGGTTGACTGGTCGACCATTCCGATGGCGAAATAAATCGTAAAATATAATGCGCAAGGCGTAAGTCGTGAAATTGATCCGCCTCATATCTATTCTCAGGAGGAATCCTGGCCAGGTTCCCGGCATTCTAAAGAATTTCAAAAAGATTCCTCCTGCATGACACTATTCGTTTTGGGGCGCTTCACCGCGTGGAGAATAACTCGTGTTTACATGTTTGCACTGCTGCTTGCGCTTTCGTCTCATCCCAAAACAACTCCTCGCTCAAGAATCTCTCCAACGGCTTGAGCCGTCGGATATCGAAATTCATCCACGGCGTGCCGGAGCCGGTTGAAAAACCAACTGTGCGTTCATTCGGGCGTGCCAGGTCTTTACGAACGGCGCGCTCATCAGCAATCGGCTCGAGCCATTCTTCCCAGCCGGCATATAGTTTATCGGGCGCATACGTCGCCGCGTAGAAAAGCGCGATGCGGCTGCGCTGGCTATCCAGGTAAATTCCAAGACCAGGATTGGTGCTGGTCAGCCGTTTGTAGGTCAGCCAGGCTTCGCGCTCAATGATACCAATGTATTTTGTCGGCACATTGGATAACGCAGCTTTGCGTTCGGCGTCGGAATATTTGTACTCCACGAAAAAAGCAAATAGACCTGTAGATTTTTCATCTGCCGCTCTGGCCATACGTTCCGGTTGTTCACGGTTCGTCTCCCAGGTTGGCCAGCGCCGCCGGCGGTCGAGATAGAGGCTGTCGGGAAAGTACCGCAACAAATCCGTCGTCGGACCCATGGAACGATAGAGCAATTCATGCACACGCCCGGCTTGCTCGCCAAAGCGATGCTCGATTCCAGTAGGAATGTGAAAGTAGTTTTCTGGCGTGAAGATCGTCTTTTCGACGGTCTGCATGAGCTTGAGGGATTTATTGGTGCGAGTGGTGAAACCGGATCGAAAGGAATCTGGATTGGGCACGCTCGACATAAGAATTTCAATTGAAGTGTGATATGCGCATGGTTGAAATGCTTCAAGTTGATTGGGAATCAGGCCTCCATCCATTTGTCTACTTCACCCTTCACGGAAAACAGCCGCGCGTGCTCAAATTTGAAATTTCTGTGCTCATACTCCCCATTCGGCAGGCGCTCATAGAGCTTCTGGTAGTGCGCACGCTTCCCACTGATATCGTGTAAAGCCGCGACCAACGCCTCGACGTCCTTCTCCGTGTTATAAATGCCGAAGCTGGCGCGCACCATGCCGCGATGCAGCTCGGCCAAATTAGCCAGTTCTTCGTCACTCAGCTTTTCCGCTTCTTCGCTGAGGCTCAGGGTTACCATCTCGCGCACGTAGGGATGCGCGCAGAAACATTCGTTGCGCACGGAGATGTTGAAATAGTCGTTCAACACGGCGGCAGTGAGCGCGTGATCGAAGTTTTTGAGATTGAATGAAATCGCACCCGTGCGCCGGCAGAATTTGCTGTCCGTTTCACCGTAAATCAGGAGATCGGGAACCTTGCCGAGCCGTTGCAAGGCATATTCGATCAAACGCTCTTCTTCTTCGGCAACCGTCTCCATGCCGACTTTATGCAAAGCATACAGCGCTGCGGCCAGCCCAATGGCGCCGCAGATGTTGGGCGTGCCTGCTTCCTCGCGGTCGGGGAATTTGGGCGAAATGGTGTAACGATTCACCCACACCGTGTCCACCATCCCGCCTCCGACTTCCTGCGGTTCGATTTCGGCGAACAAATCCTTGCGCGTCACCACTACGCCGGGTGAGCCGGGCGCGTAGATCTTGTGCCCGGAAAAAACCAGCACATCCAGATTGTGTGCAGGATTTTCATGGCCGCTCGTGCGAATAGGAACGTGCGCTGCCATTTGCGCGGCATCGACAACCATGAGCGCGCCATGGCGATGCGCCATTTCCGCAACTTCATGAATGGGATTGATAATGCCGGTGACATTCGATACGCCAGTGATCGCGACGTAGTTCACGCGACCTTCATGCTCTTTGAACGCTTGTTCCATGCGCTCCAAATCCACACAGCCCAAAGAGCGCGCGGCCATGGCTGCCGGTACGTGCACGACGTCGCGAAAGTGTTTGCGATGAGGGAGATCGTTGGAATGGTGTTCCATAATGGAAGTAAGCACAACGTCGCGAGCAGGGCACCTTTCGCGCAGCGTGCGCGCGACCCGGTTCATCGCCGCAGTCGTGCCGCTGCCCGTGAAGAAGCAAGTATACGTATGAGGATCGGCACGAACGAAATCCAGCACCATTTGGTGCGCCCATCGATACTCTTCAGTCGAAAGCCTCGCCCCAAAATGCAGCACGCTATGCGTGTTGGAATAGTAGGGCTGATAATCGTCGAGAACGTCCTGCACGACTTGCAAACGCAGGGTGCTGGCCGTGCTGTCGAGATAGATACGGCGCGTGCGTTCACCGGTGGCGAGGTCGTATTTCACTTCCAGACCCACCGCTGCGCAACGTAGTTTTTCAAATAGCGCCTTGTTCTTGATTTTGCCGTTGTACTGATTTGCATTCATCTCACTTCCGCCTGCGTCTTGTATTCAAGTTTATCTCTTAAAGATGTGGCATGCCCTCGCAAAAATTCTGTCGCGGACATGCCGCGCTTACCTGCAAGTTGAAGTTCGAGCACGGCCAGCGCGCCCTCGCCGGTTTGAATCCAAAGCTCGCCTCTGGGCGTGTCCACAAAACATATTTCTCCGGGTAGATAGCTTGATATTTGAAACTCACGAACTTCGGCAACAAAAATTCTCAGAATCTTGTTTTGCCAATGTGTGAACGCTGCCGGCGCGGGGTTCATGCCGCGCACAAAATTGCGCAAATAGCGGGCAGGCTTGCGCCAGTCGATTTGCGCCATGTCCTTGGTAATCTTAGGGGCAAGGCTGGCTTCACCGCGCTGTGGCTGGCTTTGCAAACGTCCCGTGGTGAGCTGCATCACGGTTTCCTGCAATAGCTCCGCGCCCATTACCGCCAGGCGGTCGTGCAATTCTCCTGCGGTTTCATTCTCCCCTATGGATGTTTTTTTTTGCAGCAGAATCTCACCCGTGTCCATTTTGTCGTCGATGAAGAATGTGGTAATGCCGGTTTCCGATTCGCCGTTGATGATGGCCCATTGGATCGGCGCGGCGCCGCGATACTTCGGCAGCAACGCGGCGTGCAAATTGATCGTGCCTTGCGGCGGAATAGCAAAAACCGCTCGCGGCAGAATGCGGAACGCGACGACGATGAACAGGTCTGGTTCGAGCTCTTGCAATGCCGTAGTAAAGGCGAGAGCGTTGAGCTTGTCCGGCTGCAGAATCGGCAGCCCTGCTTGTTTGGCAAACTGTTTAACCGGGTTTTCAATCACCTGCAAGCCGCGCCCGGAGGGCTTGTCGACTCCTGTAACCACCGCGACGACTTGCGCCTGGTTTTCCAAAAGTCTTTGGAGAGAGGGAAGCGCGAATTCCGGCGTGCCCATAAAAACGATTTTCATGCGCGCTTTTTCTTCTTTTCTTCGAGCAATTCGATCTGGGTTTGTGCAGCGATTTCTTTGAGCTTTTTGTTGTGAAATTGTCTTCGCACCGGGCTCAAACGGTCAATGAAAAAGAGGCCGTTGAGATGATCGATTTCATGCTGCAATACACGCGCGATCATACCCTCAAACTCCTGCTCGTGCGGCGTGCCTTCGAGATCTTGGAATTTGAGGCGAATGCGTTCGGGCCGATCCACTTGATCGGTGACTTCCGGTATGCTCAAGCAGCCTTCCTCATGCGGGGTGGAATTGCCCTTGGTCTCCAGAATAACCGGATTGACGAACGCACGCGGCTTGGCAGCTTCGTCGACCAAACCGAGATCGACCACGCAAAGAGCCACGGCCTGGCCGACCTGGTTGGCGGCGAGGCCGATACCACTGGCGGCCTGCATGGTTTCAATCATATCGGCCGCCGTAGTCTGCAATTGTTGGTCAAAATGCTCCACCGCTTTGGCTTTTTGCCTGAGAATTGGATCACCGTATTTGCGAATGTGCAACACCGCCATGATCTTTACTCCGCGGAATCCAGCTTGCGCGCGACGCTGCCGCGGGCCAATTCGACTTTGACGTTATCCGCTATTTTGACGAGTAGCGTTTGCTCTTTTTCTTTAATACCGGCAATCGTGCCGTGAATGCCGCCGGCGGTGACGATTTTGTCGCCCTGCTTCAAGCCGCCCAGCATTTTTTGATGATCCTTCTGCCGTTTGGCTTGCGGCCGCAAAATGAGAAAGTACATGATCACAAAGATGAGGATGATTGGCAGCCACATCATCAACGAATTCGACCCTGAACCGGGTGAAGTTTGCAAAAACAAATTGGCGAGAAGCATTCTCCCTCCTCAAGAGGTTAATAACCAGAAATGAAAGTTGTAGGCACTGACAGCTTCACTCTAAATTGAATTTGGCTTCGGGACTGACCGGATACTGCTCGAAGAATTGAGTACGCCAAGCCGGGAATCGACCAGCGTTGATGGCTTCACGCATCGACGCCATGAGCCGGTGATAGAAGCAAATGTTGTGCAGGCTGGCCATCCGCATCGCTAAAATCTCCTGCGCATGAAACAGATGCCGCAAATAGGCACGCGTGTAAATTCGGCAGGCATAGCATTCGCAATTCGCTTCAATCGGTGAGAAATCATCCTTGAAACGTGCGTTGGTCAAATTGAGCGCGCCATGGGCGGTAAAGACTTGCCCTTTGCGGCCGTTGCGCGTGGGAATGACGCAATCGAACATGTCCACTCCCAAGCTCACGGCATTGACCAAATCTTCCGGCTTGCCCACGCCCATCAGATAGCGCGGTTTATGCCTGGGTAGAATGTCCGTGGAGAGTTCAAGCATGGCGAGCAGAGCGGGCTTAGGCTCGCCCACTGCCAGACCGCCGATTGCATAACCGGGGAACTCGAAAGCCAGCAACTCTTCGGTGCTTTGCCGCCGCAGATCGGCGAAGGTTCCACCTTGCGTGATCGCAAATAGGGTTTGATGATGCCCATAGAGCTCTTGGGAATTCTCCCAGGCACGCAGACAACGCTCCGCCCACGACGTGGTCAATTTGATCGATTTTTCGACGTAACTGTACTCTGAAGGATAAGGCGCGCATTCGTCGAGTACCATCATGAAATCAGAGCCCAATGCCCGTTGCGTGCGGACCACGCTCTCCGGCGTGAACTCCTGATAAGATCCATCTAGATGCGATTGAAAGCGCACGCCGTTTTCGTGAATCTTGCGCAGACCGGACAAGCTGAAGACTTGATAGCCGCCGCTGTCGGTCAAGATCGGTCGCGGCCAATTCGCGAACTTGTGCAAGCCGCCGGCTCGTTTGATCAACTCCTCACCCGGACGCAGATAAAGATGATAGGTGTTGCCCAGAATGATCTGGCTGCCGGCCTCGAGCAATTCATCACGGGTCAAAGTTTTCACTGTGCCCTGAGTGCCGACGGGCATAAATACGGGCGTTAGAATCTCACCGTGACCCGTGGTGATTTTGCCGCAACGCGCGCGGGTGTATGAATCTTGAGAAAGAACGTGAAATGAGATAGGCGAAGGCATTAGTGGTTTTGCGATTCCAGGTCTGCAAGAAGTTTTTCAGCTTCCGGCAGCGCGTGAATGTCCTTAAGGCCCGTCGTGAGACGTTGCAGAAGCTCAACATGTCTGAGGTTCTGAGCACGTGCGCTCAATAATAATCCACTTTCGCCAAATCTTATTTCCAAAATCGCCTCCACGGCCTGATACAATGCCGGCAAGGTTTGTTGAATGCCTTGCTGAATGCCTTGTTGAATGCCTTGTTGAATGCCTTGCTCCATCCCCCTTTTCATGCCAAGGCGCTCTGCTGATGTAATATGAGCCATGATTGTGGCCTCCTCGATATTCTTGATTTCATCCAAAATTTTGGTTTCCAGCTCGTCCGGTAGGGTCATAATCCAATCAATAAACCTGTAAAGCGCCGAAAGAGTTTCCCTCGACATCCCGTGGCGATAAAGTTCTAACAGGAAGTGTTTCTTTCGTGAATACCTTTCTTGTACTCTCACACCCGCTTCCAGCGCCCGGAGATAAACCATGACCACAAGCGCAAACGGATGAGAATGAGCTTCTAACTCTTGCCAGCGCGCACGATAGTCGAGAATCTTGACCACAGGATAACGAAAGCATAGTTCGCATCCCCACCGCGCACGATGGTACTCAGCAGGGCGGTAATGGGGATTGTCGTCTGTGAGCAGCACCAAGCTGATTGTCTCTTTGCCGAATCTGTCAAAGATGCGATAGTTATAGACGAACATACGTTCGGCAAACTCGGCTTGTTCATAACTTTGCACCTCGATGTGAATCAATAGCCATTTTTCTGCACCGTCACGGAGAAAAACCTTAACCAATTTGTCCGGCAACCGCCCGCCGATTTCGTTGCCTTTGGCGAGTTTGTGCAACTCATGATCGAGGAATTCATAGCCCGCGTTGAAATCAACGTCGCCATGAATCTGTGGGAAGAAAAAACGCAAGAACTCTTCAAAGAGATCCGCAATAATCTCCTTCCACGGTTGATCTTGTTCCATGAACCACCCCCATGAAAAATTCAGATAAGCCGCTGTAATGCCTCTTCCACTTTTTCCACCGGCAACACTTCTATGCCAAACGGCTTTTGCAATCCCTTGAGAGAGTAGCTCGGGAGCACTGCAGATTTGAACCCAAGCTTGGTCGCTTCGCTCAGTCTCTTTTCGATCTGCGCGACGGCTCGCACTTCGCCGCCGAGCCCGACTTCACCAATGATAACAACGCGCGGATCGATTACCGCATTACGCACAGAAGACGCCGCCGCGATGACGATACCGAGATCAGCCGCCGGCTCGTCGATGCGGACGCCACCGGCGACGTTCACAAAGACATCGAATGTGCCAACGCGAATGCCAACACGTTTTTCCAGCACCGCTAGCAACAACGCCAGTCTTTTGCCGTCGATCCCATTGGCCACCCGCTGTGGCATCCCGTAATTGCTCGGCGTCAACAAAGCCTGCACCTCCACCAGAATCGGGCGGGAGCCTTCCATCGTACAAATCACCGTCGAGCCCGAGGTGTCATCTTTGCGCTGCGAGAGAAAAATCTCGGACGGGTTGGCGACTTCATACAAGCCTTCCTGCCGCATTTCAAAGACGCCAATTTCGCGCGTGCCGCCGAAACGGTTTTTGACCGAGCGCAAGATGCGGAACATATGATCGCGGTCACCCTCGAATTGCAGCAGCGTGTCAACCATGTGCTCCAATACTTTCGGTCCGGCAAGATAACCGTCCTTGGTGACGTGGCCGACCAGAAAAACGGCGATGTCATTTGCCTTCGCCATATTCAAGAACGCCAGGGCACATTCGCGCACCTGGCTCACGCTGCCGGGTGGGCTCTCGAATTCCGGGCGATAAATGGTCTGAATCGAATCCACCACGACGAGCCGGGGCTGCAATTGCTTGATCGCGGCCAGGATTTCGTCTAGATTGGTTTCAGCATGAATGTACAAATGGGCAGAATCCAATCCCAGCCGGTTCGCGCGCATTTTGGTCTGCGCCGCAGATTCTTCGCCGGTGACGTATAACACCGGCGCTTCGGATCTCGCCAACGCCGCTGCTTCTTGTAACAACAACGTCGATTTGCCGATCCCCGGATCACCTCCAAAAAGTATCAAAGAACCTGGAACGATCCCGCCGCCGAGCACGCGATTCAATTCGTTGCTTTTGCACATCAGCCGCTGGCTGGTGTCCTGCGTGATCTCGCGCAAAGCGCGCGGTCGATTTGACTCCGCGCCATGGGAAACCGAGGCACGCTTGCTCGGCACGGCAACTTTTTCTTCAATAAAAGAATTCCACCCTTCGCACTCCGGGCATCGTCCCAGCCAACGCAGTGTACGATGGCCACAATTCTGACAAATGAACTGCGTCATTTCTTTCTTGATGCGCGCCATTTTGCCGGGTAGGGAAATTCCTCATGCGATGAGCTCACGCATCACGGATGAATAATCAAGAGTGATATGCGTAAGTTGTGATACGTATTCTTGACTGATGATTATTGCTGCGAACACAGCAAAACTAAAATATTGATTTCACTTTCGAAAGTCAAGGCGTTCGTAGGTGGGAAAAACGGTCATGCAGCGGGCGGGAATCGCGGCCTCTACGAGCATCTCTATTTTTGATCTTCCAAGAACGGCTCGCGATTAAGCCGGCAAACTCTCCTGCCCCAGTCGCCGGCGCACATTGTTCAGAT
>JBOHQX010000051.1:0-30211 GCA_050732395.1 bacterium
CTTCAGGGCTAAAGAAACTTTGTGTTGCGCGTGTACCCAGGGCGTTGCCCTGGGCTTGGCTTATTTTGCCCCTTCGGGGCATGTGGCCCATTTCTTCGACTGCGTTAGGTTGACGCCTATGCGCGAAAGCGGGAAACCATGAATTTGTTGCGTCTTCTGGATGCCCGCTTTCGCGAGCATGACATCAACAGGAGTTTTTCAGCATCCCGCCAGCGCACCGACCGGTTCTAACTCTCTGAGAAGGAGATTCAAATGAACAAATTTGCTGCTGTAATTTTGCTTGGTGTTGCACTCGGATTGTCTCAGAATGCTGAGGCCCAGTTTGTTGGGGACACCACGAGCGTTCAAACTGTTGCCACGGTAAAGCAAATGAAAGACAACTCCTGGTTTACTCTTGAAGGGAATATTGTCAAGCAAGTTCGCGAAGAGCGCTACTTGTTTCGCGATCAAAGCGGTGAGGTTGAAGTCGAGATCGATAGCGATAAATGGAAAGGTCGCAAAGTAGATCCTGGCACCAAAGTGAGAATTACCGGTGAAGTCGAGAAAGATTTCCTGTCTTCCATGGAAGTGGAAGTCAAGCGTATCGAGCTCATTGACAGTAACGTGATGAAAGATCAAGATGTCACCAGCCCCGGACAATAGCCTTTGCGCCATGCACGGGGCACGGTTGCAAACAGAGAGTGAGTCGAAGCCTTTTGAGACATATCGTCAGCGCGGCGTCTTATCGTGCTTCGAGAAGTTTCAGGGCCTTCGCGGTGCTGGCGCTGCCCGGCCGTATTTCACACCCATTTCACAATTCTTGGACACGTCCCTGACATACTCCGGTTGCTTTTTTATTACATTGCAGGAATGACGCCGTGACGTCGGATCAACGAGGTCTTTTCGAATGGAAACAACCTTGTCGAATTGACGTGGTCACGTTGAGGAAGCGCGTTCGAATGATCCGCCCTAATGCCTGCGTTCACCGCGACGGCAATTCGAAATTCACTTCCTTCGCGATCCATCGTCTCTCCCATTCATTTCTCACCGGAGGAGGTCCATGAAACCGAGAATCGTCGTCGCACTGCATCTCATCATGATGGCCATGATGCTTCTGCCAGCCCAAAGCTTCTCCCAGGAGGAGCTGCCAGGTTATTTGCACGACCGCGGCTCGGGCATTCCCATGTCGCAATTCGGCACTTACGTTCGTCCAGGCGAGTGGCTGATTTATCCTTTTTATGAATACTACCGCGATGATGATCTGGAATATGAGGCCGCTGACTTTGGGCTTGGCTCCAAACAGGAATTTCGCGCGCGCTACCGCGCCCACGAGGGTTTGATTTTCATTGGATATGGAATTTCCGATCGTTTCGCCTTTGAATTTGAGGCCGGCGTTATCGACGCCCATTTTACCAAATCTCCACAGGATCCGTCTCCCGTCCCGCCTGAAATCATGGAGTCGGGTCTCAACGACGTCGAAGGCCAATTCCGCTGGCGTTGGAATCATGAAAGCGCCAGTACGCCCGAGTTCTTCAATTACTTTGAAACGGTATTCCCTACCGGTGAAAAACACAGTCTCATCGGCACCAGCGCCTGGGAATTCAAGCTCGGCGCAGGTCTCGTCAAAGGTAACCGCTGGGGTACGGTAACGCTCCGCGCGGCGGTGCAATATGACGACGCCGAGAAGGTATTCGCCAGCGGAGAATATGCCCTCGAATACCTGAAGAGAGTATCAAATCGCCTGCGCTTATTCGCCATGGTGGAGGGCGCAGAAGACGAGGTCGCGGCCATACCGGAGGTGCAGTGGCACTTCAGCCGCATAGCTTTCCTGAAGGCAAACGCAGCCTTTGGCGTGACTTCAAAAGCCACCGATTTTGCGCCGGAAGTCGGAATCATGTTTCATTTTAATTAGGCGCTTGGAGAACCAAACAAAGTTAGAAAAAAAGTAACCATTCAGCTGTTTTCCCCAAATGGCAAAACTATTAAGGGCAAAACCATTGGAAGCTTCTTTTTTGGTAAATAGTTTTGCCCTAAATAGTCTTGCCTGTATTATACCTTCCAAGCAACATGTCATGCAGGAGGCATCTTTTTCAGCACAAGCACCGTGCCAGAAACTAAACAAGATCCCTACGGGATGACACGGTGGTGTTGCTTGCCGAACCAACCCCGATCACCGGGAGTCAGGAGCTGAATAGGTTGAAAAAAAACGCCACTGTATGACGGTCATGGTTCTGCGAAAGTTGATGCAGTAATTTGGTAGACGTAACTGTCTCGACCGCCCCCGTCAAGTCTCGATCCCACGCGAACGCCGCCGAGCTTCTGCACGGCCCGTTGCGAGCGCAGGTTCTGTGGGCCAACAAGAAAGACGACGCGGCTTACGAATCGGAAAGCATGCTGCAACATGAGCCGCTTCATCTCCCCGTTGTAGCTGCCGCCCCAATGGGATCTGGCCAAAAATGTCCAGCCGATCTCGACCTCGTTTTTTTCCTTATCGTAGCCATGGAAGCGAGAAGACCCAATCACCCGTTGAGCCTTCGCATCAATGGCAATCAAGGCACCACCAGACTCTAAGGCCTCACGAAAGAACACCTGGAAGCCTCCTGCTTCATGGCGATTCTTGACCGGGTGTTGTTCCCAAATGAGCGGATCGGCAGCGACGGCGTAGAGGTCATTATAGTCTTCGGCGCGAAGTGGTCTGAGTTCGAGGAGGTCGCCTTTCAGCACCGGTTGGTAGTCAAAGGACAATGTTCGCTCCCACTGCCATCGTACCACCGCGGATCGTTCGTCGGCTGTATGACCGATCTGCGCTTGAGCTGCGAGCGGGACGGTTAAAAATTCAGGTCGTGATCGCAGGGCATAAAAATGAACTTTGGGCGTCACCGGAGAAGTACGCCATGGCCGCACGCCAACACGCGGTTGAGTGTGCGAAAGACTTGCGCCCATGAACAAGAAAGCGCCAAAAAACATTTCTACCTGCTTCAGCAAGGCCATCGGCTCATCTCGCCCGTGGCCTCGAGGCCAACCTCAATTTCTCTTCTTGCATTCAAAACTCAAATAAATACGGAAGCACTCCGTTCAACATGGTTGCATGCCAAAAGATAAGCATGAAACCAGCGAAAACCTCGAACTTTTTTAAGAATTTTCGTCCGCCAGGCAAACTATAACTGAACAGTGCCCGCAAGCAGCCGGGCCAAACCTTCCGGCGTGTAGCTCTGCGCACCCTCCTCAACCAGATGAAGGGCTGCAAAGAAAGCCCTCGGGAAAAGCATCTGGCGTCAACGCAGGTGGCGTCCGGTGCAGGCTGGCGGTGCTGAGCGGCGCGATCAGCGTGGGCTGGTCTGGAATCGGTTCTTCTTCTCAACGCCAGAACCGCGCATCATCAATCACTTCACAACTGTTGCACTGCCCCGGGACCGCCTCAGCGAACACCCCGGCAGTCGGGACGCTGACACACATGGGTGGAGCCGGATCGGCTGCATAGAGATTACGCAAATCATCAACGGTCGAGTCGCCAAATTCATAGGTGCTGTCAAGTTGCTGTCCGGGTTATGTATTAAGAAGTTCAAGCGAGCATGGATGCGCCCGATGTGCTCCTTAGATCCTCCGCGCCGCGCGCTCTAACACCAGCTCTCCAAAGGGGATCGGGAAAAAGAAACCTCCGGTGACGGTCCATGCAATGCCATACCACGTCGAGTCAGTGCCTGACCAGCGGCGGATCTTTATCGTATAAGTCTTGCCGGGCTGACCGACGAACTCGACGATCTCGTAGCTGTTGTCCCACGAGCCGCTATAGCCAACCTGTAATCCGTTTTCGTCGTAGATCTTGAGGTCGAGATCCACGGTCAGGTTCGAAGTGTACAACAGACCGAGGACCGACGAGACCTTCGAGGTCCAGGCCAGAGCCACCTTCACGTTACGAGGCCCGAATATGGTGTTTGGCACGGACACCTGATACTCGAAGGTCGACAACTTGTTCCCGCCGAAGTCGGACAAGGCCAACAGCCCGATATCCCAGCCGCGTCTGGTCGCCGGAGCATTCCGCCAACGGCGGTTCATGGCGACCGAACGGGCTTCGGCCGCGTTGACGGCTCCTGCGCCATCCCGTGCATCCACCCCGGCAACGACGTCTTGCCACCAGGTACCACCCCGCACGTTTCGGGTCGCAGAAGCCAGCAGGATGGTTCGGCACCCCTCCGGCCAGTGCTTGAGCGTGGCGGA
The DNA here is from genome assembly GCA_050732395.1 of bacterium. GTDB lineage: Bacteria > Zhuqueibacterota > Zhuqueibacteria > Zhuqueibacterales > Zhuqueibacteraceae > JBIOXB01. The sequence continues at coordinate 4,198 of JBOHQX010000051.1, forward strand.
GGTTCCCTGGATCAAGGCGGCGACTCCGGCCACGGCGGGAGAGGCCTGGCTAGTGCCGGTCATCATGATCGAGTCCGCCGTGACCGCAGTTCCATTCGCGGCGATCTCGGGAAGCTCACGATCGCCGTGTGGCGAAGTCGGGTTACGGAACACCGAGGACGCGTCCATGGCGTCGGCGTCGTCGTTATGGTTGCCCACTGAGATTGTGTTGTAGCCCTTATGATTCACGTACTCACTGCTCGGCGGGTTAATGTTGTCCGGATCCCCGTTCCAGAAATTGCCGGCCGCGTGGACGATGAGCGGATAGGGCCAGTGCAGGGCCAGCCAGTCTCCGTACAAATCGTCGCTGGACAGTACCGCGGACCCTGGTTCGCTGCTGCGATGGAAGCTCTGGTTGACGACCGTGCAATCCTGATCGTTCACGGCCCAGGTGAGCGCCGCCCTTTCCTTGTCATTGGCCGAGTACAGGCTGCACCCCGGGGAGTGACCGCTTGGAGAACCGGTTTCCTTGTTGCGGATGATGGCGTGAACGTTTTGAGAGTGATCTGAGGTCGAGGGGTTCGTCCGGTATTTTCCGGCGATAACGAGATTCGCGTTGCTGGTCGGCCCGCTCTCCCACACCGCGACCCGTACGCCCGACCCAGTCTCGCCGGCAGCATGTACCACGTCCGACGCGGCGACAGCGATGGAGTTGTCGAGGTCGTCGATCCCTTCCTCTTCATGGAGGAAAAGCCCGGCGATCTGGTCACGAGCCGCCAGTTGACGCACGGCGGAGGCAGGCACTTGTATGGTGACGACCGGAGCGGTCTCGTCCACACGAACAACTTTAACGTTCTCGCCTAGCGATGCAACGAGCTCCCGGGTCCGTTCCTGCATCCGCTGCTGCAGCTCTTCGGCGCGACGAACTGCCGCGTTAAGGTCGCAGTCTTGTAGAGGCCGATCGGCCGCATTCGGCTCGTCTTCATGTAAATCAAACCAGGCGTCGACCAAAAGACGATCGCCTCGCTTGGCCGAGCGCACGACGGCGTCGAGCACAGGGTGGATCTTGCCGAGCTTGTCAGCCAATGCCTTGAGATGATCCGCGAGCAGGGCCTCGCCATCCACCTCCCGGCCGTCCTGGTTGAATGCGAGAGCGACCGGCTCCCCGCTCTGGCGGTCCGTAGCCTTGACGAAGTCGAGGTACCGCCCCCCAGGCAACGAATCGGCGCTGAGCCGTTCGACGCCATTGGCGTTGAGCCGAGCGCGCACGAAACTCTCGATCCGCACTCGATCCGGGATCTTGGCAGCGGTGGCAACGACAGAGAATGGAACCTCTATCGGCGCGCTGATCCGGCGGCTATTCTTGTCGGCGAGCGCCTCGACCACCATCTTGTAGCGGCCCGGCGGTATGTCGGCCTGGGGCGCCCACCGGTAACGGCCCTTGGCGCGGGTGGCTCGCACCTGGCCGTCGATACCGAGCACACCCACAGCCCGGGCTACAAACTCCGGATCCGCCTGCACTGGCACGTCAATGGTGATTGTCGGGTGAGTCGTGAGGATTTCGTCGCGCAAGAGATCGACCTGAACCCCACCGGCCTCTATGCTTTGTTTTTTGCCTTTCATCTCGGTTTCCTTTCATCGATTGCAACCATGCAGAGCACTGCCCTGGCGCTGTTGCTTTTTGCGGAGCTGGAACAATGCTCTGAAGAGTCAACTCATCGCCGGCGAGAGATACAGCACCCCGGCAGTAGTTTCTTGAGAGCAGAAGAGTTATCACTACCAACAGTGACACTACGGCGAGTGGAAATGTCTCAATCTATTCCAGGAGAAAGCAATATAAGATGGAAGCCGCAATTCACTTCATCTGGCGCGATCAAAGCGGCCTCCGGCTACGGCCGTACTGGTGGTACTCCGCCGGAACCGGAAATGAGAGCTTTTAGAAATGGATGGAGGAGAGGTGAGCGCTGCTGGAAGCTTATTCAAAGCGTGGGTAAGGAAGTTCCATAACGCCGGCAAGTCAGAACTTTTCTGGAGAAGGAAATCAATACGAATCGAGCATTCACTTAACTTTTCTTCGTGCAACCTTGTAATACAAAACTGCAAAACTTCGTTTTTTCAGCAAAGTTTTTAACCACGGAATCACACAGAAACACCCGGAAAGAAAATAAGCAATATGTCTTTTTTCGTGTTTAATAATTCAGTGTGTTTTCGTGTGATTCCGTGGCCACACTTTTCTTTTGGTAGCAGCTAGGCCGCGCTATGTTCTTCGTGTCCTTCGGGTTTTTCTTTGGGTTGAGGTGTGATTCCAAATATGACATCGTCAAGCTAGGATTGAACCAACTACGCCGGCCACGCCGGCGTGCGCCCGCCATATGTGATCACCAGAAGCATATCATCGATCTTCTCGTTCTTGAATCGCTTGGTTATCTCCTCCGTGTTCGGCAGCGTCAGCTCCCACTCGCCCGCAGGTGTTTTGCCAATCATACCATTCCAACCAGCGCCGTTCCAACGGCGTGTACTGATTACGCCATCAATCGTGCTTGCGCCGCTCCCCACGGCGTCCTTCGTACTTTTGGGTGTGAACAAGAAATTGCTTACTTCCATTTCAAAGGGTTGATCGCCCGCAGACTCGTCGACGACGCGGCTGAAGAAGAGCAGAACATGCTCGATCTTCAAATCATCGAGATTCGGTGGAAAATCCTCGCGCCAGGTTTTGAATTTCACAGTTATTGGTGTTGCTCTCTGCTCAGGATTGTGCAGGTCGTACCAGGCATCTGGGAACTGATTGCGGAAACTGAAGGACCTTTCGCCGCTGAGCTTTGCGTCGAGCATCTTGATCACCTGCTGGCGGTAATCAAAGCTGTTCAGCGCCGTGTACTCAATCGTCACCAGCACATCGGCGACGGTGCGGAAGTCGAATGGGTTGGCCGCCCTAGGCATCTGAAACTCCCAGAACGTATCCACGCCCATGGACTCGAACGGCAAGTGCATCTCCGACTGCACATCCATCTCGAACACACCGGTCGCGTTGATAGGTGAGGTCAGCGCCACCAATTCGGGGTCGCGCCGGACCACGATCTGTTGAAAGACATCGCCGCCGGTGACCACACGCGAGATGCCCGAGGCAATAAGGCTGGCGCGGATGCCGTGATGCGGCGGAATGAGCGCAATCACCGAGGTGCGCACGCGCTGGATCAAGCGCAGGTAATGGCCTGGAAAGTCGTGGTCGAAGAGCGACATCGGCGTGGCAAACGTCAGCACACCCGTCTGGCGGAACTGCTCGAAGTCGAACGGAGCCATACGCGCGAGCGAGAAGGTCTGCGACAGATTCAACTTGCGCTTGTTGGTTTCAAAGGCATACTGATCGAGCTGATAGAGGTCACGCAAAAGACGCGCCGAGCCGGTGAGTCCTTTGCGATCGGGCGCTTTCTGATCGGTGGTCAACGAGCCGGCCTCTGAGGGCACGTCCCAATAGTCCACCTGGATAAACTTAGGTGGCGTGTCCTGCCGCTCGAAGGCCAACTGGTTCTCCGCCAGTTGCGCCAGGGCCGTCGCCTGCTGCAGGAAGTAGGAGTAAACCTCGCCAAGCACGCCGCTCATCCATTCGTACAGTTCGGCATTCGTGAACTTCCGGGCAAGAAAGTCCGCTACAGCCTGCGCCTGCGTTATTTGGGTCTGGGCAATCCGGCGCTCTTGATCGGCCACCCCGACGTGAGCTTGCGCAGCGCCGATTTGCGCTTCGCCGATGGCGATCTCTTGTTCCGCGATGGCAGCCTGCGTTTCGTAATCTAGCCTGCGTGATTCATGACTTGCCCAAACGCCCGCAATGGAGGCGTTTGTTTGAGCCGCTTGAATGTTTGCTGAGTATATGGCAGCCTTCGCCTGCATTGCTGCCCCGGCCATTGCCGCCGCACCAGATGCCATATGTAGTCCAGCCACGACGGGATTGGGCGGCGAAGGAAGTATACCAGGAACGGGCGTCAAAGCTTGAGCAGCCGCAGCGAGGCTACTAAGGTAAGAAGCCGTTCCCCCAAATATGGCAGCCGTCGCACTTGCTCCCCCAGCTTGTCTGATGAAACCTATTGCCTCCTGGTAGCTGCTGATCATCTGCTGTTCATAGAGGTTCAGCCCGAGACTACTCATCATGTTGTAGCGCTCACTCATAACCTGGGCGCGCTGAAGTTGCGCGCGCGCCACTCCGACGCCCGCCTGCGCTTCCTGAACTCGCCGGTTCTGCAACTCCACGCCCTCGAAGGCCAGTTGTAGATCGTTGTTGGCTCTCAATAGATTGTAATTTTCCGCGTCGAGCTTCTCCAGCGCCGCCAGGTATGCGGCTTCGATCTGTTGCGCGATATTGACCAGTTGCTTGCTGCGTTCCAGCAGCACGCGGAAGTAGTACGGTGTGGGCCGCAGCGCAGGCCGGGCGCCCGGGATGACGAGTTGGCCGCCAGCGCCAATCGTCGGCAAATCGTTCGGACCCGGTGGCAACGAAACCGGTAACTCCACCTGGCGCTTCATCCCGGCAATGTTACGGCCCTGACGCATCTTGGTCAATTGAATTTCGACGCGCAGCCGCAACAATTCCAACAAAGGATTGGGCAGCACCGTCGCATCTGGCGGTATTTCACTTGGGGTGTCCAGATCGGAGGAGAACAACACACGCTCCGCAGTCAGATACAACGCGCGTGCCCGCGCCAGCGATTCCGCCGTGTCCCGCGTGAACTCCGAGTCGGCAAACTCCGTTATGCAGCGCGCCAGGCTCATAAGCGTGTAACGCGTATGCGGGTTCGAGCCGGTTCGACTGTCGGCAATCGCGTGCGGATTCAGCAGGTTAAACATACTGGTCAGCCAGTGATCCGGCTGCGACAGAATCGGCGCCACATTCGTCTCGCGCTCCAGTCCATAATAAATCTTCTGCTTGCTCGCAGGGAGATTGTAGGCATAGACCGTCTGCAACCAATCCAGCGCCGCCAGGTAAACTCCGGACTTTTGAAGTTGCCAGCTCAGTTGCATGGGAACGCAGTAAAAAATTTCCTGCAGATAATTCGGACCAAGCTGATTGCCAGACGGAGCCATGAGGTCGCTGCAAAGCTGGCGGAGTTTACCCAGCGTTTCGTCCGTGTGTTGATCAGTCAGGAAGGCCGGAGCTTGTTCAGGCGAAGGCCTGGTTGCGTTAATAGCATCCCTTAGCTTCTTTGGCATGGCGTTTGGGCTTGTATCCTTGAGCCGGTCGTCGTTAAGCAGAGCATTCAGATAGGTACCGGCTTCTATACGCGCCTGATCCGGGGTCAGCCGCGGCCGCTTGCGCAATACTTTCAACAGGGCAGCAAACTGCTCGGTCTGATGATGGGGAGCAAAGGGTTTGCTCGCATCATAAGGTTCCCGCAGGCTGGGCAGGAGCACGGTCTCTGGAAAATAGAAAACAAACATCGCTGCGCGCCAGGTGGAATAGTTGCCCATCCACTGCCATTCTTCGTCAAAGTGTCCTTCGTCAACGGCCAGTTTCCACTCGGCTGCGGGATGGCTGGTGGCAAGTTGGCCGGCTCGCAGCGCGAATAGAACGCCTTGCACCGTTTCAATCGCCTGAATCAGGCGTGTCGTGCGTTGTGAGGCATTGGTCTTCAGGTCAACCAACAGCCGGCGTGTCAGCCACTCCGCTATTTCCGCTGCACTCAGCCCCCACCGATTCGCTAGTCCCATCAGCAGCGCGTCTCGCAACACCGGCAATGTTTGTTCTTCCGCGGCTGAAACGGCGACGCGGAGCGCATCTTCCGTCGTCTGTCGTTGATCCATGCGCGCCTGTAGCGTGTCCAGCCAGTTCAAACGCGACCGCCAGGTGGCACGCCATGGCGTCAGTTCTGGCACAGTTTCAGAAATTTGAAACAAACTTGGCGTGAGCGCAATCTGCTTTTGTTGCTCTTCCGTGCGCCAAGCGTCATAGCCCTGCTGCTTCTTGGCTTGAACCAAAATGTGAAAGACCTCGTTCCACTCCGCGTCGGAGACGGTTTGGTTTTCCGCCATCTTTCGCACCCGCAGCAGGCGCGTGAAGGCTTGTCGTGTAAGATGCAACTTCTTCAGCTCCGGCTCAATGTCAGTGCCGGCTCTCTGCTGCCCGTCCAACTTGAGGAGATCATCCACAGGTTTGCCCAGTGTTTCAGACGCAATGGTGTCGAAGCCCTTGAGCGCGTCCCGCCAGCCTTCGCTTGTCTGTTTGAGTGCCGCAAAAGTATCGGCCAGCCATTTGGTGCGTGCCTGCCAGATATCGAGCGCCGCGTTCCCCTTGTCGGTTGGGCGTATGTCATCCTTGCCAATCAGATCCGGGTCAATGATCGGCAGCGGCGCTTCCGATTGGGAGTCCGCGGGCTCATCCGGCTTGCGCCAGAGTTCCTCCAGATGGTTTCGCCGCCACCGTAGCAGCAAAGGTTCCGGTAAGTTCGTCAACGGGTCGCGCGTCGTGTCCGCCAAACCAAAGAGATTCTCTAGATTGGCCTCCGTTATCGTGACAGCGGACAAGTACAACTTCTCCAGTTGATCGAGTTCGGGATCGAGCGTGATGCCGAGACGGGAAGCCAGAGCCTTGCGCGTCCCGTCGTCAGCGCCGCGGACCAGACGAATTTCTTCATCAGAGGTGCCAATCCGACTGAGCAGTGCCTGATACGCCGCCAGCCGATATTCAGCTTCCGTAACCGCCGAGGGAGAAGATAACGTCAAGGCGGGGCTCAAGTTGGGACCTATCGGGGTAGCATCTGTCGGTTTGTCACCCCGGTCCTCGCTGAACTTCCTCAGCGCAGTCAGCTGCCGTGTGGACGACGGGCGTTCGTTGGGTGCCGCGACAAGGTACTTGCGCAGGACCTCGATGGCCGCGCGAAGCTGGTTCACCGGCTGACTGCCCAGTGGAACTCCACTTGAATTTCGAATATCAATGAGCTGCTCGAAGGGCTGGTAAAACAGATTGGTCAGGTCAGCCTTGGTTAGTTTTGCATTCCCAACCTTGACGTGGTCTTCTGCATACTTAAGCAGGTCTTCCAAATATGCGCGCAGACTCGCCAAGTCGCCTTCCGGTTTGTACGCCCCGGTTGCGGTGATTGTGATATCGCGACGCTTCTCGTGGCCCTTCTTGTCGCGGAAGCGCATCGTGATGGTGCGCACCCCCGGATCGAGATTCGTTATCACGAAGCGCCAGTTGACGCGGTGTCTATTCTGCGGATCAGTGACCATTTCAGCGGGGGGAATGGAAACGCCATCCCGTGAGCACTCGATGGCAGCCACGCCGCTCTGGCGGTCTTCGGCCCACCCGTACACATCAAGTGGCAGACCGAGGGGAACGGTTGCGCCGTCCTTTGGTGAGACAATCTCAATTTCAGGCGACGTGGTGTCGCGGTAAAAGACGTTCCGAAAGCGATTTCTCTGGCCAGGGCCAAAGCGGTTTGAGACCCAAAAACGAAGCTCGTGGCTGCCCTCACCCGCGTTGTAGGGGATCTTCAACGCCTCGGTGACTTCCCAGGTGTTTGCGCTGTCCGGGATGCCATGATAGACGCCCTGCACACCATCAACGCTAAAGGTGACATTGCCGAGTTGAATATCCGGCGCGGCCCGTTCGACGCGGACGTGCCCGACCACGATCCCAAATTCACCTGCCCCTGGGATATCGTAGCCCTCCGGTGGGAAAAGCACCTCGATCCAGGGCTTGAGATCCTCATCGGCGGCGGCTCTTATGCTTGCGTCAGTTTCCGTTGGTTCTTGTGACTTCGATTCCGGCGGTTCTGCCGGGGTCAAACCGCTGATCACTTTGGATTCCGGTGGCGTTTCCGGCCCGGAATCTTTCAGATTCTTTTTCGAAGCTGTTTCCCGTGGTTTTTGTGGCTTTTTCATGGAAAAGCTCTTTAAGTGGTTAACCAAATTCCACCACTAGCTGCAAGTGCTGGAAGGGCTACTACCGCAGCAGATACGATTCCTGCTTCGATAGCTTGCGCAATGGTCAATGTGCCGAGAGCAACTCACGCGTTGCACTTCGGCGCGACGATCTCAAACGCCGGCGGCGTAGTATCCGGATAAGTTACATCCCTATTGATTGAATATTAAATGGCGAGATGGCTTGCCTCAGTTGAATATACTTTGGCCAACATGAATTGTTTGCTCCGCTGCCGTCGCACCGCCCCAGTAACCCAACGCACCGCCGACTAATCCACCGATAAAACCTCCAACAGCAGTTCCCGCGACAGGAACTATTGAGCCAATACCAGCGCCAAATACGGCTCCCTCGGCTCCGAGTGCCAAAGCACCAACCCAGGCGGCGGATTCTTTTGCTACTGTTCTGGCTGTCTGCTCGCCTGTTCCACCTTGAACATCGTGCACGATCGCATTCGCAACAGCTTCGGACGACTTATAAATCCCATATACTGTCGCGGCCCTGCCGAGATTTCGCCCAATCGCGCGTGTCTGGGGTGTGTTGAGTAACTTACCGGATTCTCTTGCTCGCTCAACCGCTCCATACATAGTCGGAGTCTTTCTACCTTGCAGTACATCCCGTCCAGAAATTGAAGGATGACCCGCTTGTCGCTGCAATGCCTGGCTGCTCGCGCCTTCCGCTGAATTGAGCCTTGAATCCTGCCAGCGGAAATCTCTGGTACTAGTACCGCTTCTGCCTGAGATATCGTGTTGCAGTTCAATAATATGATCCGCAGCCCACCCTTTGCCGCCTGGAGCAAGATGACTAGGCGGAGCAGTTCGCTTAAAAGCTGCCTCAGCCGCTCGATGAGCTGTGTCGCTGCGCAAAGCAGTCGTATCTGAAACTCTGCCTATTCTTCTTTCAACAACTCCTTCTCCGTACGCGCGCATTTTTTCTGTAGCATAGCTGTTGGGCAGGGTGAGGGTCGGGCCACCCGGCGCACCTTTTGCAGCACCAGGTCCGCCCGTGGCTAATGTTTTCGTGAGGTTGTCACTAGCGCCATCCGAATTCTGCTGATTATTTGTGTCAATCGGCTTTTCCTGCAATCCGTGCGGATCGAACCATGTTATGGGATTGCGGGTTGTGTACAAATAGAGATTGATGCCAAGACCATTAAGAAAAATCGGATCACAGCTCGCCCACCTCCCTACCCAGGGCGCATAATACCTCGCGCCATGATAAAACAGCCCGCTCTCCTCATCGCGCTCCTTGCCAGTAAAGCGATACCGTTTGCGCGCAAAACTGCCAAAGCTCGTCTCGCCGTAGGGTGTGAACTCTTCACGATTGACCAACGCGCCGCTCATGTCAATCACCACGTTACTGCTGCCGAGGTGATCCCCTAAGTGAAATTTCACCTCCGGAGTCTTATCCTCCTCAAAAGGATTGCCAACCCGCGCCAGGGCAATGCGGCTTTGGTTGTCCATCACGTGCAGGATGTTGTTCTCCTGGGTGGTATTGCCCTGCACGCGGCGGTGGTGTTCGAAAATGCCGTCTATGTATTGCGTCACCTCGTAATCGCCGCCTTGCTTACGCACGAGTTTTTTCACACGCAGGCCGGCGGCATCATAGAGATAATGCGCATACACGGAAGGCTCGGCATGATCGGTTTGCGTACGATACACCTTCATGCGGTCGTTGTGGTCCCATTCAAAATGGCGCGAAGTGCTCTCGCGGAGGAGATTGCCATTCACGTCGTATTGGTAATTGTAGGAGGTCGCACCACTCGTCATCGTTGCCAGACGGTTGTTGCTCGGCGCAGTATTGTTTGGCACGAGCGTGAACTCGCGCTTAAAGCTGCCGCCATTCGCCGCGTGCTCCATCTGCAAAATGTTGCCAACGGTGTCGTATTGATATTTTTCGGTGTAGCCGCGCGTCAGTGTCGGGTCTTGCGATTTGATCGCATCGAACCAGGGTTCAGTCGGCGGGTCGGTGGCATGCTCGCGGCCAGTTGCGGTCAGCAGGCGATAAATCGGATCGTAGCTGAATTCGCGGTTGAGGGCATCCATGCCGGCTGGTGAGTTCGGCACGCCGCTGCCCGGCGTGCGGTCGTGAATTGACAAAATGTTTCTTGCTAAATCGTACTCGTAACCGAAGTCCTGCAATGCTGCGCCGGTGGGACGATACGTGAACGCCTCCGGCTTGGAGTAGCGCTCGGTGCGCAGACGAACCAAACGAAAAGTCTGCGGATCATAAGCATAGCGTGTCATCACGCCATTGCCATATGCGATGAGCGTGCGTTGTCCTTTGGCGTTGTAGGCAATGCGCTCGACATAAGCTTTGCCCTCCAAGGCAACGCTTTCAAATGCGCCGGCGCGATTGTACCGTGGTTGCAGCTCTTGACGCTTGCCATCCACATCCGGCGGATAGTGCATCGTTTTGATGCGGTTGAGTCCGTCATAAGATGTGGTTGTGTGGTATTCGGTCGAATCCAGCAACATGCTTGCATTCGAAGCCTCCCAGTCTGCACGAAAAGCTCTGACTTGCCAATTGGCTGGATCGAAAACAGCAAGAATTGCCGCATCGCCGATCACCTGCCGAGCCTTTTCCAGAACGTTGCCTTTAAAATCGTAAGAAGTAAATGTGAGCAATCCGGCTTCATCATAATGATGATACAACTTTCCGAGCCGATTGGCCGTGCGGTTGGTGTCGCGCTCATTTACCGGCTGGTTCTTATTGCTACCGTCGCCATATTCTAAACGCAGGCGCAGCGCGACGGCGCTCGTGCTGTCGTCGCGCGCCCACAACCGCAGCGGCCGATTCAGCACATCGTAGGCATGCAAAACGAGCGCGCCTTTGCTGTCGCGGTTTTCTAGGGTATTGCCCATGGCGTCCAAAACCGTTCGCCGCAAACCGGCGTCGATGCTCTCGATGCGCAGCGGATGATTGGCAAGATCATAAACGTGCTTGAAAGCAATTCGCCCCCGCGCGTCTGTGACGGTTAACAAATTTCCTTGAATATCATACGTCGAGTGTGTGACCAACCAATCCGCCGGGCTGGCGCTCGTGCGCGCAACGGTTTTGATCGTGCGGCCCAGTGCATCGATCACCGCGCTCGCCGGGGTGTTCCAGTGATCGGCATACTTGCCCGACGTTGTCGCGTGCGTTCGACAGGCATTGTCATTGGCATCATAGGTATAAGTCTCCCACGGCGTCGGAGAAAATGTTTCCGGATCGGAGAGATCAACAGGCACACCATAAAGCATGCGCTGCTCCGATCCATCAGGATTATGGGTGCGAATGACTTGGCCGCGTGGGTCGTAAAACAGCATGGCTTTTTGTCCGAACTGAGAATCGGTCGGTTGTGCAAATTCCCAACCCTCGGAGAAAAAAGGCTCGTACTTCTCGACCACCCGGCCCTTGTTGTCGTAAGTCTGCCAGCCGCTGACCACCACACGATTGGCAACAATTCGCCCCGCCGCCTCGCCGCCCGGTTGCGTTTGATCCGCCGGCAAAACCTGATTGCCGAAGATGGGCTCACCAAACACAATGTCCTCGGCTTGCGTGCGCGTTTGCAGCAAGCGGCCAAAGCCATCCGAGTATTCCACCGTTGCGATTGTTTCATCGCGTTCAGATTGAGGCACCTCGGTGTCCGTGACGTGGTAAACGCGTTTGATCGTGTGCACCGAAATCGGCTGCTGGCGTTCTAGGAAAGCGAGAAAATCATAGTGCAGCTCCGTGCCGGGCGTTGCCAGCGTATCGCCCAGCGCTTCCTCTTCTTTGCCCATCGCTGCCGTGCATTGCAGAAGTCCGAGCGGCGTGAAGGCGAATGCGCTGCGATTCCCGTTGGGATCGGTCACGGCTTTGGGCTGCAATACGCGATAGTCATAAACGGCGCTTGTGGTCAGGCCGGCTGGATCGATGGCTTCGGCAGGGAGGATATCGAATCGATCGTAACGAATAGTGGTTTCATGCCCCAGCGGGTCGCGTGTCGCCAGGCGCAGGCCTCGTCCCTTGCCGTTGGGATTTATCTGAAAATCGTAGCGCTGCTGTTGGGATATGGCAAAATACCCGGTAGCATACGGTCCACCGTTGTGATAAACGTAACCCGCGAGCGCGGGCAACAGGGTCTTAAATTCTTCAGGATAATCTGTGGCCCAATTGGGCATGCCGGAGGTTTTCAGATACGGCGGCGTCTCCGTGCCGTAAGCCTCTCGGAGGGTATCGTCTGTCAGTACCAGGTTTTCGCTGCGTACGAGCGCGCCATAGTCGCCGATCTCACCAAAAGGCAAGCCCTGAAATGCCGAGCCATCGTAGAAATTGAGCGTTTGGGCGAGGGGGCGTTCCGGCGCGAGGCCATCCAAAATTTGCTGCCGCAGTTGAAAAACGCCCGGCGTGCCGTCGTTGAGAATTTCCACACTCGTGGTTCGCGTGACTCGTCCGATGAAATAATGCTGGTCATCGTCGCGATTGGCATAGGTTGTCACCACTTGCGTTGCTAAATACGGTTCGCCGGCATTTGCCGCAACTTGAAAGTCGCGGCCACGGGGAACGGCTATGCTGATCTGCGAGCGCGGCTGACCGTAGTCATCGTAATCATCCGTAAATGCGAACTGGGTCATGGGATCATCGCCGCGTTCCCATTGCGTCGTACGTTGCGCCAGTGCATGTGAGAAGAAGAGGTGTGGGCGATCCACCTCACCTGCCGCTGGTGCATGCTCTTCCCGCACGCCAAAGAGGGATTCCGTCACCGTGTAAGGGCGGTCTTGAAACTCGGTCTCATCCCTGGCGTACAGCTCGGTGCGCAGAATACTGCCGCGCAGAGTGCGCAGCGCATCACGTTTCGCGCGGCGCGGCAGGGTTTTCAGAAAATCGATCATCGTGGCCGGGCGCGAGAGCACTTGCGGATCTCCATGCCAGTACTCGTTGCCATAATCCGTTTCCTCCCACTCACCGAATTCGTCACCCATCGGACCTTGATGAAACCAGGTTTTGGTAAGCGTCGGCGGCGAGAAATGCTCCTCATCCTCAACTTTGGTAAAATCCGCTTCGCTACCGTGCAAACCAAGTTGGTTGAATGTCTCGATCGTTTCAGTGTCGAGGTGCTCGACCATTCCGAAACCGCGAAACTCCCTTTCGGCGCCGTCCCAATAGCCATGGTGGTAACGATATTCTGTGGTGAGCTTGCCTTTGGAAATTTCGTCGATCACTTCAACGTGCGCCACCACCTGTACCGGAAATGGCAGCGGAGTTTTCCACCGGGTCTGTGGATTCTTTTGGTCGGCCAAATAAAAATACGTCGAAGGTTTGTATCCGACTTTCGTCACCGCGCCGGTGTGGTTGTTCATCTCACTCAGGAGATATGGCTTGATTCCGCCCGAAAGGGCTTTTGAGCCGATGAAATCGAGAAAGTACATGCTCGCGCGCGGCTGGAGGCCGAAATCCGAGCTCCACAAGACTCCACTGATGCCATTGCCGAGCATATCGGCCAGGCGCACGGCATCCATGTCGGACACCGGCGGTGTGCCTTTAATTTCAATCGGGTCGCTCCAACCGTTTCCGCTTTGATTGATCCACAACGTGACTTTGTTGTCATCGACGTAAACCAGGTCAGCCAGGCCGTCGCCATCCACATCACCGAGTAGAATGCGTTTGGGATCGTAGCCGTACACGAAGCGCGGGCTGTTTTGCATATGAATACGCTTGCCCCAATTGCCATAGCCAAGATTTGGCCAGTATTCGACATTGCCGTCATGAACCAGTACAATGTCTTGCAAGCCATCGCCGGACATATCGGCCCATTTGACTCTCGGGTCAGAGAAATTAATATTGGGAAAATCTTCCAGCGCGCGGCGTTCCACCCAACGCGTGTTATTCCAACCGTGCTGCGGATCGCTGAAAAAAATTTCCAGACGGCTGCCGGAACGAATCGCGTCAGTCACGCCGTCGCCATCCATATCCACCAGTTTTACTTCAGGGTCCTCCAGATTGAAGCTGGGTGCCAATTCATAACGTTGAAACGAGCGGCGATCCCATCCCGACACTTCCGGACTGAAACGCAGCGGGAAATATCCGGACAAACCGGGTTTGGTCACGAGCAAATCGGTGCGGCCATCGCCATTTGCGTCAATCATCTGTACGCCTGCGTCGGCAAGCTGCAATCCGGCCGGCGCCTCTTTCATTTCTCGCGGCAAATCAAACCTGCCGTTGCCGAGATTGCGCCAATAGCGCACCACACCATTCATCTGCAAAACATCCGGCAACCCGTTGCCCATGAGATCGACCAGCTCAAAATCGGGATTGGCCAAAGAGAACGGCGGCAGATCAGAGCCGGCGAGGGGGAAAAAATCTCGCGCTTCCGGCTCGAAGCGCGTGTACCCAAATTCCAAGGGCGGCAGCGATTCTGATTGATCGCCATCGTGGCCTTCGACGCGAATCTGGCTGAGCAGCGAGACGCCGTTGCGCGGCAATTGCCCTGCCGGCAAACCACGCTGATCGAGATAGATGAGATGATACGAACGCGTCAGGATATCCGTATCGGCGTGCGTCCATACTTCAACTCCAACGCAACGCTGCATTGTACGAATCTCAAAACCGGCGCGATATTCCGAGAAGGGATCAGGTCGAGGCTGGTACATGAATTTGACGGTGATGAGAAATTGGGGATGGGCTGGATCACCGTAATCCGAATAGCGAATCTCGGAGAGATAAAGCTGATCCCAATGATGCGGGCCATCGCTTTGCACTACCTCGCGGGCATAGACATACTCGATGCAATTGCCAAAAGGATCGGTGGTGCTGGTCAGCTTCCAAGCGAACACACGCGCGCGATCGTCGGGATCAGCAATGACCGCGGAATCCGTGCCGGCAGAAGCGGGCGTGCCATACAGACTGACCAAACCGTCTTTGCTGCGCACTTCCCAATAGTCGTTGGCGGCATCATGGTGGTGCTCGATGCGGGCGAACAAACCTTCGGTGCGGGGACGATAGCTGATCTTTGCCTCCGACTTTTCCACCGGTACCAGGTCCTCCGCTCCTGAGAGAATGAACGTGTCTTTGGCCTTGTCGTAACCTGGAATGCCTTTCGAGGTCTTCCGGCTGACTCCCGGTATGCTCAGACTCCAACCGAGGCCGAAAGGGCCATTGCCGTTGCCGGTGCTGTAGCCGAGATTGATTTCGGGCTGGAAACCATTGCGGCCAGGGGGAAGAGCTATGGGTACGGCAAAGTTACCTGTGCCGGTGAAAAGATCAGGCGAGAACTTCTCTCCAAGGCCTTTTTGGGCGCCGCCGCCCTTGGGTAGAGAGATGTGCGAGGCAGGAGATTTGTTGCTCATGTGAAGGATGGAATCATTCGTCCCACAATCCCGATATTAGCAGAAGATGTGAACGTGAGGAGAGAGGAGGCAAGCCGAAATTGCTATCGAATCCCACAATTCCCTCCCGCGGACAGCCCGAACCACAAGACTGGCCGTGAATTTAATGGATTTTTGCCCAAGCGCAAGGTCATTCCCTCTGAAATGAAACAAGCTTCACTCCATCTCCACAACCGCCAGCCCATAAATATTGAGCTCGTCCGGATGAAAACGGATGACTTGCTGCGGCGTGTTCTCCACCACCACAAACTCCAGAGGCTTCATTTCCGCCAGCGTGCCGCTGTAGCTCACGTTTTTCACTTTCCTCCCCTCCGGCACAGCGAGTTGTACTTGCAGATTCTTGGCAGGCTCGAGATCGCCATCGACAGTCACGTCATAGTTCACCAGGTGCACAAGCACCCGGCTATTGTCCTCCGGCCGCATGGTCGTCATTTCGACGTAGGGCATCTTCCCCACCAGGCGTGAGACTTTGTCTTCAAGCAGCTCGTTCACTTTCTGGGCAACACTCACCAATGTTTCGCGCAGAAGAGGATCGATACGATTACGCGTGTAGCCTTCAGGAATGTCGGCAAACATATCCGCCATCGTCGGGCCAAAAGTGGTAACTTCGCCCTTGACTTTACTCGGAATCAAAAATTTCGCCGCCGGAATCTCGAGCGGAACGAAACACACGCGGCCCTTGCCAATTTTTTTCTCCGTGATTTGCGCCGGATAACTTTTCCCTCCGAAAAGCTTCGCCAGCACCAGGCGATCATGGGGCAAATTGTATTCATTCTTCATTCCGGAATTTCCCAAAACAAGAAGCGTCCCGCCATTTTCAACGTAGTGCTGCAAGGCCACCTGCTTCTTTTGGCTCAACAGCGGGATATACGGCAGCAGGATCAAATCGAAACGAGGCAGCCTTGGGGACAGCAAATCATCTTCGACGATCATCACGTGCGCGAGACCGTTATCCGCCAACACGCGAGAGGCGCTGAACGCGAAACTCAACTCATCCGCGAGATATTGATTTAGCGAGGCCAGCACCGCAACATTGCTGGAGAGATGCATGCCCAGTAGCTTGTCCTCATTGGCGGCGAGAAATTCATAAACCTGTGTCGCGCCCGGCGGGGTTTCTCGTTTCTCGCGAAAGACGGCGTGATTGGCCGCGGCCTCGGCGATGTTGATTTGCGCCATGGCGCTCAAGCATTTTTCCGTCGGGTTCGGAAAAATTGGCGGCGTAATTTCCGTGGCGTAGACGATCACCGGCTTGCCATGCGAGGCCGCCGCCAAAAATTTCAGCGCCGGACTGTTGGTGATTTTCGTGCCCTCTTCATTTTTGCGAGGGGCGCTGTCGAGAAACTCTTGCATCTCGGAATAGATGAAATCATCATAACCCTCACCGGCGAGCATTTCCATGTTGCCGGCGGCGTCATACGCAATCGGGCCATAGCCGAATCCCCCGAACACATTGCCGGAAATCATGAAATGCGGATTATGGCGGCGCGCCACGGTGCGTAGATGTTTATGAAACTCGGCCACGACGTGACCGCGATACGTGATCCATTCCATCCAAAATTTGTTACCCCGCTTTTGAGGAAGCTCGATCTTCTCATAATTGCCGGTGCCATATTTTGCCTGTCCGATTTCCGGCGGCAAACTCTGCTTGAGATATTTGATGAAATTTTCTCTGGTGAATTCGCAATAGCAGGTTCCACCAGCAATGTGCGTCCAATCCACGTAAGAACCGTCGATGCCAGTCTCGGCCTGTGCGCGCACTTTGCCTTCCATCATGCGCACATAATCGGCATTATCCGGGCAGCCCCACGTTTCGAAGCCGGCGGTAGTTTGCTGGCCGTAAGGTGCATAGCGGTAATGCGGAAACGACCCGTCGGGGTGAACCGTGATCCAGGTGGTGGGATCGTGCGGCGGCTTCGGCCCGAGGTATTCCTCAAAATCCTGCCAGCTCTCGTTATAGAATTTCAACCAACGAATCTGTTCCTTCTGCGGAGCATCCTGGTTGGAAGCGGAGGTGCCATTCAAAGAAGTTGACAAGTAGCGCAGAACGAGATAGCCTTTGTCATGATATTCTTTATTGAAGGCTTTTGCCTTTGCCATGGCCTGATCGAACTCGTCGCGCGTCACTGCGTCAAAATTCGGCGCGCCACTGCCAAAGGTGATGGTGAGATGATTCTTCTGCAAAAATTCCGTATCCGCCTTGTGGCCCAACCGCCAATGCCCCCAATCCACCAATAGCTTGTGGTTGGCGGCTTCTTGTGAAAAGGCGGAAGAGATGAAAATGGTAATTGCAATCAGCAATAGACGGCTTATACAAGAATGTTCATTGTGCATGATCTTCTCCTCTATTGGGTTGCTGAATGAGTCCGAAATTGTTTGGCACTGCCAGGTTAAGTTGGCGCCACCATTTTACGCTGCTATTCATCCCGCTGCTGCGGATTTGCGTCAACCGAAAGGAATGGTTGCCAGAAGCCCCGAAGGGGCGTAATACAATAGCTTGGGGCAACGCCCCAAGATGAGCAGCAGACCCGAATTTTGAGCCCCAACGGGGCGAAATGAAGGGGCTTGGGATTGTCATTCATCTTCATTTGAGAGTCCTTTCGCCCCTTCAGGGCTAAAGAAACCATTGTGGTGCTCGCTTACCCAGGGCGTTGCCCTGGGCTTGGCTTATTTTGCCCCTTCGGGGCATGAAATTCGCACCCTCGGTGGCATTAAGTTGAGGCCAATGCGCTGTTGCGGGGCTGGTGAGTTCTGTCGAGGCCTTGTTAAAGGATACTCATCGCAGGCGCCGTGAAAAGGGCTGACCAAGATTCCTTGTGAATGACAGACTCGCCCTTCACAGTGAAATCTTGATTCTAACGTTCCAGTATTCGCTTAACAGTGTTAAGTTGGTTTTAGTAGGTCTCTTTTCTTTGACACGCCGCAGGCATCTTACCCAAAAGCTCCACAAAAACTGGGGAAGAAGCCTATGGCATGATAGCTTGAAAGTTGCGGTTCTAACTTGACATTGTCAAGTTAGCAGAATGCTAGAAAGCTTCTTACCGTGCGTTCAAAACGCAATGGTTAATTCTGCCTGTTCGACAAAATTCGGCAATGTCACACGATAGTCTTTGCCAGTTTTCTGAAAACTCAGGGGCTGATTTTTAAAAGTCAAACGCTGCGGTGGCTTCGCGCAGCGGAACCAAAGCGAATTCTCGCCTGCACTTTTGTGCAGACTCAACGTAAGCGTTGACGCGCCTTCTTTAAAGTCCGTGATGGGTAGCGAGGCGCGGGAAATCACGAAATCATTGAACCGCGAGGGCTTCAACACGAGCCGCCGGTCTGAGGCCACGAAGCCCTGCACGAGATCATCTCCGTTGCGATTCCATTCCTGCGCATCTGCGTGCAGGAGCACGAAAGGTCTCGAAACAAAAAAGTCAAATTTGGCTTTGGCTTTGGTTTGAATGTGCACCACTAGCGAATCCCCGTCGGCATAAATGGCGGGCATTCGCTTCGAGACATAAGTCAAGCGCGGTTGTTCCGAGACGTTCTTGCGCAAGGCAGCATGGATCGTATTTATACCCTTTTGCAGATTGGGCAGAATGATGACCTGATCGCTAAATGCGGCGTGCGGCTGGCCATTAATCATGACTTGCTCGAGGCGTGCCCGGGTATTTTCAATGCGAATGCCCATGCCGCCAGTGAAGTGCGGGACGGTATCGAGCAGCACGCGTGAGAGGTCCAATTTGATTTCAATCCGATCTGCAGATGATTGCCAGCTATACTCCCATTGCTTCATCGCGCGCAGCTTGTGGCCCAAATCTTCCGGCGTGGGGCAATAAATCTTGCTGGTCGCGAACTTTGCCTGCATCGCATCATAGAAAGCAATGTTGCTTTCATTCACGATACGATCTTTTTTGATTGCGGCTGTGTTGTGATCGAATAGTCATGCCACATTTCATTGAAGATCACACCGCGGCCAATGTTGTTGTACAGATGATCGAAAATTGCCTCTTCATATGCAGTGATTTGTGCCGTGGTATAACTCCAGGTGGGATCGTAAAACCATTGATAATCCGGCGATGGAATGTTTTCCAGTACGACCAGATTTTTGTGCGGCCCGGTGTACCAGGTGAGATTGCCGTATCCCAGAGGCATGTCTTGCTCAAAGCCATGCGTCATATAGAAGGAAAAACGCTTTGCAATCTCTTCGTAGTCTTTCATCTGAATGGTGTTGCCGGGATTGATGAACCACTCCACCTGGTCGATGGGATAGTCGTAATCGCTCATGTTGAATTCGATCTCTTTGATCGATCCGCTCAGCTCTTCTTCCCAGCGCTCCGTATTCATGTTCTTGTCGATGCGATGATACTTGCTGTGCGTGCCGATTTCGCCACCCAAGTCTTCGATCGCTTTGCCCAACGGTGCTAGATCCTGCCAGCCGGCTTTGGTTGCGCCGCTCGAAACCCAGGCATACACCGGCACCATGCCGGTTTCTTTGGCGAGGTCGATCAGGTAATTGAGCGTCTTGATTTGTGCCTCGAGATTGCTGCTGCCGTCGGCATCGAGCCGAATGATGGCGGTGAGATTGGCGTTCGAAACTTGCGGCACCGGGAAGGGTGCAGTAATGTCGCCGTAAATTGCCCAGTGCACGGCACGAATCATGAGATTGAATAATTGATTGGCATAAAACACCTGCGGCTGCGCGTTGCGGAAGAACGAGGGCGCGCCGGCCCAGGTGCTGAAATCGCTGGCGAGCACGATGCGATTTTTCGGCGAGGTCGAACACGACAAGAAGGGATAGGATTCTCTCTCATCACTCGAAACCAAAAGCGCTTCACCATTTTGCTTGAATTGCAAGATATTCAAGCCATTGGCCAAAGGTTGCGTGGCAAATTGATTGGCCTCAAAGGGTCGTGTAATGTAGTGCGCATTGTGGGCAATCTTGATGCGAAAATCGGAGCTGCCTTTGAAACCTGCATACTCCACGCCGAGAACGGCATCCAAGTCATGGTGCTGGCGATCGCGAGTACGCTCATCACTCACCGCCAACGGGCCGTCAACGATCACGTTGCCGCCACCGGCAAGATAATGTTGCAACGAGTTCTTGAAATTTTGATAGACAGCTTCCGCCACATAACCACACTGGCCGAAAATCAAGAGATCGTAGCGATTCAGTTTTTCGTCCTTGGCAATTTCTTCGAGAAACAAACAGTCGTAAGGAATACCGGCAAGATTGGCGACGGCCGCCCAGCCATGCGCCGACATTTGCGTGACGCCCCAATGATGCTCAAAGCTGGTGGTACTGATCACGATACCGAGGCGCGGCGTATCGAATGAAGCGGATTGCGGATATGAAGGCGCCGTGAACAACAAGCATGCGAGGATTGGTGAAACTTCTTTTCTCGGCATATTTATCTCCATCGGGCGGCACAGGAAAAATATTTTAGGCAAAACTATTATGGGCAAAACCATTCAATCGTTTTGCCCCAAATGGTTTTGCCATTAAAACTTTCAGTCCATTACGCCCAGTTCGATTCTTTAAGCGCGTAATGCCGCGGAAGAGCTTACTACGAACCATACTCCGGCTTCCAATACTCAATCGTGTTATTCTGCATAGCCAGATTCGCCATGTCGACGGCTATGGACACCGCGCGGCCGTTGTCGACGTTTGATGTCGGTTGGGTGCGTTTACGAACGCATTCGGCAAACTCCAAAAACATGGCGCGGGTGGTTTCCAAATCGTCCTTGGTGTGGTCTGCGACGATGATGGGAATGGCATCCCCGCGTGCCCAGGCTCTGCGCGTGGCGCTGGTGATGGCGTCCAAATTGCCGATCTCCTCCTTTGAAAGCGTCTCCTCCACCTTCTTGCGTTCCGAATAGAAATGTGCCACCTGGCCCTCTTCCTTTTTGATTTCGAGTGTGCCTTCGGTGCCCATGAAGACCAGGGAGACATCCTCGAACGCATTGGTGGTAATCGCCTGAAAGCTGGCCTTGATGCCGCCGGGATATTCGAAAATCGCATGAACGTTGTCATAGGTCTCGCGGCCGTCTTTCCAGTAATCGATTCCGCCAAAGCCGGTGACCTTGAGCGGTAGACTGCCCAGCACCCAATTGACAATATTGATTTGATGGGAACAGAGCTCGGCCATCAAACCGCCGGAATACTCGCGATACATGCGCCAGTTGAGCAGCCGCTCATGCTGGGGATCATCGACCTTGACTCGCCAGTCGCCGTTGCGGTTATAGTTGCAACGAACGTGTGTAATCCTGCCGCATCTGTCGTCTTTGATCATGCGGCGGACTTCTCGAAACAGTGGACTGCTTTGCCATTGGTAGGCAACTTGAAACACGCTCTTGGAATTCTTGACTGCCGTCGACAACTCCAACGCTTCGCGGAGGTTCAAAGTCATGGTCTTTTGGCAAATGATGTCTTTGCCAGCCGCAAGACAATCAAGAGCCATTTGGTAGTGAAGATGTTGCGGCGTGGCGATGAGCACGGCTTCGACATTCGGATCTTCGAGCAGCTCGCGGTAATCACTGTACCCTTTGGAATTCTTCGCGGCATGTTCCAGGCCGTTCTGTAGATGCTTGGGTAAGATGTCACAGCAGGCCACCACCTTCGTGCCAGGCGTCTGCTTCAGAATGTACACTTCCCAAGCTCCCCGGTCACCCGTACCAATGACGCCGATTTGGAGGGTATCATTGGAGGAGAATTGGTCGCTGGCCTGTGCCATTGTGGCCAAGTCCAGGGTCATGCCCGCGGTGGCTGCGCCTCCAATTTTTAGAAATTCACGGCGGGAAAATTTTTGGTTCATGATTTTCTCCTTAAGCCTATCCGAAAGCCCTTAAATGTCATCCAGCAGGGATCTTGGTTGACTCGGGCACAGTACCGACTTCAGGCCAGAGCGCCGAATCTACCAAGCCGTAAGGCCCTTGCGGGATGCCTTCTGCATGACAATTCAGGGTTTTCGGATTGTATCCAACTGAAAGTGCCTGAAGGCACTACTACCAGCCAATTATCAAAATGGATAAACTGATACCCGAATCGGATTCTGCAATTGCCTCGCCCAGCTCTTAATCTCTGCCAAGCGGTCATGCGCGCCAATCTTAAAAACCAGATAAGCATTCTCTTCCACATAACGGCTGCCCTTAGCTACGAAGGTGAGATGATCGTGGATGAGGCGCCGGTTCCAATAGCGACGGTCGAGCCATTGGCCGATCTGAGTGTGCGGCAGGTAGGTTGGCGACGGTTCGCCGAACTGATTTGTGTAATCACATTTCAGTCGAATCGTTCCGAAAGCAAAGCCTTTATCGATGTTGTAAAAGCACAACCACGGCGCTTCCGCCTCGATAGGCTGCCGCTGCAAAAGCGCGTGACGTTCATCAAGCCTGATCTCGACGATATCTCCAGTGGGACGCTGAAATGCAACGTGGCTGAACATGCTGTCGGTGGTCATCTCGTCGTTACGCAGCAGCTCCAGCCATACGCCGGCAACCATTTCCATCCCGGAGTAGAATTTGAAATAGGGCACATTCGCATAAAACTTGTAGACGGCAGTCAGTAGAATTTCGGGATGATCCGGCGCCAAATCCTGTCGCACCGTGCGCACCAGATGCGGACCATGCTCACTTAGATTGAGCGCCGGGTTGTCCCAGTGTGCGATGGTGGTATAGAATTCCAGTTCCGGCCGCTTGAAATTGGGCGCCCAGTGCACCCGATCTTCCGCGTTGGTCAGCAACTGATTGAACCCCATTTTGATGAGAAGCTCGCGTATTTGGCCGGAAGCGTGATTCTTTGGTTCCGCCTGATCGCTGCGGGTCAGGTCGGCAACGAAATATTTGTTGGCTACACGCAGCTCCAAACCTGTGCCTGCCGTCGACAAATCGCTCGTACCTTGCCGAGAAACGCCCTCAGATTGACTCACTTTGAGCAGCAGAATTTTGGTTTCGTGAGCTTGCATGGATACTGGAAAGATGATTGAACAAAAGCTCAGGCCGTCTTTCCCCAAATCTCTTCGATTGAATACCTGGCAGGCAATCGATTCACCTGACGCCTCATCAACTGCGACCAAAGAAGTGTTTGTGTTTGAGAAATCGACCTTGGTTTGCAGCGCGCATTCTACGTACTCAAGAGTCCTCGCCAAAGCGATCGGTTCTATCAGAGTCACGCGCGCTAGATCAAGGTTCTGACCATGCGACGGGCGAATCATCATCAAATAAAAAACAATTGCTGTGATTGATGAGCTCAGGAGTTTCATTGCAGAATATCCAGGCAAAGGGTGCGAAGTGCCTGAATCTTGTATAATGATTTTTGTCGAATTTGTCATTCAGTAGGAATCCTGGTTATCGCTCTCCACGGCGCTTGCGACAAGTTTCGCTTAGCAAGGCCTCGGCAGAACTCACCAAGATTCCTTCTGAATGACAGCGCGAGTATTCTCGTTCCAACGGTCTCCGTTGGAACACATTGGATGACGCTCTGCGTCCAAATCCGGACGCTGAGTGTCATCAAGGCATTACGACGTAGAACGTCGTAAAGAGAAAAGCCAGGGCATTTGTAAAATTTTCAGCATCCTGTTAGGCGCTGGCATCGAGTGCCTAAAGGCACGACTACGAACACGTCACTGGCACCAAACCACTACGCCTTTGTTGATTTCAGGAATGACGCAAGTCAACTTGCCGTCGCGCCATTCGCTTGGGGTTTCTTGCAACCGGCCCAGGAATGGCAAAGTGTAGACCTTGGCATTCGGTTTCGCTGGAAAAATGATGGTGACCTCCTTTTCGGGACTCTGCACCGCTTTCTCTTTGCCTTTCAGCCCTTTGAAATTGGCGATGAAGACATGCGGCTTGCCATTCACCTGCGCAATCTGTGTGGATACAAAAGGCGAGGCTTTGATTTCCACTGCCGGACGATGACCAAGTTTGCCAGACAACTCGTTCGCAAAACTCGTAATTTGGCGATAAAATGAGGTCTCAAGATACTCGCCCTGAAGCGACTGTTTGTTGAAGGCTCGATCCAATTCCTCGTGGTATGCCTTGCCCGGACAATTGGGATAAAAACTGAATCGCATACCGCCATTGGAATGCTGCGGCTGCGTAGCGTCCATAATGCCAAGCCGTTCGTGCAAAGGATTTGATGAAAGCATCTGGCCGCTGCCGTTATATTTTCCGGTCTCACCGGTAACGATCAGCGTCTGGCCTGATTGGGTGAAGCCCTCGAAGAAACTCAGTTCCTCATTGCCCAGACACTTGGCGTCGGGCAATATCAGAATTTCGCCGGTAAAGTTTTGACGGTTTCTCGGAGTTACGATTTGAAATTCGAGATGCACCTGCATCAAAAGATAGATGATGCCTTTGTAGGCCGCCATGAATTCATCCGCAAAGTAGTTGCGCGTTTGCGGCGAGAAGTACACGCCGACGGCGTTGATCGGCTGGCGGGGCGAATAAAGAGTCTTTTCATGCGAGGCGATCCATTTGAAAATCTCCTTGCGCGTGGCCATGTCGTTCGATCCCGACATCACGTGGCCGCGCGCATCCCAGCAATTGGTGCCAGCCATGACG
The DNA here is from genome assembly GCA_050732395.1 of bacterium. Taxonomy (GTDB): domain Bacteria; phylum Zhuqueibacterota; class Zhuqueibacteria; order Zhuqueibacterales; family Zhuqueibacteraceae; genus JBIOXB01. The sequence continues at coordinate 28,972 of JBOHQX010000051.1, forward strand.
TTGGCCAGTGCCAGGTTTTTCATCGCTTCCGCGGGATTGATTTTTTCCTCGCCATCCCAGGAATAGGTCAGCATCCAGGAAGCCTTTTCATCAGCGAAAGCGCGGAATGTGTACATGCCACTGAGATAGGAGAACCAATGCAACGGATTCTTCGAGGCTGCGTGCTCGCCGCTGCCGTCATATTCATGCGCGATGACATCGACGGCAGGATACATGTCATAAACATCCGCACCGACGCGCACCGCGCTTTCTTCAATGCCAGGATAAATCTCGGCAATCGTCATGCACTTGGGATTTGCGGCTTTGACATTGTCATCAATCTCCTTCATGAACGCCGTGAGTGTCGCGATACGAAAATCCACCCATTTGCGAAAGTTGGAATCGCTGAAGTCCCCGCGCTTCAGATCGGTTTTGGCATTCAAACCCGTCCTTTCCTTAAAAGCCGCGACCGTGTAATCATCGAAACTTGCCCACGAATCTTCCCAACCGTCAAAATGCGTCATCCAATATGGGATGTCCACGTACACGCCGTCAATACCCGTGGCGGCGATTTGCCGGACACGTTCCATGTAAATCTTGCGCCATTCTTGCGCATACGGGCTAATCCACACATCCTCGTCGCCTTCATCAATCCAGAAAGCCGTGCCGCCGCCGAAGATCGCCGGTTCGCCGGTGATCTTGCGCTGCAACCAGTCCGGATGATCTTTAAAGAAGGTGTGCTCGGTCTTGTCAGCATTCGCGGTGATGCATTCGAGTCCAGCAATATATACAAACGCATAGTTGCCAACTTGGTGGGCCTTGTCCGCCACCGCCTTGATGGCCTTGAGCTTCTCGGTCGGGTCCAGAAAGCTCTCATACCGGCCTGGAATATCGTTGTCCGTTTCGATGCCAAAGACGTGCGTTTCCGTCGCGCTTTTGATGATGTTGTCGACGTTGTTGAGGTTCAGCCCGTGTCCCGCGATGCGTACGAAGTGCGTCCAGTTTTGTTGGGGTTGGGATCGGGCCGGTTTCTGATTGCTACAAATAGACAGCAACACGAGTGCAATCACGAGCTCGATTCGGTATGAATGCTTTTTCATGAAGGGTTTCTCCTAGTCTCAAGCGATCATCGTTCTTACAGCGGTTTTCGTTTGTATGAAAAGCCATTTCCCTCCGATGTCATTCTGGAAGAATCTTTTTAGGCGCTGGGATTGCGGCTCACTTAGGCCTTGTGCCAAGCGCTCAAAAAGTTTCCTCCTGA
>JBOHQX010000052.1:0-5245 GCA_050732395.1 bacterium
GGCATGGAGTAGAAAGCAAAGCGCAGAGCGCCTGAGGAGCTATGCTCCATGCCCTCTGCCCTCTGCTCCCTGCTCCCCGCCATGCTCCACCAGCCAGCGCGAGATTTCCCCCGCCAATTCCCCGAAATTGCGGTTCATCAAGCTTGGGCCGAATTGCGTCAAATCGATCTCGGTTTTGAGCTGCAATTCGTCTTCCAAAAACATCAAGAAATCGACCACGTCCAAGCTGTCCGTCAACAAGGAAGTGACGGGTTGGGCGCTCAAATTTTCGATGGACTCGGCGGATTTTTTTTCGGAAAAGAACTTGTGCATGAGCGTCATGATTTTATCGGTGTCCATTCATCTCTCCTTTCGCACGCGACCATAGATGACGTTGAACCCCGCGCCCATCGTGAGCAAGTTGATAGCGGCCTGCACCGGTGTCTGCGCCGCCAGCTCCTTCAGAATGAAAAGCAAGCTCGCACTGCTCATGTTTGAATACCGACGATAGTGCTCCAGTGAGGGCTGCATCGCCTCTTGAGGAATGCCCAGCTTGCGCCCGATGCGCACCAGTAGCGAAATGCCTGCCGGATGAATCGCCCAGCGCGGCTCGTTTTTCCATCCAATTTCGGTTGCGCTCAGCGCGTCCATCACGAACTGGCGCACGTCATTGTTGAAAGTTTTTTCATCCGCCAAAGCAAAAGTGTAATAACGTCGATAATCCCAACGGATCAAATCCAGCCCGGTTTCCGCTCGATGGGAATAATGCAAATCTTCCAGCGCCAGCGCCATTTCGCCGGAGTGGGGGGAAGATGAGACCCAAACTGCGGCTGCGCCATCGCCGAAGGTGCAGTTGCCCTGCCAGATATCCACGCGGGATGAAGTCGTATCCAGCAAAGTCGTCGGCAATTCCACTGCAACGACCAAAATATTTTTAAAGGAACCATCCAATGCACGGGCGAGATTCAAGGCCTTGCTGCTACCGGTGCAGCCGACGTTACCCAAGTCCAGCATCATGCTGTTGGTGCGAATGATCCCGTCCAGTCGATGCGCCAAACGATAGCTGATCCCGGGCATTAAATTGCCGGTGGAGGTTGTGGTCAAAACCGCGTCGAAAGTAATGCCAGCCGCTTTGGCCATTGGGCGAACCTGCGCGGCAAGTTTTTCGAGCGCCTGTTCGGTGCCCGCTTGAAACAGCACCGCGCGGCTCTGGAAATCCTGCATGTCCTTCATGTTTTCCGCAAACATGTAACGCCTGCGTTGTCCGACCAGACAATATTGAACGAAATTACACAGCTCTTCCAAGGCAGGTTTTTCGAGCGGTAGCTTGGACAGGCAGGGTTCATACAATTGCCAGAGCATGGCATTGTCCATCTCATGGCCGACCGTAGCGGTGAGGATAGAATTGATATAGCGCATGTGCTGTTGAGGTTTGAGACGTCGGTAAATTGCGTTTGGAAGATAATACCGGTAGGAGAGAAATGCAAATTGGCTGGAGAGAAAAATACCGTGCCTTGGTCCGTGCGATGATCGTATCCTCCGATCGCTAATCGTCCCTGCTCTGGATATGTCTTTATAGAGTTTATTCGTGACGAAGCCACAAGAGCGTCGGAGTACAGCGCACAAAAAGCAGCGGCACTCTTCGGCTGCTTTGTTCAGAACGGCACGTGGCAATGTCCAACGCTCACTGTGCTGCGCAGTGCGGCATTCTTGGAAGATGAGAATTTCAGAAGCGATGCGCGCCTTAAGTTCATGCCCAAATCCATCAAAGCAAGCTGGGACTCGAAGAGCGATCCTGAGCTTGCCGGCGCCTCGGCGGGAGATTACGCCCTCGTGAAAAAAGTTAAACAGAAATCCGTCGAGATTACCGGCGCGATGCAGCGCGCGGGCGTGGGCATTCTCGCCGAAACCGACGTGCTCAACCCCTATTGTTTTCCAGGATTCAGCATGCACGACGAGCTGGCGCTATTGGTGCAGGCCGGCCTCACGCCGATGGAGGCACTGCAAGCGGCGACGCTCAATCCCGCGAAATATCAAAGTCCATTGCCGACACGCTCTTCAAATCAGCGTTCTCAAGCGGATTGAAGTCGTTCCGCCATTTTCATTGCAGAAGCAAAGCGCTATCGCCGAGCAGTCTTATGATTCCGTGACACGCGTCTATCTGCAAACGCGAAATTCAGGTAGTCCGCTTGACCCTATTTTGCCAAAAGCATCTTCCTCACCGCCACAAAGTGGTTGGATTCAAAACGGCAGAAGTAGATTCCGGTTCCGACCTTCATCCCGCGCTCATCGGTGGCATCCCAGGTGATGTGATGCTGGCCGGCGGCATATTCACCCGTGGCCAACGTGCGCACGAGGTGTCCCACCATATCGTAGATCGCTATCCTCACAGCGCCAGCTTGGGGAAGATCAAACTGCAAGCGGGTCACCGGGTTGAATGGATTCGGGTAGTTTTGATGTAATGCGAACTCCGTTGGCACCGGAGCCGCTTCTCCGGAGGGCATTGCCTCAGATTGCTCGTCAAGCGAAGTCACTGATATTGAGAACACAGAAGCACATTCGTCGAAGACCAGGCCCTCACCGTCGAGCTCCGGGATCAGAGCGAACAACGTTGCCACATAGGTAGTGCGGTTGATTTCGTAGATGCTGCCCTCATGGTTGGCCGCAAACAACCTGCCGTCCTTGGTGAATTCGATCGTCTCCATTCCCTCGATAGTATCGCCGACCAACAAGCCACGACCGGTGCTCGTGTTGACTCTGAAAATTTCTCCGTCACTGCCCTCGGAGATTACGTACAGTTGCGCCGGGCTGACCGAGTGATCGAAGGAGGCGCCTTCGAGGTCGACATCCATAGTGGTGATCGGGCTGGCGTACATGGTTACTCTCGCGGTCGTGGTGTCAATCTTCAACAAGCGGTCGCCATTGACGGTGATGCCATACAGTTCGTTGGTCTCGTCGTTGAACGCCAACGAGTTGATGTCATCAACGCCTGCGCCTGTGTTGGTGTAAGTATATCCGACGCTATACGCAGAGCCGGTGTGCACATTCAACTTGAACAAGGCCGATACGCTGCCCTTGTTCGAGATGATGTAAGTGGTTCCCGTGTTGCCATTGCGGGCCATTGCTTCGGTATCACTGCCAATCGGCTTGCCAACTTGGAACCCACTGAGTGGAGGGCGACCTGCGACAGCAGAGCCGCGATAGATAATGTGATTAACGATCACCGTTTTGACGTGCGGGGTTACGTCCATGCGAATACGTGTCAATTGCTCCGGATCCTCGTCGGAGAGGACGTATGCATACTTCGCTTCGCACAAATCCGGCGTGCATGAGAATGACGTCTCACATGTCCCACGGCAACCATTCGCGTCAGTCACAGTCACCGAGAAGGTTGCCGTACCAGAACTGCCCGCAGTATAGTTGATGGTGTTCGTCCCTTGCCCACCGGTGATATTCCAACCGGCCGTAATCGCCGCCGGGTCGAGTGACCAGGCATAGTTTGTGAAACCGGCTGCTGCGCTCAATATGTTGCCGGTCGAGCCGCAGACGGGAAGCACAGCGGGCTGAGCCAAGGTACAGGTTGGCGGGGTGTTGTTCGCGGTGACAATCGCTACGTCATTGGCCGTACAGCCGTTGACCGGATTGGTGACCGTTAGGGTGTAAGTGCCCGCGGCATCAACCACCGGTGAGGCCGTATTCGCGCCGGAGACAATATTGCCGCCGTTGCTCGCCGCCCAACTGAAGGTGGCGCCGGGCGTGCTGGAAGAGCCGCTCAGAGTGACCTGCGTTGTGATGCAGGTCAAGACTTTGTCGGCGCCTGCATTCGCATTCGGCGGTGTGACGTTCCGCGTTACCACGGCAAAATCGGTTGCCGCGCAACCGGTGGCGGGATTGGTAACCGTCAGGGTGTAAGTGCCCGCGGCATCCACCACTGGCGTGGCAGTATTCGCGCCGGAGACAATGTGGCCGCCGTTGCTCGCCACCCAGCTGAAGGTCGCGCCGAGCGTGCTGGAAGAGCCACTTAGAGTGACCTGTGTCGTGGTGCAGGTCAACACTTGGTCGGCACCTGCACTCACATTCGGCGGTGTGGCGTTCAGGATAACCTCGGCGACATCGATTGCCGTGCAGCCGTTGGCGGGATTGGTAACCGTCAGGGTGTAAGTGCCCGCGGCATCCACCACCGGCGTGGCCGTATTGGCGCCGGAGACAATGTGGCCGCCGTTGCTCGCCACCCAACTGAAGGTCACGCCGGGCGTGCTGGAGGAGCCGCTCAGGGTGATCTGCGTCGTGGAGCAGGTCAGCACTTTGTCGGCGCCTGCATTCACATTGGGCAGCGTGGCGTTCCGCGTAACCACGGCAACATCGGTTGCCGCACAGCCATTGGCGGGATTGGTAACCGTCAAGGTGTAAGTGCCCGCGGCATCCACCAAAGGCGTGGCCGTATTGGCGCCGGAGACAATGTGGCCGCCATTGCTCGCCACCCAGCTGAAAGTCGCGCCGGGCGTGGTGGAAGAGCCGCTCAGATTGATTTGGGTCGTCGTGCAAGTCAGTACTTTATCCGCGCCTGCATTCACATTGGGAAGTGTGGCGTTCAGCGTAACTACGGCAAAATCGGTCGCAGCGCAGCCATTGGCGGGATTGGTAACCGTCAAGGTGTAAGTGCCCGCGGCATTTACCAAAGGCGTGGCCGTATTCGCACCGGAGACAATGTTGCCGCCGTTGCTCGCCACCCAGCTGAAGGTCACGCCGGGCGTGCTGGAAGAACCGCTTAGATTGATTTGGGTCGTGGTGCAGGTCAGCGCTTTGTCGGCGCCTGCGCTCGCGTTCGGCAATGTGGCGTTCAGGGTAACCACGGCAACATCGTTCGCCGCGCAGCCGTTGGCAGGGTTGGTAACCGTCAAGGTGTAAGTGCCAGCGGCATTCACCAAGGGTGTAGCCGTATTCGCGCCAGAGACAATATTGCCGCCATTACTCGCCACCCAGCTGAAGGTCACGCCGGGAGTGCTGGAAGAACCGCTTAGATTGATTTGGGTCGTGCTGCAGGTCAGCACTTGATCGGCGCCTGCGCTCGCGTTCGGCAATGTGGCGTTCAGGGTAACCACGGCAACATCGTTCGCCGTGCAGCCGTTGGCAGGATTGGTAACCGTCAAGGTGTAAGTGCCCGCGGCATTCACCAAGGGCGTGGCCGTATTCGCGCCGGAGACAATATTGCCGCCATTGCTTGCCACCCAGCTGAAAGTCACGCCGGGCGTGCTAGAAGAACCGC
>JBOHQX010000053.1:0-3381 GCA_050732395.1 bacterium
GAACTATTCCAGTGACGAGCATGGTCACTTCCAAACCGCTGAGCGTGATCAAGCCCAGGTTGAGCTGCCAGTCGGCGAGGCCGAGGGCGGTGGTGAGAAAGATACACAACGTGTAGATGCCCAGCCCCATCCCTAATATCGCCGGAATAATCGACAGTAGCGTGTACCAATAAGTCGTCGCCTGCGAATAGCGCTTGGTCAGAAACTCCATGGGCGAAGACAGGCGAGCGCGCCGCCATTTTTTGGCGTACACAAAATAACCCAGCCAGTATCCCCAGAAGGCTGAAGTGAAAAGCAGCAGAGCGGAGAGGCCGTTTTTGTAAGTATGTCCGGCCGCCGCCACGAACATGAACGCGGTAAAGCCGGAGACGAAGGTCGAGAGGCCGGCAATCCACCACGGGGTTTTCCCGCCCCCTTTGAAAAAATCGTCGGCGGTTTTGTTGAACTTCGCCAGATAGAGGCCAACGCCGCTGAGCATCAAGAGGTAAAGTACAACGACGAGGTAATCGAGGTAATTGAGTTGTTTGATTTGATCGAGCATTTGACCTCAAAAATAATAATGCATCGCCCAACGTTTCTCTTGGCGAGACAGCACCGTATCCTGATAAAACGGTTCAAATGCAAACGTCTTGTCATTCGCCCAAATCGCGACATCAGAAAGTGGGAAATCGCACGTGACGTAAATCTCACCAAGCAAATCATGGCGTTGCCAGGCTTCCAAACTTGCGCCGTTCAAATGTGCGAATTTGAGGTAGCATCCCTCCCGCCAAGTGTGTTCAGGATTCATGACGATACAGCCGGCGCCGTCCAGTTTGAAACCCGGATTCTCCGGCAAGGAAGTGAGGCCGGCCAAACGGCAACAACGATGATCACTCGCCAATGGAAAAAACGGGTGCGCAAACCAGCGGAACGGTACCGGCGTGTCGCCAATATTCTGCAACGTCGTGCGCGAGCGAACGCTGCGTTCGTGCAAGCCGACTTCCCGAATCAACCGGAAAGACCAGTGTTTGAACGTTTGCGCGGTCTCAAAGCGCAGATGCGCGTCACCCTGTTCAACTTCCCAATTGCAAAACGAGAGAATTTGCGCATTGGTGAAAAGATGATACGGCTGCGCCGCGTCGCGTTTGTCCACCAAGCCTACGCCGATGATGAGTTTCTTCTGCTCGATTTCGCGTTCATCATGATAGAGCGTGAACTGAAACACCTCGGGCAGACCTTGCCCGTTGGTCACGGCCGGATATGTTGCGGGAAACTCCGGTCCGCTGAGCAAAGGGCCATGGCGCGCGTCTTCAACTTGATAAATATAGCCGCCGGTGCAATAGCGCCAGCCGAGACGAGCTTCATCAACTAGGGGATCAAGGATGTGAATCTTGAGAGATGAATTGCTGAGAAAATACATGGAACTCCCGAGTTGAGATGAAGCGCATTCGAAGGCCGTACCCACTGAAGATTGCCTGTTGCTGTCATGCCCGCGCAGAAGGTGAAGTCTTTGCAAAAAAAGCAAACACAATCACCCCGCAAGGTCGGGGACAAATTCGCAAAGGCTCGCAAGGAAAATCTCTGCGTATTCTTTGCGTGAGATATCGTTTCAGCCCACAAAAACAGATTTTACCGATCGACCCTGACGGACAAACGCCTCAGCCCCTTGATTAACTTTGGTAAGCGCCAGATGAAAGACGATATCACACGCATCGCCAACGGTTTGCCCGGTTTGACAATTTATCACGCAGAGCATCGCAAAGTATCGCAAAGGAAAGCTCTGCTTACGTTTAGCGTCGCTGTCCCGCGCTTATGTGATTGCAGTTTCTCTTTTTGGTTGCGGCCGCGCCGCTTTGTATGAGCCAAAGAATTCTCGAATGCAGGCTTTCAGGTTTGTCGCAGATTTTATTTATGCTCCAAAAACTTTCTTCCCAAATATATCACCGCAGTCGAAGACCAGCCATGCAGCGGTACCACGGGATAGCGCTCGCGCGGGCATTCGAGAGTGCCGGCCACCACGTTATACTTTTCCCAAAGAGCGCCAGTGCGTTCATACCAGTCGAGCTGCAACTGAACAAACTTGCGCGCCAGGCGTTGCGCGACCTCGACATAGCCATAAGCCTCCAACGCCTCAATCACCATGATTTGAAACGGAGGCCAGCCGTTGGGATAATTGAATTGCAAAGCGCTAAACTCCGGGTGCGGACTGGGATAAGGCTGATCGGTCTGGGCCAAACCGTAGGCATGCTCGAACTTGACCAGGTGGTGCACCAGCCTATCCGCTTGCGCCGCCGCTGCAACGCCTGCCCACATAGTCCAATATGCGCCCAACGACCAAAAAGGCAGTCGCTTCTGTTTCTCAAATTGATATTCGAAAAAGAAGCCTTGAGCCTCGTCCCAGCAATACTCACGAATCAGCCCGGCGCGACGCTCGGCTTCAGCTTGCCACGTGCGCGACTCCTCATGCCAGCCGATTTCACTGGCCATCCAGGCCAGCGTCTGAGCATGGCGCACCAAAGCGCAATTGGTTTGCAGCGGCACACAACGACGCACGTCGCCCGCATAGATCGCGGTGAAGTCGTGCACTTCCGCTTCCGCTGCCAACTCCGGGCGGAGGCGCGTGGCGCTCAAACTGAATTGGTCGGGCCGGTCGCTGCCCAGCGCGGGATCAGACAGGTCGCGATTCGTTGCCAAGCCGATGGGCGTTTGATGATGCGCGGCACACCAATATTCATGAAATTCCCGCTTGAAAACCGGATACGCGCGCGCCAGCAGATCACGGTCGCGGTGGTGTTCATAATACAACTTCACGCTCAATGCATGCAGCGGCGTCTGCGAGCGGCTCAAATAGTAAACGCGATTGCCCGTAAGCAGAAAGCCGTAACGCTCGATCAAAAAAAGCTGATTGAGAATATGATTGCGAATGAGGTCAAAACGACCGTGTGCGGCCAGGCCCAGATTGATGAAGTAAGTGTCCCAGCAATACATCTCAGGAAACGCGGCACCGCTGCCTCCGGGAGAGACAAAAGGAAACGGCAGATACAACAAAGTCGGCACCTGCTCTTCTCCCTCCTGCTGCTCCCGCTGGCGATGCTCCTCATCCACGTACCAGATTTGATTCAAAATAGGATCGCGCAATTCAGATTCGCCTGCCCGCCTGAGGTCGGCATCCCACCAGGATCTGATCTGTTTGTCGAGGGTACGCCAGCGCAGCTCGAATTGATCGACATTCATAATTTGTTTTTTTATCTCCGGGAAAGTGAGGCTCGTTCAACGCTTAGAGCCTGTCCGAAAACCCTGAAATGTCATCCCGCAGGGATCTTGGTTGACTCGGGCACAGTGCCGATTTCAGGCCTAGGTGCCGAATCTACCAAGATGCCTTCTGCATGACAGAATGAGGTT
>JBOHQX010000054.1:0-36274 GCA_050732395.1 bacterium
GTAGTAATCAAGGTATTTGATTCTTTTTTTGGTTCCAATCAAGTCGCCAAGACGCTTTTCATAATAGCGCTTGGACAATAAACTGCTGGCGCAGAATGCGACGTATGGTAATATAATGTAGATTCTAATCCCCAAGAGGAGATTTAGGGCTGCCACGATTAGGAAAAACAGAAAAGCAAGCGCGTAGTATTCCCAGGGCCAGAACTTGAATCGTTCGAACCCTTCTAGCCTAAGCATTTGACCTACCAGCCTTAGAATTAGAAGCTTGAATTGTTCGAGCCTTTCCGACATAAACGTCAAGCCTACCAACCACAATGCTAGAAGTGCAAGACTGTAAAGAATACTCTCAAGTATTCCTTCCCGAATATTCTCGCCGCGCAGCATCTGGCTGATGAGCGTGGCATAGATGATCAAGTTGGGATAGGTTTCAAAATGAGGCCCATTGCTCTGCTCTTGCGAATCGAAAGAATTCCCAATTAAAACAATTTTATTGTTGAATATTGTCGGTTCTCTCATGATTAGACTGCGTACGCTGTCGATTAAATAAGTCCTTGTTAAGAACTCTTTCTTTGGAATGAAATTTATTAGCGCCTGTCCTCTATGGTTAATAGGAATAATAGATTGAGTGTCGATCGTATCGCTTTTGAATACTACAACGTCTTCTTCAGGCGCGTGTGGCAAAGTATCGGTTGGACAGTCCCTAAATTTCATAACTGCAAGCAGAGGTAATGAGGGATATAATCGGTCATTGTAACAAATGACCGGTTGGAAGTAATGTTCTTCTCGACCGGTCATGCTGGCGGTATGAGTGATGTGGCCCAAATGCTTAATCGCTTTTAGCAAATCACGAAACGGTAGGAGCACTCCGTTAGCTCTTTCAAAATCAACTGGACAATTGCCCAATGTTCTAAGATGATAGCGATGAGGAATAATTTCGTCGTTGTCGATTCCGATAAATTCCGTGGCATGTATGATCTTTCTTGAAGCTTTTCGCGTAGAAGTTATCAGTAGAATATTTTGCGCGGAATCTCGTTCGGCATTGAACAAGACATCCAGGGCAATAACTTTTGCACCTGCTGCATCCAAGCTCGCGATCAAATTGCCGTAATGCTGCCGGCTATGTTCATTTTGTCCTTCATCTAAGAGAATGACGTCTTCACTGGGTCTTGCTCTTGAGGCAAAGATTTGATTATAGATAAATGCTTCTGAGGTTTCGTGGAGTGCGTGTATGAAGTCAACTCTTAGCAAAAAGGACAACAGAAACCAACTCACAACAAAAAGAACAAAACCAATTGCCAGGGTTCTGATTCTTATCGAAAATAGTCCCATCTTTCCTCAGATTGTTCTGCCATTGTGAGTCCACCACAAGATGTAGCCTCGATCATTGTCTTGTCCGCGTTTTACAACTTTACCCTCTAAACGTACTCCTTTTACGCTTCTTCTGTTCAAAACATACTTATCCGCGCTGTCTTTTATAAACTTTATGATTCCCGATTTTGTTTTCTTATCGGGCCCCGTTTCGGCCTTATTTTCAAAGAGTGGCACTTCAAAAGAGATTCCCAATAAATCCAAGGCCAAAGCAGCCGGATCATTTCCATTTAATAGCTTATAGGCGCGCTCAAGGTTTTCCTCGGATGGACCTTGATATTTCATACTATCTGAGATCGCTATTCCCCACAATTGATATAATATAGCAAGATTAAGATATACACCTGGCTCATCTTTAAGTTGTTTTTCAGCTTTTAGATAGTGTTTTGCTGCCTCCTCGAAACTATCATACATACAATAGATATTGGCCAAATTGATTAGTGCATCTGTATCATTCGGTTGCCTTTGGAGAATCGTACGGAATTGCTCCTCTGCTCTCGTGATTGAATCCTGCTGGGCAAAAACGATACCCAACTTGTTTCTTAAAAGCAGGCTATCTGATCTCGTCCGGATACCCGATAGATAACGCTCAATGGCATGATTCATTCTATTCTGTTGGATCCGTGTTGAATCTTGCTCCACCATCTTACGCAGTCTTTTGAAGTCAGGAAGATCAGGCTGCTTGTTTTGCAATGATTCCGGCTCAGCGCTCGGATATATATTTTCCACCTCACTTACGAGTGTTACATTAAAGTCCTTGTCGTGCCGCCATTCATTATAATATCTTTTGCCGCCTTCTTCCCATGCTTCTGCAAATGACGTTCCGATTTTGGTCACTTCGATGGGAATCCAAACAGATTTGTTTTTGAGAACAATGAGAGGGCTACCGGGAGAGCCAGTCAATGGTAACAATCCCCAGTTGCGTTCGTGAATGCCGGTATCGAACATCAATGTTATGTGCTTTGCTGTACTGATCAGAGCGGTGCTGATGCCGGAATATTCCAATAGCGAAGCATAAAGCACCGTTAAATCATCACAATCTCCCCTTTTGTGAATCAATAATTCAGCCGGATACTTGACTTGATCGACAGCGTGTTGATTCTTGGGGATCTTGGCGAATGTCGGATCGTCGCCGTACCTGATACCAACTGCGCTCATGGCGTCGAACAGACAGACTGCCTCATAAATTTTTCCCAGTTTGATTTCGGGCCGATATGGAATGATATTGGTTACTTGATCAGCAAAAAGTTGCACCATCCGATCCTGTTTGGTGATGAAGGCTGCTGCTTTACCCGGATCGTCCCACGTAATAGCCCCGCGGCCAAGCAATTGAAATTTTTGCGTCCTTTCATCGACCTTATCTTCATTTCTAATTTTGTATTCCAATCTTGCTTTTACCTGTCGAGTGTCGCGCCCCTGTACATCCAAGATGACTTTCGAGAGTACGGCGGAAAAATAAGCTGACTTGATTTCATTTGGAATCAATCGAAAGCTCTCTTGCGTGAAACCCTCTGACAATCCAGGAATGGATATCTTGATGGTTGCGTCTACCTCTTGATCAGAATCATTGCGGACGATGGCGTAACCGACTGGCGTATTCTTATAAGTCTTATATAAGGAAGCAAACAGGTTATCATTTACCAGCCTGATGTCTGTGATTTTTGCCGGCGAGGGACTTCGAGTAAAGGAAAATGAAAACAAATGTGTTGGCGGAAGCACAGGAGGAATGCTATAGGCATAATCCAATTGCAGTGATTTAAAGCGTAAGCTGCTGCCAAATGCATAGGTCAGTCCTTCGTCCTGTCTTTTGTCGCGATCTTTTTGAAGGCCGGCGCGTAGGGCCAAATGATCCGATACCCATGTTTCAGCTCCAACATGGAAACGGTCGTCAAGATCGAATGCCAGCACGGCCTTTTTTAACGAGAACCATTTTAGTGAAATTTCCTCTTTGGGAAAGAAAGCAAGACCCAAACGAATGTTTTGAGGCAAGATCGTTTCTGCATGCGAGGTGTCATCGAATTTGATCTTTGTGCCTCTCACGTCATGGGCCATAATTCCGAGATTGATTTGCCGCAATAAATCTGAATTTTTCACCGGAAGAGAAAGGAGTGCACCGAGGTCAAAACCAAAAGTCTCGGCTTGACCTAGTGAAAGCCCCTCGAGCTTGGTATCCGTGGTTAAATACTTGAGATTCGCGCCCAGGAATAGGCTTTTGTAGACTTTGGCGCCGGCAGATAAGTTGACTATATTTCTCGAGAATTCCAATTCATCATCGCCGAATCCCGTATGAAACCAAGTGGCACCGGTGCCAAAGCGAGGAGTGATAGGCAGCGCAAAACTGAGAAAGCCGTTCTTTAATCCGATACCGTAAAGACTTCCATACGTACTACTGAACTCGAAACGCCTGAGGGTTGGTAATCCCGCCGGATTCCAATACAGCGTGTTGCCGTCCTCTGCAATGGCCACAAATGTCTCGCCCATGCCCAAAGGCCTAGCGCCGGTGAAGACTTGCTCGCGAGGTTGGGAAATACTGTTGCACACAAAGAACACCAGACAGCAGGTTCCCATAACTGATTTTTGCACAAATCGCTTCATGGTAGATTTAGTCATGAGGTATTGAAGTCCTTGCGCTATCGCATAAGCAGTATCTTCTGCGTCAGAATAAAACCTTCAACGTTCATGATAACGAAGTAAATACCGTTGGATACCGGTCGGCGATTAGCATGTGTGCCATTCCATTGCACTTGATAGGCACCGGCAGTGGCAATCCGATCGACTAGCGTCGCCACTAACCTACCGGAAAGATCGTAGACCTTAATCGTCACGTGAGTCTTAGCTGGCAGAGAGAACGCAATTATTGTTTCAGAGGTAAATGGATTCGGATAGTTTGGCAACAATTGATAATTGAGAGGACGGCGATGCTCCTCGGGGCTCGACACACTGCTTGGCGGACCCGTGTCTTTGAGAATAAATAGGCCAAGGTCGCCAAATTCCCTCCAGGGTTGGACACCGTCCGTAAAAGTGCTCCACGCCAACTGATGCTCGCGCTTGGTCGTGTTATCGGCATCGTTATACCCGATATCGATGAGCAGGCTATCGAATGGCGGCTTATTCCTGGAAATGTCGACTTGTATCTCTGCGGTCCAGTTGTTTGATCTGGGGCCGTACGGACCGATGACAACTTGCACTTCTTCGCCTGTGTAAGGGCTATCATAGTTTTCTTCGTTGCCGGTGTATTGAAATCTTGCGCCAGTATTATGAATCAAAACGTTTATATCGTTACTGGCTTCGCGAACCCGATTTCGATTGAGGTCGATCCACAGAAGTACTCCGTCGTCTTCAATCACGTTGTTCATTAAATTGTTGGAATCTCTGAAATCATCCACGATTTCAAAGCCCAAGTAGAGTTTATTGTTAGCAGGATTAAGATTCCGGAAGGCGCGCCACATCACTCCGGCGTCGTCGTATTCCGTCCAATAAAACCAAGCGGTATCAGCCGCAGTGCCGCTGGTTGTACGAGCGCTTGCATTGATGATGGGGGCGACCCGATATCCCTCTTCTCCAAGTTTTCCATCCAAAGCGACGAAAGCCGAGGATACGTAAGTATTATTTCGTTTGAACCTACAAGTTAACGGAGGGGCTGGGCAGAGAGTTATTCTCCCCAGGCAATTCCAGGGTTCGATGCCGGTTCCAATGTTATTCCAAGTTAGACGACGCTCTCGCACGTCGGGCTCAACCGCCAGTTCGTCGGCGTCATTAGCTGTCATATTAAACCGAACAGATTCATTATCCATATAAGGCGTTCCACTGCTGCTGGTTACCGATGATTCGATGAATAATGTTGAATCGGGACAAATAGGATTAGGCGTAGGTCCAGCAAGCAGGTGAGCAAAGTTAACCGTGCCCGGCATTTTGCTCAGATTCATAAAATTTGCCGCCAAGTCCTGTTGTACATGGTAACACGTCATGTCTTTATTGTGTATCAAGCAATTTTGATCCGGACTAGCCGCACCGGCCCAATCCCATACCGGAGTGGTCGCATTCCTCATGCTTTCAAACCAGAGATGCACGCCATCATCATCGTCGATATTGTTGAGATCGTGAAGATCAAAATGATCGTGATCGCGATCATCATCTTTAATCGTCGTAAAAAAGTAGATTTGACTGTCGGACCAAACTGCCTGCCAAACGACCCAAATCTCACACGAATCATTTGCACCCGGCCACGGATTCATCCAATTCGTGGAACCATTGCTGGCATAATATATGAGAGGGACGGAGCTGGCGCATCCCCAAATGGCTTCGATATTCGTTCCATCTAAAGCGATCGTACCTGACGTAAGCTTTGGCGCAAGATACTCGTAATACGTTGCTAGACCTGCGGTCTTACTGGTTTGCCCATTCGCGATATCACAGAAACAAATGGACGCCACGAGCAGGGTACAGGACAGGATCTTGGGGTGCATATTCCCTCCTTCTCGTTTATTTGTTTACGATTGCCACTGTCTCAAGTAGTTTTTTTTCATGCGCCGCTGCGCAAATAATGTAAAGGCCGGATACACAGTTTTCTCCTGCATCATTCAGGCCATCCCAAGGAAAGGCATGTTCGCCAGGTGGCAGCATACGGTTGTTTATCAATTTGCGAACCAAACGCCCGGCAGTATTGAAAATCCAAATGGTTACTGGCGTGGCGTCACCTAAATTGAAAAGGATTAAGGAATGATTATACTCACCGCCTCCGGTCGAAAAAACTCGTGGCCGGCACATCAACTCGGATAGTACAGAATCTGCTTTGGGCTTCCTCAAAATCGATCGCGTCGTATCGAGCACCACAAATGACCCGAATCCTGAAAAAGGAGCCGTAATTGTTTGTTCGTCGAGGTCAACTGTGCCGCCTTCCGGGGTAAAAAAATTCTCATTTCCGGTTGGCTGATAAAATAGAGTAGGAAGTCTTTCACCTTCGCGACTCTTCACGATGGCGGGGTCTTTGATCTTTATCGTCCCTTGCTTTTTTAGATCCGGCTGTGATAAAAGCTCTCGAAATGCTTCATCAATGGCCGAAACTCTATAACCAATAAACAATGAATCGCTTTGCGCTGCAAAGTCAACGCTATCAGCATCGATCGAAATAATTCGGATTCGGTAAATTTCGAAGATTGCACCCGGTGGAATGGAGAACGCGCCCGGTGGAATATAGATCTCGATGAGCTTTTGCCCAAAGGCGGCGCTAATCACTCCGCCACGGTTGCCAATATTTGCCCCTTTAGCCATTTGATCGACAATAACGATGGTTTCCTTGAAATTCACGTGTTCAAGCCGGTCCCAAGCGCGCACGCGAAGATGATACTTGGCTTTGGCATACAAACTCGGCGTATGCCATAGAGCAAGCGTATCTGGATTCTCCACGCTCCTGGTATTTGATTTCGTATAGATAATACCGCCAGCGAGCCAATCCAGCCGGCCTTCTGCGCGATAGTCGATTTCGTATTTCAAGAAATCACGGTCATGCGCGGTTCCAATAATCGTTGCAATTCCTGATAAATGCCGGGTTGATACCGGCGAGATAATGTCGATTTCCGGGCCAACGCTATCGACCGCAAATCTGCGCAAAGCAGGCGTCGGGTCGATATTGCCATCGGAGTCTCGCGCCTGCACTTCGATTTCATAGACGCCATTCCCCAAAGCCGATGAAACCTTTATTTCTTTTGCAAATGAGAACGTGCTCCAGGGGAGTAATTCGTATTTCCTGCCATCGTTTTCTACTTTCAAAATTCGATGACGATACGAAATAGCGTCGGGGTGCGTGATATTATCTCTGGCAGAAACCATGAATGTCGGATCGCCGATGCCGATGGTATCGGAGATAGTCGAAATAATGTAAGTATCCGGCGGAAAAGACTCGCCGCGATAGCGCACGACTCCATTCCAAGTTCCAAACCAAAAATCGCAATTGGTGCTTCCGTTACCTCCGCAATCCTGAAATATACTGCTTACAGTCGGATGAGGAAGGCCGGAGTTGCTAATCGTAAAGAGTTGCCATCGTTCATCAACGCGACTGCTGAGGCCGAGCTCTGTTCCAAACCAAAACTTCCTCTTATTATTGTCATAGAAAATGGCATGAATCCGATTATCCGCTAGGCCGTGTTCGGTTTGAAGTGAGCTCCAACACGAGTCGGGAGGATTATGAGGATTATACCGTAAGAGGCCGCCGTCCAGGGTGCCAAACCACAGCTCACCGCTGTCGTCTTCTGCAATGGCAATGATGTTGTTGGAAGTAAAACAATACTTCGCCCTGGTGAAGCTTTGCCATTCTTTGCCATCAAAACGGCTGATCCCCCGTAACGTACCGAACCATAAATTGTCATTGCGATCTTGGTGAATGGCATGGACGGTGTTATCCACCAATCCGCTATCTTGCGTGAACGTCGTCCACACCTCCTGTTTGCGGTTGTAGCGACTCACCCCTCGGCCTTGCGTGCCAAACCACAAATTCTGCTGACGATCTTCACGAATCGCCCAAACGTAATCGCCAGCAAGGGAGTCGGTATGCATTCTAATCGTTCGCCACGAGCTGCCATCAAAGCTGGTCACCCCGCCGTCTCGAGTGCCAAACCACAGGGTTCCATCGCTATCTTTTTCAATAGCAAGGATCATATTGTTGTCAAACTTGTCATTAATTTGCGTAAAACCGGAAGCGTCGAATCGAAAGACTCCGGCGCCATTCATCCCAAACCACAAACTTCCTCGGTCGTCTTTCCTAATTGCCAATACCGCATTTTTTGTGAAGAGTGAATCATTCTGGCGCGCGGTCAAAAATGCGCGCCAACTGCCGTCATAACGACTCACACCAGCGTGTCGTGTGGCAAACCACAGATTTCTGTAACTGTCTTCCTTGACGTCGAGAATCGATTGAAAAAGGCTATCGTTGGCGGCATAATACTTAGTCAAGCTCTTGCCATCATATTGCCAGATGCCTTTCTCGGTTGTAAACCACAAATTGCCATCCCAATCCTGCTCGATTCCTGTTGCTTGCTTATAAATCACATGTTCTTCAATACGCTGCCAGTGCGCGCCGTCGAATCGCGTTACACCGCCGCCGGTGATTGCAAACCACAGATTACCCTGCCGATCCTGAAATATATCTGCGATTCGACCTGATTGCAGGGTTGTGTTAGTATTCGTCTCATCAAAAGTCATCAAACTATCTCTGGTGTCTAGTTTGGAAACGCCACGACCATCCGTGCCGAACCAGACATTACCTGCGTTGTCAACGAGAATGCTTTTTATATTGTCGCTGGCCAATCCATCTTGTATCGTATAATGGCGCCTCGGTTTCGAGTAATCATTTTGATCGAAGTGAAAAGCGCCGTTCGCAGTTCCAAACCAGATGCCGCCTCTGTTATCATTGGCTATAGCCCGAACAGTATCTTGCGCCAAGGTATCCGGGCCATCAAAGAATCTGCCTGTGCGATAAATGCTGGCTCCCCTTTCCGTTCCAAACCAAATATTTCCGGAATCATCTTCCGCTATAGCAAAGACCCGGTCGTTAACCAGCCCATCCGTCTGTGTGAAATTTCTCCACAAACCGTCGAATCGGGTGGCGCCATGCTGAGTGCCAAACCACAGGTGGCCTTGCATGTGAATGGTCTTGTAGATTGTGTATACTTCCACATCGCCAAGACCATGCGCTGTGCTGAATGATGTCCATTGGCTGAATTGAGCCACGCACGGATACCATAATATGATAATAAACCCCAGGCTGAACCTGGCCAGCATACGGCACTTTTTGAATAATTCCCAGTTTGCCATTATGGTATTCATTCTTTGAATGAGGGATTACAAAGGAAACCGCCCTGGTTCTATCCACCTACCTAATTAGACACGAAATGGCAGCGATTCTCACAGAAGAGGATTTTCTTAAGTTGCTATAAAGAGTTGTATCAGGAAGGGTATGAGGGAAAGGGCGAGAGAACATTCAATCACCCATCCTGCCTTTCACATGCCAGCGAAAGTTAGGAAAAGTGGAAGGCGTTGCGAGAGAATAAAAGAAATATTTCCACAAAATCAAGATATATTCTTATATGACCGCGAGATCGCCAACAAACTCGCACTGCGTAATCAGTTATGCATCTCACCAGATTTCGCACTGGGCCGCACGATGCTGAATCGTTTAGTCTCAGCGGCCAAAACTAAAAATGAGCGGATTCGATTTGCAAGAAATAGAAGGTGGCGAGCTGTAATGAGAAATTTGTATTTGCAGGAAATGCCTTCTCCCGTGCAGTGCTAATGCGTCACAAGATTCTTTCAGAATGACATGGGTCGGAAGTGGTTTGAAATTTACATTGCCCAAAGCTCACACTTGCCATTCAAAAACGAAATGACTAATTTACAGCAGGACAACAAACAGGAATCTGTTGATCACCTCCCTGGCACCAAGCCGCATGGCTGTGAAGACCAACGCCTCAACCATTTTCGAAAAACGAAATACTACCCCGGATTCTGCGCCGACCCTTCTTCCACCCCAGGTTCAGGAGCCGGAACGAGACTCCTCTGAAGCCCAGCGCGCCGGCATGATGCTG
This sequence comes from bacterium, assembly GCA_050732395.1. Lineage (GTDB taxonomy): Bacteria > Zhuqueibacterota > Zhuqueibacteria > Zhuqueibacterales > Zhuqueibacteraceae > JBIOXB01. The sequence continues at coordinate 9,948 of JBOHQX010000054.1, forward strand.
CGCCTTTTCGGCACCGAGCGTCTGGCTTTCTTCGAATCGGAGCGCGCGGCGTTTTATCTGAATATTCTCTACAAAATGCTGCTTCTGCGGCGCGAGCACGAGCTGCAACCGCCGCACGAGGATTTGTATTACGCCGTGCGCGAGGGCCAGTTGCTGCTGGCGGCAGATTATGATTTGAATCAGTTCGCCGCGGACGTCGCGCAATTGCTGGCCTGGGGCAATCTCACCAAAGTGCTGGAACCGTATCGTCTGCGCAGCTACAAAGACCTGAGCCGCGAGAATTACCGCTACGTGCTCAATGAGAACACCGTCGCGTTTCTGCAATGGCTCGAGTATCGCGTGCGCACGCGCAGCGAAGGCCGCAGCCGCGACGGCCGCAATTTTTTGCAGGACATTGTCGCGGCGTTACAGGAATTCGACCGGCTATGCTCCGCTGCGACTCTTGAAACCGATTTGCCGGAAGAAACCGCCCGGCGCGCGCTGCACTTGCGATACGCGATCGAAGATCATATACACGATCTTTCCGCCGAACTATTGGAATTTCGCGCAACCATGGTGCAGTTCGTCACGCGCGCCTACGATATCGAAACACTCAAAGCAATTCTGCTTTGGCTGAGCCGCTACGTCGAGGTCTATTTACAGGGTATCTACCATTTGCGCGAGCGTATTCTCGAATTGATCGCCAGACTCGACACCGCGGCTACCCGCGGCTTGCTGGCGAACAGCCAGGCGCTCATCGCCGAGCAACGGCGCCAAATGCCGCAGGCGCTGCGGGGCGAACTCGTCGCGGAGCCCGCTGACGCCGAAGAGTTCTTACGCCACGTGCACGAATTTTTTGCGCGCGACACGAAGCTGGACGAGCTGTGCGAGCGCATTCATGCGACGGCGCGCGAGGTGATCAAGAAGATGGACGCCAAGCTGCGCGAGCTCGAGCGCCGCAACACGCGCATCCACGATCTCAAGGCACGCATTCGCGAGCTGGCGAGCGCGCCGGTTGATCTTCCTCGCGCCGGCAATTCTTTTTCATCTCCAGACCGTCTGTTCGAGGCCGGCGAAGAGGGCGAATGCCGCGCGGGTTACCATTTCATCAATGCTTTGTTGCTGCCTTCCCACGCCCGGCTCGATGCACAGTATTGGGATCTGCATACCAAGGCTGCGCCCCCGCGGCCGCGCAGCAGGGCGCAGAGCTCACCCAGTGTCGCGCCCAAGAGTTACCTCAAGTCCAAGGCGCACACCAAGCAAGAAATTTATGCGCTGGAAGCAAAAAAGCGCGAAGAGCTGCGCCAGTGGCTCATGCAATATTTGCTTAATGGTCAGGCTCAAATCCGTCTGGCCGGACTCGAGCTCCGCGATCCACGCGCCGCGGTATACTGGATGAAGCTCATGCATTTTGTCTACGTCACACCCACGAGGGACCTGCAAAAACTGCGCGTGCAGGTACGTAAACTCACTCGGCTTGCAGAAACGCCAGCGAGTGTAGTGATTGGTAGTGCGACTGCTAATCTGTATACGCCGGATCATCTGGTCATCGACCTGAGGGCAGAGGGCGTGGGGCAGAGGGCATGGGGCACGGAGCAGGAAACCTAGACGGGCGCGGAAGGCATGCCAGCTCTTCACGCCACGCTCTCTGCCCTCCGCTCCAAGCCCCATGCCCTCTGCGCCATGCCCTCCGCCCCTTACGATCGGAGACGATACCATGTCCACCGAATTCTTCTCCCACCTCAATCTTCACAAAGTGAAGCAACTGCTCAATATTTTGCAGGAATCGCCTTATTTTTATCGCGATGACAATCCCACGTTGTTCGCTTTTCTCAAGCAGAATCGCCTGCAGTTCGAGCGCTTCTACCAGCATTTCTATGGTTGGGAGATCGTGGTGGATCAGAAATGTGCCCGGCTCTACAAACCGGAATGGCACAACGATCTGATCACGCCGGCGCAACGCGATTTGTTTCAATTGACCAGGCGCAATGATTGCCTGGCATTTTTGCTGGTGCTGGAGTTCTATGAACACCTGCTCGAAGAGCAGAATCTCACCGTCGAAGATGCCAATCCCAAGTTTTATTTCGGCGAGCTGCTCGAATTTTCCCAGCGGCGTATGCAGGAGGAGCTGGGAGAAAAAGGGCCAAGCATGGCCGGCGTCCGCGAAATCCTGCGCCGCATTTTGCCGCTACTGCTGCGTTACCGCTTTCTGCGCGAGCATCCGCCGGAGAATGAAGACGGCGAGATTGACAAAGACAAGTGGATCTACGAAGGTCTGCCCGCACTGTATCACTACGACAGCCGCGTCGCTTCCCAATCGATTTATGCCGCGTTCTTCGGACCAAATGGAGGAAGCCAGAACGGCACCGATGAAATAAAGAATGGAAAATGAACCTAGCACATGCAAAATTCTCATTTACGGCGGTGACAAGAAATATCTATTGCATTTTTTAGAACTCATTCGGTTCATATGAATGCTCCGCGAACAAACTATCTCGAATATCAAATTGTACGCCTGCGGCTGATCAATTTTCACAACTTTGTCAACGAGATCATCGAGCTGCGCCAGGGCGGCCATCTTTTTCTCGTGGGACCGAATGGTTCCGGCAAAAGTACGGTGATCGATGCCGTGCACGTGGCGCTCTCCGGCGCACAGGAAGTCGAGCTGAATGCCGCGGCGCGCCTTGGAGGCCGTAAAGATGAAGGCCGGACTCTGCAAGGCGTGGTCTTGCGCTACGATCGCGAGCTCGGCGCGCTCAATGCCGCCGGCGGCATCAGCTATGCTGCCCTCGAGCTGGCCGCGGTCCAGGGTGAGAAGCGTATCGCGCTCGGCATCGGCCTGGAGGCGACCACGATGGAGGCGCGCCTGTCGCGCTGGGGATTCATTGTGAAAGGTTGTGGCGTGGAAGAATTGCCATTGTTGATTGAGGAGTTGCAGGGCCGGCGGCCGGCCACGCGCATCGAATTGGAAGAGAGAATCGGCAAGGGCAATGTTTATGGCCAATTGAAGCCATTTCGCAAAAAAATCGCGGAAGAATTTTTTGCCTCAGAATCACTCTATGAACAGGTGGTCCATTTGTGGGGTACGGGCAAAGCCTATCGCGAGATCAGTGCGCGCGCCGGCGACTTCCAAACGTTGTTCATGACTCTGCTGCCCGAACCCGACCTCGAGATTTTTTCCGAGATTATCCACAGCCTCGCCATTCTTCAAGAATTCGCCGTCAAGCTCGAGCAACTTTCGGAACAGCTTCGCTATCTAGAACGCCTCCAACAATTGCAGGACACGGTGGCCAAAGCGCGGGAGGAAGAAACACGCTACGATTGGCTTGTGTCATACCGCGCAGCTCAAGCTTGCCATGAGTGTTTGCACGAAATTCAAAGGCAGACGGAGTATCTCGCAACTCAAACGCAGCAGCTTGAAGTACACATGGCGGCTGTCCACGATGAGCACACTCAAGTCAAGGCAATGCTTGCCGAGCTGCGCCACAAGGACGAAGCCCGCCTTTTGGATCGCCTGCATGCCAAAAGAGAGGAAGCACAGCGGCGCCAGAAATCTCTGCAACCCATGCAGGAACAGGTCAAGACTTACGAACAGCGCATGCAGGGCGTCGAACAAGAGCTGCGCGAGCGCAATGCTGAATCACTGCTCGAGATTGAGCAAGCGCGACAAGCATTCGCACATAGCGGGCAGGCTCTGCAACCGGGGCTTCAGCCAGTCCTAGAGTTTGTGGAAAACTTCGCCCTCACCGCGCCAGCTGCTTTTCGCGAGAGCGGCCTGGGTATAAAGGCGAAGGCCGCTAGCCTTGCAGCTTCCGAGCAATTGACACATTTGGCCCAGGAACAAATGCGTCTGCAACACCAACTTGAGCGCCACGAGGAAATGAGAAACGAGATCCAGGACGGGATCGTACGCTTGCAGCAGCAACGCGAATGGTTGCCGCAACTGCCGGGCTACCATCAATGCTTGCGCACACTGGAAGCAGAAGGTTTGCAGCCGCAGCCGTTGTACAAAATGCTGGAGTGGCGCAGCGCCGATCCGGATTTGCGCTCGGCGGTTGAAGAGTTGCTGGGGCAACAAGTGCTGGGCACGTTGGTGCTCAATGGTGAAGCCGAAAGCATCAGCACTACCGTTCTACAGAGGTTTCCCGGAATTGCGATTGCGCGGCCGTCTACGGAGGAAGTGACCTGCCCGCAGTGGCTGGTGACGGCATTGGAGGATCGTTCCGGCGGAGCCGCTTTGCGCGTTATCGGTGCTGCGCTAGCGGCACGCGAGGGGCAACAGGCCGAATATGCCTCCCCAGCACGCCTACTTGCCTTGCGTGGCTTGCGTTGGAAGGCCGAGCTCAAGCCGGCACGGTTGATTGGCGAGCAGGCGCGACGCCGGGCTTTCGAGCATGAGCTGCAGCAGCGCCAAGCCGACCTGAGCGAACAGGAAAGCAAACTTGAAAAGGTGGAAAAGCAGAAAGAGCTTACGCTCGCCTCCATTCCGCAATGGCGCAGTTTCGCCGGGCATCTGCGCGACTTCATGGAAGAGCGGCTGCCCCAAGCATTTCGTGCACAAGACGCCGCCGAAATGCAATGGCGAAACCTGCAGGGCTCCCACGCCGAATGGGCAAATAGCCTGGCCCAGGCGCTTGCGGATTTGGAACAACTTGAACAAGAAATTCAACAACTCGAGCAGCATGCGCGCGCCAGCGGTTTGGAGGAGCTGGCCAGAAGCCTCGCGGCCCTCGAACAACGCGAGCGCGCGCTGGAAGAGAGCATGCGCTCTGCATCCGAGCAACGGGGACAGTTACGGCATGAAACTGCCCGTCTGCACAACGACGAGTCTTTCCAAAACGGTCAATTGGCGCAAATCGAGCAGGCCTTGCAGGAAAAGACGGTGCAGTTGCGCCGATATGTTTCGGAGCAGGCGGCTCCGGATTTGGCATATTATGTTTTGAATACCCGCGGGGGCGAGCGTTTCAAATCCGATGCCGCCATTCAAAGCCGCAGGCAGGAGGCGCATGATACGATCAACAACGCGATCACCCGGTTGCAAGGCTCGGGCGAAGACGGCGTTCACTACCGCCAATATGCCGGTGTTTTTGCCTTCAGCTATTTGCCTGAGGAGAACCAAATCGTCGACCGGCAACATCAACCACTCGAGGGCGTGCACAGCCGTCTGCAAAAGGATCATGGTGAGCAGCAAGAGCTGCTCAACGAAAAGAACAAAGATCTGCTGGACCGCCTGATCATGCACAGCCTGTTGCGGCACCTCATCGAGCAGGTGATGCTGCAGAGGCACATGATCAAGAACATCAACCGGCTGCTGCGCGAGATCGATTTTGGCGGCACAGTGTACGCGTTCGCCGTCCATGCCAAACCCGAGCACTCTGAAGTGGTGCGGATCCTGGAGAATTCTTCCTTGCTCAATGAAGAGGGACAGCAAAGCTTTCGCGCCTTCATCGAGGCCCGGTTGGCGGATTTGCGCAACAGCGAGCCCGGCACGGTGCCGCCGCTGCTGGATTATCGCACTTGGTTCGACTACAAGCTAACTTTCCGTGATACCAAAGACGAGGCGACGGAGCTGACGCGACGCATGCGCAACCTAGGTTCGGGCGGCGAGCAAGCGGTGCCGAATTATCTGTTAGTGCTGGCCATGGCGCATCTTGTTTTTGAAAACAGCCGCGCGCGCTTGCGGCCGATGCTTTTTGACGAGGCGTTTTACGGCATCGATGCCGGCCGCCGCAACCGCTTGTTGGAATTTGCCACCAGGCTCGGTATGCAATTATTCGTCGCCTCGCCCGATCAGGACGGGCATACTGAGGCCGTGCACCATGCGACCACGGTGTTTGTACAGAAAGACGACAGCCGCGACGTGCATCTCACCGCCTTGCACTCGCACTTTGCGCGGGCGGAGCAACAGGAGACTTTATTTGCTGCGCAGACACCTGAGAGCAGCGCGACCGCTTTAGACAACCTAAATGTGGTGGAACAAAATCGGAATTGACTTGATCGACAAAAATGTTGTATTTTATATCACATGGGGGAAGAAGACGTGCAAGATATCGATCGTGTTTTTAAAGCCCTGACGGCATTGCGGCCCAATAGTTTTCTAGATCTGCTTTTTGGCAGCGAGCGCAAAATCGTGTTGCGAGAGGTCGCCGATCCCCAAATCAATCTGCCGGAGTTGCGCGGGGACAAGGCGTTTGTGATCGAAGAAAACGGCAAAACATTTAATGTCATTCTCGAAGCCATGCTGCGTCCGGCCGCGGAAGACTTGCCTACATTCGAGCTGAAAGCGAGGGGAATGCAGTATCTCACAAAACGCCCTACTCTAGTTGTCGTTGTATATCTCGAGAAAGGCGGATATGCTTCGTTCCAGGATCGTTTCGAAGTTCGATGTGGCGCTTTCATAAATCGAATCGAGCTTGCGAAAATTTTGTTATGGGAACATGAGTCGCGTATTGCCAGCGGCGAGCTCAAGGAGTTGGCACCCTTTTTATCATTGTTAAGAGATCAGCCGGGTGTAGAGATTATCGATACTCAGATTGCATTAATTCGCCAAGTTCCTGACCAGATACTCCAAAACGATCTAACAGCTCTTGCTGCGATTGTGGATACGCGGGTCTTCGGCCTTTCAGTCGTTCTTGAAAAGTTCAAAACGGAGGAAAAAATGATTAAGGAATCGAGCATCGTTGAAGAATGGATGAAGGAATGGCAGCAAGAAGGCATGCAAGAAGGCATGCAAAAGGGCATGCATGAGGGCCTGGCAGAAGGCAAGCTTGCTCTGCTGCAGAACATACTTGCCAAGAAATTTGGTGGGCTGACTGCGGACCTCGCCGACAAATTGCATCAGCTCAAACTCGCCGAATTGGATCGTCTTGGCCCGGCGCTGCTGGATTTCAACAGCCTGGATGACCTGAAAAACTGGCTGGGGAGCGCTGCCTCCGGCGGTGGGCAAAATCCGTAGCCGAATTGATGCCGACATGCCAACTTTCCAAGAGCGCTTGGCCGAGGTATTGCACACGAATCCGGCAATGTGTGCCTTTCTCCAAGATTTCTGTACGCGCTCGTTCAAAACCGGCGATCTCCCCAGGCGCAGCCGTTTCCGACAGGTTTCTCCAGAGCTGAAAAGCGACTTGCGACTCATCTTCGGTGCCCGCGCGATTAAGGAGCAGGGAGATTATTTCATCCTCGACCTCACGGCGGCAGGCTGTGTTGAAGCTGAAGCGCGGCGCAGTCTACTGCACACTCTGTCGAACGTGCTCGGCCTTCAGCCCCAAAACCAGCGCGCACTGCGACAGCAAACGCATGCAATGCTGCTCGAAAAACTGCAGGCCATTCTCCCCTCTCTTCGTTCCCTTCTCCCGCAAAAGGTTCATCAACGGCTCACGAGCGAACTCGCCGCTCAAAACGGCTATCTTTGGCGTGACGGCGTTTTGAAAAAGCATGGCACAAGGGCCTTGAGCAATGTGTCTTCCATACTGCAAGCGTTGGAGCTGTTGGCATCGCGCGAGCATTTTTGGAGTTTTTCGGAATTGGGAGCACGCGTGGCGGGTTCATCAAAAAGCCTTCGCCCCGGTAGCGAGCTCTATCGCCTGGCGGCGGATTGGTCACTGCCTTTTTTGGAAAACGCAGAAAATCTTTTGCAAATCGAAGACCCGGCGGTTCGCCGCGCGCGGATTTGGGAACAGCTTGGCGTGGAGCAAAGCAGCGCTGCGATCACAGTTATGATCGGAGGCCCGCTTGTCTATGAAAAGCGAGGCCAAAGAGTGGGGTCAGTGCAACAATACTTCGAAATGGGCGAGCCGGCAACACTTTCGCTGGTGCAGATAGCTGGTCTCGAGCGCATTGCGCCTTTGTTTGATACGGTGCTCACGGTCGAGAACCTGACGCCATTCGTGCAAGCTGTGGAGAAACCAGTGCTGCCGCAGGCGTTGATTGTTTATACGGAGGGCTTTCCCAACCGCGCCGTGTCACAGTTGTTGCGGCTTTGCCAACAGCACGTTGCAAATCTGCGTTTCCTGCATTGGGGCGATACCGACCTCGCCGGAGTGCGCATTCTCCGAAATCTAACTTCCATTTTGGGCCGGGCGCCGATGGCCTTTCGTTGCGGTCCCCAAGAAATTGCGCGACTGCAATCCCGCTTGATTCCGCTTACGCCGAAAGCACGCGAACAAATCGTACAGGATCTGCGCGACCATCCCGACGCGCCTGGCCATGAGATTTTGCACGCGGTTTTGCGGTACGGTGGCTGGTTGGAGCAAGAAGCGTGGGAGACGCCATGAAAAACCATGGATAAGAATGCAAATCGAAAATATTCTAGCTAGATGGCCTGCAATCCAGAAATTCCTTCCAACGGATAGAAACAACCCAACGGATAAATTTTTGTTCATCCGTTGGGTTGTTTCTATCCGTTGGAAGTTTTTGTATTTCAAGAGCATCATTTCTGAAAATGTCATTTTAGGGATATGGAAATACTCGAGGGCAAACAGTGCGTCCTTCCGGCTCTGCTTGCGCGGCATAGAAAGTTCAAACTCATACTGCTCAAGCAGGGCAGCAAAGCGCCATACATTGACGAAATTGTGGTGGCAGCGGAGGCCCAGACGATCCCATTAAAATTCATTTCCAGCACCGAGCTCGACGCCATGACCAAGGGCCGGTCGCATGGCGGCGTGGCTGCAATATGCAGTGCCAAACCGGCAATCAATATGGCAGCGATTGTAGAACTCGTACAAAACACGAGTGCGCCGGCGCTGTTGCTGCTGATCGAAGGCACTGAAGACGCACAGAATCTGGGTTACACCCTGCGCTCGGCGGAGGCATTGGGCGTGCATGCCGTGCTGCTGAAAAAGCACGTGTGGAATTTCGATGAGGCCGCGCTTTCACGCGCTTCTTCCGGTGCGTTCGAGCGCCTGCCGCTGGCGCAAATCGAGAATCTCGCAAAAGAATTAGTGCCACTGCAAAGGCTGGGCGTTGGATTTTGGGGATGCATCGGAGGGGCCAAGCGTGACATTTTTCATGCCGATCTAACGCAAGCCGTATTACTGGCAATTGGCGGCGAGCGTCGCGGCTTGTCCGGGGCAATGCGCGCGCTGTGTGCTGGGTTCATTCGCATTCCCATGATTGCCGGCGCGGGCTCCTTGTCCCTAAGCCATGCGGCCTGTATTGTGATGGCAGAAGCCATGCGCCAGCGGCTCGCCCTCAAACAGCCAAACCCACCTGCTGAGGCACCATCAAATAGCGCTTGACAAGCCACAGTCCTCCTGTTATATTGCGGCAATTCTCATGACGAGCACATGCTGAATTCAAAGCCCATCTCTCCTGGTCCATTCTCACGCCGAGATTTTCTCAAGGCATTGGCCGGCACCGCTTTTCTTCCTTCATTGCTCGCAAGTTCCAGCATCCAATCTGGCTCTCGACAAAAGCGCAAGAGATTGCGTGAGCTGGGAATAGTCATTGGCTCCCTTCCGCCCGGGCGCGACAATGCCATTACCGACGTGCCCGGTGTGAGCGTCGGGCATCGTACGCGTATTGAAGGAGAGGGAGACCTGCAGGTCGGCAAGGGGCCCATTCGCACCGGCGTGACGGTCATTCTGCCCAATGACGACGTCTTCAATCGCAACGTCACGGCCGCACGCTTTGTATTGAACGGCAACGGTGAAATGACGGGAATGGGCAAAATCGAGCAAACCGGACTGCTGGAATCACCTATTTTTCTGACCGACACTTCGAACATTGGACGCGTGCTCAACGGCGCTTTGACCTGGTTCCTGCAAACGTATCCGCAGATCGGGGACTCCGCGCGTGTGCCTGTCCCCATCGTTGCCGAAACCTGGGGTGCATTCCTGCACGATGCCGAAGGCCGCCATTTGCATGATGAGGATGTTCTTGCCGCGATTAGAGACGCAAACACCGGCCCGGTGAAAGAAGGCGCGGTCGGCGGTGGCGTGGGCATGGTCTGTTATGATTTCAAAGGCGGAATTGGCTCGGCCTCGCGCGTGCTGCCGCAAACCCATGGCGGCTACACCGCCGGTGTGTTAGTGCAAGCCAACTTCGGCGATCGCGAACAATTGATGATCAACGGCGTACCGGTGGGAAAAGAAATCGCGGACCTGCGGCCCTTCGAGGCCAAGGCCAAATCGAAATCGATCATCTTGATTGGTGCCACGAATGCGCCCATGATTCCCTCCCAATTGCAACGGCTCTGCCAACGCATGGCACTCGGTCTCGCACGCACCGGCACGATCTCCTCACACGGCTCCGGCGATCTGCTTTTGTTTTTTTCCACCGGAGTCCAAATCGACCCGGACGCAAAAATCACACACATCGAAATCTATAATGATGAATGGATCACGCGCGCCCATCAAGCAGCGCTTGAAGCCGCAGAGGAGGCGGTCTTGAATGCGCTGTGCATGGCCGAAACCACGATCGGCATCAACGGCAACACGGCTTTTGCCCTGCCGATTGAACGGCTGCCTGCGATTATGAAAAAATATGGACGTTAGTTCAAGACAGAAAGTTGATGATCGATAATCGAAGATTGAGGATAGAGGATCGAGTCTAGCGTTTCAAATTCGGACTTGTGCCTTTTCGATCCTCGATCTTCTATCTTCGATTTTCGTCGCAAGCCCTCTGACCTCAAATTCGATGAAACACTCCGGCCCTCAAAACTCAATCACCGATGTCCCCGGCGTGCACCTCGGGCATTTGGCATTGACCGATGGTGAAATACAGACTGGCGTCACCGCTATTCTTCCCTATTCATTGCACGTACGTAATCGCAAGCTCTTCGTCGGCAGTTATGCCAGCGGCGGTTGGAACGAATGGACTGGCCTGCACGTCGCGCAGGATTTTGGGACGTTTTCTTCTCCCATTGTAATTTGCAATGCGACAACGGTGGGCATTGCCTATGACGCGTTGATTTCTTTCGGCCACCAACGCGAAGAAGGCTTGCCGATCGATAACGCCTGGCCGCCGGTCGTGATTGGCATGGACGACGGCTATTTGAATGATTTACGCCAGCGACGCTTGACACACGATCATATTCTGGACACGATTCATTCAGCCAAAAATCAAGCCGGTGGCAACGGGTGCGTAGGCATCGGCCGTGGTCTGTGCGCATTCGGCGGCAAAGGAGGCGTGGGAGAAGCTTCAAGTATTGTTCATTTGGAAGGCGCGGATTTCGTCATTGGAGTGTTCGTTGCCGCAAATGGCGGGGAATCGCTCAATCCGAATGCCGGTGCTGTTGTCAAGAACGTGACGCCCAGCTTCATCATCGTGCTCGCCACCGATGCGCCGCTGCTTCCGGAACAATTGCGGCGCGTGGCCGAAGCTGGCCTGCGCGGTTTGGATCGATTCGGCTTGGCAGAAGCTTCCGATCAGCAGCTTGCTTTGGCATTCTCCACCGGAAACACCATTGACAATGCATTCGACAATTCCTATCAACTCTTCAAAGCGCGGCGATTTTCTGACGATTTACTCGCGCCACTATGCGCTGCAGCGGCAGACGCAAGCCCGGCTGCGCTCCTCAACGGCTTGCGCGCCGCCACCACAGTCACAGGCAGAAAAGGGCGAACGGCGCATCCGGTTGAAATCAAAACAGAGGAAAGATGAATATGTGTGCATTAGTTTACATTCAAAATGAGCTTGGTCTATGAAGCGAGACTTGTTTCAAAGACGATTTCTTTCTTTCATCGCCGCCCTCGTTTTTCTCAACGGCTGGCGCGCTGGTGCTCAGGAGCTGGATGATACCGAAAAAATGCTGCGCGACCTTTCCGAGGCGACCGGCGTATCCGGTTATGAGGAGCCGGCGGCACAGGTTTTCATGAACTATCTTCGCCCTCTTTGTGACGAGCTCCGGCGCGACAACCTCGGCGGTGTGATCGCCATCAAAAAAGGCACGGCCGAAGCGCCGCGGGTGATGATTGACGCACATCTCGATGAGATCGGCTTCATGGTGAAGCGCATCGATGAAAACGGCTTCGTCAAATTCTTTCCGCTGGGCTGGAATTTTTCACAGCAATTGCTTGACCGCCGCGTCATTATAAAGACGCGCAAGGGCGCAGTACTGGGCGTGATGAACACCGGTCCGGATGTCAAGGAAGACGCGCTCGTCAAGCGCGAAGAAATGTGGATTGATGTAGGCGTAGCCAGTCGCGAAGAGGCGGAAGCGCTGGGCATTCAACCTGGCGATCCGATTGTGCATGATAGCAAATTCGCCGTCATGGCCAACCGCAAGTTTCTGTTGGGCAAGGCCTGGGATGATCGCATCGGCATGGGCGTGATTGTCGGTGTGTTCAAAAACCTCGCCAAAGAAAAACACCCGAACACAGTATTTGCCACGGGCGCGGTTCAGGAGGAAATCACGCTCTCCGGCGCTAAAACCATTGTCGAAGCGGTGAAACCGGACATTGCGATCACGCTCGACATCGATGTGACCAGCGATTTGCCCGGCTACACCAGTGCCGACTATGCCCAACCCGTGCTCGGTCAGGGCGTGGTCATCATTCTGCACACCTCGGAGATGTTGCCGCACGTCAAGCTCCGGCACTGGGTGCAAAGCGTCGCAGACGAGCTGAAAATTCCCTATCAATTTATGCTCGAAGAGGGCGGCGGTACCGACGCCGGCCCGATTCACAAATGGAATCTCGGGGTGCCAACGCTGGATTTGGTGATTTCACAACGCTACTATCATTCTGCCAACGGCATCGTGCATCGGGATGATTATGAGAGTGCGGTAGGTCTGATCACGGAGGTGGTGAAAAGGCTGGACAAAAAAACGCTGGAAGATTTGAGTTTTAGATAAGGCGTAAGGCCGTGAAAGTTCGATAAGAATTCTAAGAGTTTTTTGTTGCCAACGGATGGAAAACGACCAACTGAAAACAAAATCCGTTGGTCGTTTTTCCATCCGTTGGGCAATTTTTTGGTTTGAAGTTGGCCTTAAGAGCTTCGGTTATCGACCCGAAGGCCCTCAGTTTTCAATGGGAGAGGATTCTGGTGTAGTCATTAAGAGTATTCTTCAAGCCACCACCTTAGCCACCAGCACCGTCATATCATCATGCTGTGTCGCGTAGCCCACGAATTTCTGGGCTTCTTCGATAATCTTCTGCTTGAGAGGCTCGGCCTCCAGGTCGCTATGCTGCGCCACCATTTTCACCAAATTCTCTTCCCCGAATTCCTGGCCGGATAGATTGCGGGCTTCCACCAGGCCATCTGAATAAAAAACGAAAGTCTCGTGTGAATTCAAAGGCAACGTCAGCTCCTCAATTTCACGTACAAAAACCTGGCGTGGCGCCAAACCCAGACCGAGGCCGCGCGGAATGAGGAGGTGATGATCGTGGTCCAACAGGCGCAGCGTGGCATTGTGCCCCGCCCGGCATAGAATGGCCTGCCGCTTGCGCAAATCGAAAATGGCGTACGTCAGCGTGATAAACGAGTTTCTCTCGATCATGCCGTAGATCAAATCGTTCGCCGCAGCCAGCAGTTGCGCCGGTGTGTGATGCAAATGCTGCAGCGCACGAATGATGCCTTGCAGCTTGCTCATATAAAGCGCAGCCGAAGTACCCTTTCCGGAGACGTCTCCCACCAGCACGCCGAGTTTTCCCTTGCCCAATTCGATGTAATCATAATAATCGCCTCCCACTTCAGTCGCGCTGATACAAACACCGGCGATATCCAGGCCGTCCACAATCGGGTTGGCGCGCGGCAAAGAATGTCTTTGAATAATACCGGCGACCGCCAATTCTTTCTGCAACCGCTCTTGTGAATCTTGCAAAGCCTCGAAGTTGCGGAAATTTTTCACGCGCAAGTGATAGATCACAGTGGTCAGACCGGTGCACACCAGAATGATCGTCGAAAAAAAGGACGCGGGAAAAGCGCCGGCGAGCTTCAAAAAAGAACGCGAAGACTCGACCACGATCATATGCAGAGCATAATTGGCGCTCAACATGATCAGACCGACGGTGGCCACGACGATCGGGCGGAGAGGCACAACGACGGACAAAACCAGAAGAGAAATCACAAATGCCGGGTAGGTGGCGGAATTGGCGCGCAGGAGTACCGAGACCGTGGCGATGATCTCGGCCAGGACGATGCAAATGATCGCAATCCAGCTTGCACGCGTGCCGCCGAAGCTGGTGCGCGAGAGCGATAAGCCACTAAGGCCGATCAAAAAAATGCCGAACTTGTCGATATTCGCAAAGAGCAGGCCGGTAAAATTTTTTTCGCCGGAAATATACCACAGAGCAAAGTCGAAGAAAAAATTCCCCATGGAAAGCACAATGGCCACGAACGAGGCGAACTGCAATCCCAAGACACCGAGGCGCTTGATTTCCGTCTCGAAATTTTTTCCGTAATCGCTCGGGTCGGGTGAAAGCAGTTGCCAGAGCTGTCCCAAAGGCGTGCTTTGGGTGAGTTGCGAAGGCATTCAGATCTCCCATTCACAGCCAAATCATAGGCCTCGGAAATGACATGGCGAGCACGTCAATCTTCGTACAGCAAATACTTGTTGCGCAGCCGGCGAAAATCTTGCGTATCATTTTCGATTTTTTCCCAGATCGTTGCCGGCGAATCGCCGGACCTGATCCTCTCGTACAGCCAGGCGACGCCGCTCATGCGCGCCAGACCCTGCTCATTCGTGATGAATTCTTCCGGATGTATTTTTTGCAGGGCACATAACAGGGCGATGCCAAATCTCACGGCTTCAAAACGATGCGGAGCCGTAATGGTAAGCTCGAGGGCAAGGCATTCTTGATTCTCGAATTTTGGATTCATGGCCTTGCCGGGAATATCGACGGGCGTGAAGCGCGTGGAATCGAATTCGATCCCTGTAGCGTCATTTTGAAGCTCCTGCATGAGCCGCAGGGGGTTGAGCCACGGCGCGCCGATCACCTCGAAAGGGCGATTCGTTCCACGGCCCTCGGAGAAATTCGTGGCTTCCAACAATGCCATGCCCGGGTATAACAATGCAGTCTGCGGTGAAGTCATGTTCGGCGAAGGCGCAATCCAGGGCAAGCCCGTCTCGGAAAACAACTGCGCGTGTCGCCAATTCTGCATCGGGATGATACGTAACTTCGACCAATGAGTTTGCGTTTGGCCTGCAAAATTATTCGCATGAGGCGAGGACGCAATCCATTTTTCTCCGAGAAACATCCGTGCCAATTCGCCGATGGTCATCCCGTGGCGCAATGCGATCGGATGCACACCGACGAAGGAGCGATACTCTGCTTCGAGTATGGGGCCTTCCACCCTGCCCCCGATGGGATTGGGGCGATCGAGCACGTAAAACTCGAGGTCCGCCTCCGCTGCAGCCTCCAGCGCAAGCCCCATTGTGCTGATATAGGTATAAAAACGCGCACCGACGTCCTGCATGTCGAAAACCAATCCGTCCAGCCCGCGCAGCATCTCCGCCGTGGGCTTGCGCGTGGCGCCATAGAGGCTGTAAACCGGCAGACCGCTGGCAGAATCGCTCTGCATTGCAATTTTTTCTCCGGCTGCGCGCCCGCCGCGAAAGCCGTGCTCCGGCGCGAACAGGGCGGCGAGGCGAACGTTCTTGGCGCGCAAAAATAATTCGACAATATGGCGGCCGTGGCGATCCGTGGCGGTGTGATTGGTGATGAGGCCTATGGTTTTTCCCTGCAAAGGCTTGAAGTCTTCGGCGACCATCACCTCCAAGCCGGTGCGCACCATCGGCGCGCGAGGTTCTTGGGGATGATGATGCAATAATAGACGCGGAACTGCGATATGAGCGAGAATAACCCAAGCAGCTATCGCCATGCCGTACGATGCGTCGAGTGGTTTTGAGCAACCGTGGTTATTTTCAACCAAGCAATATAACAAAATGATTGCTGGCACGCAAGTTGAGTTCGGAAAGTCTTCCTCGCCAGCCGGGCCTTGACTTCAGCGCGTGGCACACCCAGGAGGGGAAAAAACTGAAAAATCGAAAAAATTTTCGGGAGAGCGGCGCCGTTTTTGTGTCTATATAAACAGGGGAAAGCCGAAAGAATTGCCTTTGCAGTTGGTGCACAAATTATCTTCGATGAAATGGCGTTCCGCATGATGACCCACAATGAGCTGGTAAGCATTCTCGCGACGTCACCAAGGGACAGGATGGCGTGGAGGGAGTTTCATGATCGGTTTCACAAGTATATCTGCCTGACGATCAGCCGTGAGCTGAAAAGACTACACCATTGCAAGGCGCTTAATGCTGTGGAAGATTTGGCGCAAGAAGTTTATGCCAAGCTGCTTGCCCATGACTGCCAGGCGCTGAAGGATTTCAAAGGACAATACGAGAACTCCATATTGAAGTATCTCGAAATCATCGCGATTCGAATCGTGCTCACGGAATACTCGAAAACCAGGGCCCGAAAACGCTGCGCCGGGCGCGAGGTTCCGCTCGATGCCCTGCAATGGAACGTGCATCAGAAACGTCTGGTCGATCTAAAAGAAGTACTGCGATTCGAAAATTGGGAGGACGAGCTCTCGCTGCATGATCTGCACGAGGAAATAAAATATCAACTCGACAAAATTCTCGAACCGAGGAGAAATAGAGAACGCGACGAATTGATATTCAAGTACTATTTATACGGCGGCTTGGAGCCCGAAGAAATAGTTGCGCTATGTAATGATTTTAAAATCACGGTGAAACGAGTTTCGAATATTATCTGCGAAATCAAGAATGAATTGCGCGAAAGCTTGAGGAAGGCCGCCGCAATCGACTAGATTGCTCCCACAGCGGAGGCCGCTCAGTGGAAAACTCATCGAGAGGAAGCTTGACCGATGCGAAACGAAAAGCTAATGGAAAACCTCGAGGGTGGGGCCGGATGGGAAGAATGCCTTGGCGACGATCTTCTCCTCAGCTATTTTGAGGGTTCACTTCCGGAAAATGCCGTGAAAATGGTACAGAGGCATCTCAATTCATGCAGTACTTGTTTTCAAATCACCGTTTCCTTGGTGAAGAATTCGAATTTCCCGTATAGTGACGTGGAGGAGACGGAGATCGAGAAATTGCTCACCATGACGCCGGAAGCGCAAGTTGCGAAGATCATCTCGTATGTGGACGAACCTCCCTCTCAACCACGCGCTGCGTTAAGCAAAAGCATGAAAGCGGTGATCACAAACCTGATGCGCACGACGAACAATTTGCAGTTGCGGCCGTGGCTGATTTCTCGCCAATTGGGATTTGCTCTTGTTGCGGTGCTGGGCTTATCAGTAAGCGCATTTTGGGGTGTTCGCTTCTGCAAAACGACTCTAAGAATCATGATCGCTGAGCGCATTTTGAAAAACAACTACCACATCTACATGGCCGAGACTCCCCGCTTGTCCGGGGGGTACGCCTCGACTGGAATTCAAGTCTTAATGGGCCCGGAAAAAGGAGACGCAGAAGGCTCCTATCTCGAGGAGGCGCGAACGCGCATCGCAGCAGCAATGGCAAGCGGATCAAAGGCCGCGAAGGCGATGCTGCTTCTGGCCCAAATCGCAATTATTGAGCGGGATTACGACAGAGCGGACTCGATTTTGCATGCTATTGTTCCCCAACCATCGTCTTCTGCGGCGGTCCTAAATGATCTTGGAGTTTTGCGTTTCGAGCGAAACGACTGGGATGGCGCTGTTCGATATTTTGAGGCTGCGATTCGGGCCGATGCAAAACTCAAGGAGGCCCGATACAATTTCGCACTGGCCAAAGGTCGGATCGGGGCAAACGAAGAGGCCATTCAAGCCTTGAACGAGTGTGTCAAAATAGAGCATGATGAAGGTTGGAAAAATGCCGCACTCGTGCTCAAACAAGGACTGCAGGAGGACAAAGATGAATAGCTGCTCGGACGGCTCCACTGCTTTGAACCGATTCGCGTCTTCACGCGACCAAAGTGGCGCTCTACGCCAGAGTTTGATAGGAGTTTTATTCCACATTTGATTCTGTAAACGGCTTATCTTGGCCTGGCCACTGCCGTTTCCAACTTCGCCCTCGTCCACGAGGGCCAAACAAGCAAACAGAGCCGGGCGACCGTTGAATCCCTTTAGCTGATTCGACCGGTTGCTCGGCTCTTTTGCTTCATCGCCCTATACGCGCCTGAGACACTTGTGCCCTTGTCGGGAAAATGGCTCTACTTTCATGTCTATTTATCACAAATGCAGTTACATCGATGTATAACACCTTAACTGTTAGGAGAAGTACGATGAACGGTAAAAGCCGTGAAGCAGAAGAGATCGTCGTGCGTCAGGGCGGCGAAGGCGACCATGATCATGGTGGGCCCACAAAAAAACCGACCGGTAAAGACTATGTGCCAGATGAATATCGGCCTGACGATTATCAGCCGGACGTCTACCGGCCGAATTATCCTTCGGATTACTCGGCCTATCCGCCGATTTTTCCGTCGGATTATCCAACCGAATATCCGCAAGGGTATCCCCTGCCGTATCCCACACCACCCAAGTATCCGCAGGACTATTACAAGCAAAAAGGCTATCCGAAGGGTGTTTTTGAAACACCGATCCCGGCGCCGGGCTTGTTTGATGGCGAGATCTACGCCTCCGTCTACGAGCTGGGCGGCGCGGCGCCAGCAAATATCATTCGCCTGAGTCAAACCTGGGGCGTGCTGGTCAAGTGGAAAACCAGCGGATGTCTGGTGCGGATGATCTGCGGTGAGTGGTGCGTGAAGATTCATCTTGAATCGATGGGGCCCGGTCCCGAGCTCACTCTTCCCAGAGGCCCGGCTCATATTCCGCTGACGCCCTGCGACGCCAAAGACAAGCACGTGATCTATTACAAGTACAATCTTGTGGTGCCCCCGGGCGTGATCGACGCCAGGCATTGCTCGACACCGTACAAGCTGGTCACGACGCTGACTTACTTCGATGAATGCAAGACTCCCGGACCGATTGCCGCGCATGTTGAGGGTCCCATCCTGCAGTTCTACATGCCCAAAAAGTATTGAGCATGGGAAGTTTTTTCCCCCACCCTGTCTGCGGGTCCAGGCTTTTTGCCGGGGCCCGCAGTACATATGCTGAGTTCGAACTGATCGTCTTATCATACGAGAGAAAACATGGGACTGCGAAAAAATCAAGCGCAGCTGACGGCGGAGGAGAAAGCGCGATTTGTTTCTGCCGTACGGCAACTGAAAACCAATGGCGATTACGACCGGTTCGTGGCTTGGCACCGCGACGCCATGAATGCGCCGACGATGCTCGCCCACCGCACAGCAGCGTTTCTGCCATGGCATCGCGAGTTTATCCACCGTTTCGAGCTTGCGCTGCAGGAGATTGACGCCGGTGTCACGTTGCCATATTGGGACTGGAGCGTGGATCGCTCGCCCAATTCATCGTTGTGGCAACCGGACTTCATGGGAGGAGATGGTGAAGCCGGAAGCCAACGGGTCACCACCGGACCGTTTGCGTTCAACCGCTGGACTCTTACGATCACTTCACCGGGCGACCCGGGCCCAGCCCTTAGACGCACACTGGGGCAGGCCGCACGTCTACCCACCGCGACGGAAGTCAATGCCGCACTCGGCCGTGTGCCCTATGATCGCGCACCGTGGCAGGGAGCAACCGGAGGCTTTCGAAATGTGCTTGAAAGCGTGCTCCACGACCCGGTGCACGTATGGGTGGGTGGCTCGATGGCGCGAGCAACTTCACCGAATGACCCGGTCTTTTTCCTGCACCACTGCAACGTGGATCGTTTGTGGGCCCTCTGGCAAGCTCAACATCCGGATCAGCCGGCGTACCTTCCCCTGCGCGGAGGCCTCGAAGGCCTGAATCTCAATGATCCAATGTTGCCTTGGGGCGGCGAGGCTACGCCTGCCAGCGTGATCAATCATCGCACATTGGGCTATTGGTATGAATCGGATATCGTGGACAGCAGCATCATAGACTTGATCGTGGGTGCGCCTCCCACCCGGGCCTCGATTGGAGTTGCCGGCGAAGTAGATACGTACCGGTTTCTGGTGCCCTCAGCCGGTACCCATCGGATCGAGACGGTGGGCACAACAGACACTGTCATGTCACTCCTCGGCCCCAACAACTCTTCCGATCTCATCACCGAAGATGACGACGGCGGCGAGGACCGGAACGCCAGGATCGTGAGCAGGCTCACTGCCGGGACATACTATGTTCGCGTGCGCCACTATGACCGACGGTCAAACGGGAATTATCAAATCTCGGTCCGGCTCGAAGCCCAACAACCCACCATTCCTGAGCTTGTGATCAACCAACCGGCTATTCAGGCCGACATCGCCGCGGCAGACGAGAGTGACCTCTTCACGTTTGCAGCCCCGGCGACCGATCTTTACACCATCGCAACTTCGGGAAATACGGACACGTTCCTGACACTGTTCGGTCCCGATAGCCAGACCATGCTCATTGCCCAGAATGATGACGGCGGAAATGGCTCCAATGCCAGGATCGTCGCCGATTTGGTGGCCGGTGTTTATTTCGTGCGTGTGCGCCATTTCGATCCGAACGGAACCGGACCTTATCGCATAGCGGTAACCGGATGAAGTGGATAAGGAGACTCACCCTCAATCCAAACGGTACATCATGAATACGTTCGACTCGACTCCGAGACGATCTCGGAAGAAAAAGCGATCAAAGCTGCCCGCCACCGGAGACAAAGTGGCGGCCGGGTCGTCTCGCGTGGACCCGGCTGTCACCCAACCGGTGGTGGCGTTGCGGCCTCGCGATGACCTGGTTTTAATCGAAGGGATCGATCCGGCCATCGAGATGGCGCTCAACAGCATCGGCATTCAAAAGTTTTCCGACTTGCGTGGCTACTCGCCGGAAAGCCTCTCGCATGTGTTGCAGGAACGCACAGGCATCGGCGTGTCCGCTGCAACCATTGCACGCCTGGACTGGCTTGGGTGGGCGGAAATTCTCGCCGCGGAGGAAACCACGACTCAGGCCCACGCAAAGGAGGAAGAGAAAAAGCAAGAGCAGCAATCACGTGAAACGCTCCGCGCACAGGAGGAAGAGCGCCGTGACGCGATATCAATAGAAAGCCAACAGCACGCCGTTGAGGCAGACGAAGAATCTATAAAGGAAGGTGCGGTCTCAAACGTCGAAGCTCCCGATACCGAAGCCAGCGAGGCAGCATGGGCAGAAAGGAGCAGCGCCACCCGGGCTTCCCTGCGCATTAAGGATGCCCGATTCGCGACCATCGAGAAGCGCTCAGCGGCGGGAACGCCAACGACAAGAATGTTGCGCAGTGAAATTCTTTGCGAGCTTGCCGGAATCACGGCCGCGGCCGAGCCTACACACCTCAGTGCTCAACTTCATGCCGTCCATACGCACACCGGGGAAAGCGTGCTGCTGGCTTCCCAGTCCCGGCGGCTGCTGCAGGAGCACGGTGATTATCGCATCGCGCTCGAATCCGATATTCCGAAAGCCGGACTGTATCAACTACAAATCATTGCCCTACTGCTTGAACCCGATTCACGAGCAGCCTTCCAGCAAGGGCCGGTTTTGCGGGTCTTACCGTAGAGGCTGGATGGATGGCGAAGCTCTGCCTGCCGTTTTCCTGACCCATGGTCACTATTCAAGTGCTTTTTTCAAGAAGGCAAATCGATTGCAGGCGATACTATCGAATAGCATAGACAACATCATTTAGTTTCAAACGAATTTCGAATCATCAAGGAGAAATCATGTCGAAACGATCTTTATTCATTCTCGCGTTCTGTGGCATGCTTGCCGCGTGCAGCAAAGAAGATCAAGGGTCACGCGACCAAACACCAGACGCTGCCAGCCGGTTCGAGATCAAACTACCTTCCTTGCAATGCAACCGATGTGTAGCGCATGTCGAAAAAGCACTGCGAGAACTGGACGGCGTAAGTGAGGTCACGGTGAGCCTGGCCAGCAAGACGGCCACCGTGAGTTATCGGAGCAATGAGCGCAGCCTCGGTGGTTTGGAAGAAGCGATAACCGCGGCAGGATACGATGCCAATGAGAGAAAACGCGACCTCGAGGCTTATGACAAGCTCGACGCATGTTGCAAAGAGCCGCAAGACAGCACACAACACTGAAGCAGTGCTGAACAAAGGCACTGATCGCTATGTTCAGCCTTGATGCAGCAACTTGGCGGGCGGCACGGCGCGCCCTGGATAAAGCCGTCGCGCTCTATCTCAACGATCCCAACGTGTCGCACGTTGACCTCGGCCGGCGTATTCGTTCCTGCGGTGGAGCTGGCCTCGAGCCGGAGTTAACGGTGCGCGTCCACGTGCACAGAAAGTTGTGCGGGCATGAATTTGAAGCGTTCGCCGCCCAACATCCGGGCCGGGTGGTTACCGCCGAGCACATCGGTTTCGACGTTGAGGTCCTGCAGGCAACGTATCTTCTGGATCGGCGGCAGGATCGTGCCGCCACCGACTGCGAACACAACCGCTTCTATCCTGAGCTTCGCCGCGGCCTGGAACTCTCCAATGCTGCGGGCCAGAACATCGGCACGTCAGGCGGCCCGGTGCGCGATCGTCACACCGGCGAGGATATGCTGCTTGGCACCTGGCACGTGCTCGCAGGCTCATGGAACCTGAGCCCGGGCTGTGCTATTTACCAAACGAAACCAGGAGGCAAATCTGGCGGGGAGGGAAATATCATTGCAAGACTCTCCCGCCATGCCATGGAGGACCATCTTGACGCAGCCTTGGCCCGTCTCGAAGCGGCGCAGCCCTTGCTGAACGCGTGGTCGGGAGCCGAGGCGGTAACGGGCGTAGCCATTCCGCAAATCGGGATGAAAGTGATCAAATATGGAGGGGGCAAGAGCGCGGCGATCGGGATCATCACCGGGGTATTGGGGTACGGTGTCCATCACTATGATGGAGTACCGCGCGTCATCGGCTGCGTTGTGCACATCGCTTCGACGGAGCCGGAAAAGCCGATTAGTGTACCGGGGGATTCCGGGTCATGGTGGCTGGAATGCTCGACCCATCGCGCGGTTGCGTTACATTTTGCCAGCAGCTCCGCGCAGCCTTTCGCTCTGGCGCTCTCAATGCCGGAAGTCTTGACGGCGCTGAAGGCGGAAATCGTTCCTCATGAAAAATCCGTCTCTAGCGCCGGTTTTGTTTCAAATCCTAAGGCGCCCAAATCTACATTCCTCTCGCCTGGCAACGTCTCTCGCGCCAGCTTGCAAGAGCGCCAGAGTAAGATCCTCTCTAAGTACGCTCACGCATGCCTGCTGGCCATGCTCTTCGCCGCGGCAATCAGATCGGCTTTTCTCATTTCCGAATGTCAACGCCGGCACATTGTGCAGGTCGAACAATTGCAGCGCCGTATGCAACAATTACAGACTATCGACCTGCTCGACGGCGCGCGCCGCCAGAGTATTCGTAAAATCACGGCAATCATCGATCGTTTGAAGCCCAATATGATCGGCAGCGTGAAGCTCGAGATTGCCGATGAAATCTATGCCATGAGCCGCAAATATGCCAACCTTGACGTGGAGCTCATTTGTGCCACCATCACGCACGAAACCGGTTGGAGCCCGGAAGCAGTTTCCTCCGCCGGCGCGCTGGGATTGATGCAAATCTTGCCGAGCACGGGTATCCATCTTGCACGCGAAGAGGGCATGGCGTGGAGCTCGGCTGACAAAATTCTGTTCAATCCAATTTGGAATATTCGGCTCGGCTGCCGGTATCTGGCCGGTTTGGTGGGAACCTACACCCTCGATGCGGGGCTTGCCGCCTACAATGGTGGAGAGAAACAGGCACAACGGTGGTTGCGCAGCGGCCGTGCAGACGGTATCCTTCCGACAGAAACGGCCGCTTACGTGCCTTCCGTGTTGAGAATTTACGAACAATACCAGCGCCTCCGGGATGGAAATGCGGACCCCTGGCCTGCCCGGAGTAAGGAATTCAACCCAGCTCCAAGCAGGCTGGGCGCGATTCCGGCATGGCTTATTCCGGAATCGTCGGCGTCGCCGCCGGATTGATCGCGACAATATTCGGAATCAGCAATTCATCACCCGGCTTCAATTTGGCAAGATCGCGATCGGGATTGTATTTCACGACCAACCACATCGGCACCTGGAAAACGTCCGTGCAGATCTGCCAGATGTTCTGACCGGATTTGATGTGATACGGCTTCAAGCTGTCGACTTGATAAGTTGAGAAGAAGTCTTCCTGCACGCCGCGTTGATATTCAAAGCGACGGCGCTCAAATTCATCCGCGCTCACGCGATCATAGGCGAGGCGAATACGCTGGCCGACCTGAATGTCTTGATTATACCGCAAGCCGTTCAGCTCGCGCAGCCGGCGCGTAGAAACTTCCAGCCAAGTGGCATAGTGGCCCAAAGTTTCTTCGGGATCGACCGTAATCCAGTCCGTTCGAGTTTTCGTGGTCTCCGGGCGTTTGACGGGTGCGGGCGGGGGCGGCAAAGAGGCCTTGCCGGCCTCCACAACACCGGGCAAACTTGATTTCGGCGCCAGCACTTTTTCAACATCGCGATCGTAGGTGATAATGGCTTCACGCTCTTCACGTGAGACGAGCGCCAGGGCGCTGCTCATCTCCGGTACGAACGCCGTCGAAGCGGCGACCGCAGGCTCTGCTGTGATCGGCTCCGTGAATACCGGCAGCGTTTCCGGGTCGGTTTTCAGCGGCGTCACTTCTTTGAAAGCCTGCGTGGGCGTGACGTCGGAAGCAGCGGCCGGCTTGATCGGCTCGGCACTCGCCAACATCGTTGGACGTTTGGGTGGAATTTTCAAAATCGTGCCCGCGTCAATGCGTTGCGGGCTGCCCAGATTATTGTATTCCGTCAATTCTCTGACCGATATATCGTAGCGCGCAGCGATAGCCGCAAGATTGTCGCCACGCTCGACACGATACCAATCGGATTCGATTTGCCGATCGAATTGCGAGCCCTGCCCGAGCCGTGTGGCGAGTGCGTAGCCGTCCAACCCCAGGCGCTTCGGAAGCCGCAAAGTATAGTTCTTGGGAATACGGCGCTGCGATTTCATCACCGGCGGCCGCAGGGCGGGATTCAACTCGGAAAACTCCTCCAAGTTCAAGTTGCACACTTCGAGCAAACGATTGACCGTGATGTAATGATCGAGCTGGATTTCGACGAACTCCTCGGGCTGGTGAAATTCCACCGGGCCGAAATAGTTCTCGTGATCGGTGGCAACCTCCAAAGCTGCCAGGAACTGCGCGTAGAAATTGCGCGAGGCAAAACCGAAATTGCGGCTTTTGTATTCGCCGTAGATTTTGCCGAAATCATCACCATACTGCGCCTGCGCACGCTTCATGCCGTTCAAGCCATGATTGTAGGCCGTGATCGCCAAAGGCCACGAGCCCAATTCAGAATAGTTGAGCTGTAGCAGCCTCGCTGCGGCTTCCGTCGAACGAATGGGGTCGAGGCGCTCATCGACGTCGTAATTGATTGTCATGAACAACCGGCCGGTGTAGCGCATGAATTGCCACATTCCCGCGGCGCCGACTTTCGAATAGGCGCGATAGTTAAATGAAGATTCGACGTGCGGGAGCATGATCAATTCCATCGGCAGCCCGTGCGCAGCGAACGTCATGATGATGGTGTCGCGATACAGGCCCGAGCGTTGTAAGCCCTGGAAAAAACGGTCCTTGATGCCGAATTGGCCGCGGATCGATTCAAGGGCGAGCTGTAACCGCGCGGGGTCGGGCGTATCCCCGTAAATCTGCAGCACGCGCGCGGCGCGCGGGTTATTGGCCGTTTGCAGCCGGCCGTTCATCAGATCGCGCACATAAGAACGATATTCGTCCTTGATCTTCTCGATTTTCTGTATTTGCTGCCGGTACGAAAGCGCGGCATCATCTGATAAATCCACGACCTCATAGATCAAGCTCATATCGTTCAAGTCGTGAATCAAGGCTGCCGAGGTGGGATAAACGGTGTAAATTTTTTTCCAGAACTCCACGTTGTTGCGAATCACTTCCGGCTTGGGAAACAATTCGGTGGAGTATTTGGGCTGGGCGATACCCGTCCCCAGCAGAATTCCTAACGAAAGGGCGAGATTTTTTCCTGCGATTTTGGCCATGCAACCCCTCGCGGATTCATGGTGATGGATTTGGCCGTCATGAATTCACGGCTGAATTGTCAATCCTGGCAAACAAACGGTGAATCATTCGTTACCAAATTATAACACCAACGCCTCGTATTTGCGGAGAGAACGAAAAAATTGCCGGCCGGAACCAAGGCTAAACAGAGAATTAATGATAATAGATTGACACTTAAACGACCAATCTTTACAAAAAGTTCTTTCCAAAAAGCATTTTTTATAGCTCGCTGAGTAACTATTCAGCTCCTGACCCCCGGTGATCGGGGTTGGTTCGGCAAGCAACACCACCGTGTCATCCCGTAGGGATCTTGTTAAGTTTCTGGCACGGTGCTTGTGCTGAAAAAGATG
>JBOHQX010000055.1:0-20451 GCA_050732395.1 bacterium
CACTAACATGAGGCGCCACATGGCTGGGAGAATTTTCTTTCTCTGATGGGTCATAGGGCAAAATTAGAGAAGGTAGCTGTTACGACACGGCAAGAGCCTTCACTTCTTCCTGTCATTCTGCAAGAATTTTCCCTAGTGCTGGAATTATCGTTCAGTCAATGATTGTACCCAGTGCTCGGGAAGATTCTTACAGAATGACAGAAGAAAGGTGGCTATTCACTCAAATGAAAATCGCCATAACGAACTGCGTTACTCCCCGAGAATCTTCAACATTTCCTCGGCAACCATCCGATTGCCTGCGTCGTTCAGGTGTACGCCATCGGTGGTGAGAATGCCTTTCTCCTTATTCTCCTTGTTGTTTTGTGCAACATAATCCATGAAGACCCGGCGCAGATCGCACACGGGCAGGCCGAACTTGGCGGCAACCCTGCGGATGATCTCGGAAAATTTGTTCAGGTCGGCGTCCAGTTCATTTTTGCCGTCGCCTTTTTCTCCGATAACGGCCGGCGTACACAGCGCGACCTGAATGCCAGCGGCCTGCAGCTTTCGAATGATAGCGACATAAAATTTTTCAAACTTATCCGGATCGGTACCTGTGCCGAATGATTTCCTGTGCCAGACATCGTTGACGCCTACGTAGATGAATACCCAATCTGGCTTCTGGGTAATGACGTCTTCTTCCAGCCGCAGGTACAGGTCATATACCTTATTGCCGCTGACGCCGGCACCGATCAATTGATAGTTTGTCGCGGCAGAATTCTGCTCTTTGAGAATTTTGCGCATTTTGTCGATATAGCCACCCGGCTGCACGCCCATTTCCGTGATGGAATCGCCGAATAAAATGACTTTGACTGGTTTCTGATTTTGCATGGACATCAAGGATAGGCACATGAGAGGCAAAGCAAGGAGGGAGAGTTTTCTTGTCATATGCAATTGTCCAGTCACAAATTCAATTCGAGATTTTGCTGCACACTTGAGTTTGTCATTCAGGCGGAATCCCGCAAGGGCCTTACGGCTTGTTCAGCGCTGGTCATGAAGCTCATTTGGGTTTTGCACCAAGCACTCAAAAAGATTCTTTCAGGATGACATTGAGAGGAATTCGGTCGACTCGACGTTCATGTGCAATCATATCACCCACGGGCTCCGCATCGGCCGCGAGAGCATGCGGTCCGCCTCGGGATCGTTGACAAAGCGTTCCGTTTGCGGATTCCATTGCACTTTCCGCCCAAGCTTCATGGCAATGTTGCCAAGGTGTCCGATTGCGATGGCATGATGTGCAACCTCAGCCGGCGTGATGGTCTTGGCGCGGCTGGCCACGCAATCGAGAAAATTGCCGATATGATCGGCGCTTTCGTACAGATGAATATCGTTTGGGCCGAGGGTGGACTTCAGCAGCGATTTCGGATGCGCCTCCATGCCGGAGCGATCGACATAAATCCAGCCCTCGGTTCCGAAAAACTGCGTGCCCATGCCCTTGGGTTGTTGTTTTTCGTCCGCCACGATCATGGTGAAGCCTTCGGCATATTTACACTCAAAATAAAAGGACTCCGCCGTATCGAAAAGGCCATCTTCTGCCTTGGGAAACACCGCTTTGCCTTCGATTTCAATGGGGCCGGAGGATTCTGTATTCATGCCCCAATTCGCGATATCGCAATGATGTCCGGCCCAATCGGTGAGCTGTCCGCCGGAGTAATCACTGATCCAACGAAAATGCGCATGGCATCGACTGGGGCAATACGGCGCCCACGGCGCCGGGCCCAGCCACATGTCATAATCAAAGCCCTGTGGAACCGGCGTGGGTTGCTTGCCCTGGTCGTCGATACCATTGCCTTGCGGCAGCCCGACTCTCACGGCGTGAACTTCGCCGATGCGACCGTTGCGCACCAGCTCACAGGCGAAACGAAAATTTCGTTGCGAGCGTTGCCAGCTTCCGGTTTGCCAGACCACACCGTATCGCTGCACAGCGTCGACAATGGCGCGGCCTTCTGCAACGCTATACGCGAGCGGTTTCTCGCCATAAATATCTTTGCGCGCGCGGGCAGCGGCAACGGCAATAATGCCATGCCAGTGATCCGGCGTCCCAATCATTACGGCGTCGACGTCGTCGCGCGCGAGCAATTCACGAAAATCATTGTAAGTGGCGCAGTCTTTATTGCCGTAAGCTTCGTTCACACTATCGCGCGCCTGGTTGCGATGTTTCGTGTCTACGTCACAAACTGCAATCACCTGGGCCATGGGATTGTTGAGAAAGTTTTTCATATTGGCCGTGCCCATGCCGCCCACGCCGATGCATCCGATGGTGATTCTGTTGCTTGGCGCAATTGTGCTGTTTCGACCCAAGACGGCGGCGGGAATGAAATAAGGCGCAGCCAAAGCAGCGCCAAAAGTGGTTTTGAGGAAATGGCGTCGGTTCATGTTGGTCATGCGAACCTATTTTTCAAAAAAATATGACAGACTCGAGGGCCCTCAATGCACAATTCACAATTCACCGTTCACCATTCACAATTGTGAATATTGAATTGTGAATTGTGAACGGTGAATTGACAATTGTTGTTAGTATCGACCTCATGACTTGCGCGGCAGCCTCGCCAAATACGCCTTGACCGTCGAATCCTCCGGTGCATACTGCAGCGCGGTTTCCCACGCGTGGCGCGCGGCCTCCACTTTGCCGGAATTGGCATACACCACTCCGAGATTCAACCAAACATCGTTCAAAAAGGGATATTGTTCAAGAATCGCCATGTATTGCCGAACGGCCGTCATGGTGTCGCCTTGCATGAGATACATATTCGCGAGATTGTTCTGCAAGGCCGCAAATCGAGGTTCCAGCGCGATGGCGACCTGATAGGCTTCGATAGCCTCTTCAATTCGACTAGCGCGGCGCAAGGCCTCTCCATAATTCACCCAGAGCATGAGCTGATCGGGATTGTTTTCCACCAGGTTCTCCCAATCCTGCACATTTTTCAGCTCCGCCTGCAGGCTTTCTGCTTTAGCAAGATAGCGCTTGCCTTCCGCTTCCCGGCCCAGGCGTACCAATGCCTGGCCGAGATTGTAATTTGCCCAATAGTGCCAGGGTCGCTTCGCGACCACGGCTTCGAGCTCAGCAGCAGCCTCCTGTGGTTGGCCACTCAGCAACAGGAGCGAACCCAGGAAATAGCGATAATTCAAATTGTCCGGTTGTAAAGCCAGGCCTCTTCGCGCATAACGCAAGGCCTGGTCAAGATCGCCCCCCTCTTTATAAAGCTCGGCGAGACGGAGGTAGGCCGTCGCAAAACTGCTGTCAATGGCAATCGCCTGCTCATATGCCAGACGTGCGCTATCCGCCTTTCCCAAGTTTGCATAAACTCGCCCGATTTGATGCAAGACCGCCGAAGTCGGATAAGTTTTCAGCTCTTTTTGATACAAGTCCAGGGCTTTGCGCGCATTACCCTGGCGCAAGGCCGTGCTGCCCAGATTGAGCCAGGCGCCTTGATACCTGGGATCGAGCGACAGTACTTTGCCATAAGCCTCCTCCGCCTCTTTGTAACGTCGCAGCTCGGTGAAGATCATTCCGCGCAAGAACCACACGTCAGCCAGGTCTGGCGCTTGCCGCTCTGCGCTGTCCGCCCATGCCAATGCCTGGTTATATGCCTTTTTGCTGAACGCATCTTGTGCCTGCACCACGAATTTCGCAGCTTGCGGATCGGTGGTACGGCGTTGCTGAGCAGTCGGGGACAACTCTTGCTGATCCGATTTCGGTTTGCAGGCACAGAGCAGCAAAAGTATAAGGAGAAAGGCCTGATTGATATGCTTCATTCTGAATACTTGTCGTAATGAGAACTCAATGTGTCTTTTAAGGATTCAGGTGGCCGGGACAATCATGTTGATGGCCATACTCGACTGCTCAGACCCGTCCGAGCTCGCGCATTGCGTGCGCAGTTTTGATTTGGAGGTATCCGCTTGCTTAAGATTCACAAAAAATCAGACATATGCAAATTTGATTTTCTGCAAAAATCTAGCGATTTGAAGCCCGGTGTGCCGAATCTACCAAGCCGTAAGGCCCTTGCGGGATGCTTTCAGCATGACAGAAAGAGGTTTTCGGAGAGGCTCCAAGCTCCTTCGATTCTCTTACTCCGCCGGCTGGCTCGTGAGACTGTTTTTGCTTGGCAGCGGTCTCTGCTCAAACACGCCGCTGCCTTCAACGATCAGTAACTCCTGATTCCCTTCAATTCCGGAAAAACGATCTACGGCGTCACTCGGCCAGAAAATGATAAGCGAATCCACGCGCGCAGCCTGGCCCAAACCGAACGTTACGGCTTTCTCCGAATGAGTAAGATAGCTCGAGCCGGTGCGGACGCGACGCTCCATGCGCTGCCTGCCCACGACGGCGACCAGACGCGACCCTACGGCGTCACGGTTGCTCCGCCGGCCTTGGAGCTGCACGCGCAGAAAATTCGGATGCTTGAAGTCGTTGCGCCAGAGGTGCGCGGGGCCGGCGTTTTCGGTGATGAGAATGTCCGGATCGCCATCACGGTCGAAATCTCCGTAAGCCGAACCGCGCGCCACCATGGCTTGCACCAATACACCGCCGATCGTTTTGCTGACTTCTTGAAACGTACCGTCGTTGTTGTTCAAAAAGAGCTGAGGCGGCTCCTCATAGGTGACGCCATCCATGAAGCGCGTGCGGACGGGATAGACGTGACCGTTCACTACGAACAGATCAAGATCACAATCGAAATCCATGTCCATGAGAAATACGCCAAAGGTGAGCGTGGGTATGCTCGGTCTGCCGATCTTGGACACGGCGGCGCGATCGACGAACCAGCCGTTTTCATTGTACCGGTAAACCCCGTCCATCTCGCCGGAAAAATTGCCGATGAATACCGACACCCGGCCGGTGGTATCCGTGACGCCGGCGTCAATGCCCATGCCGGCGCGCGCCTCGCCAAACTCACTGTATGCGATCCCGGCGACCGTGCCCTTTTCGGTGAAAGTGCCGTCCCGATTGTTCTCGTAAAGCAACGTTCGTTCGCCGTCGTTGGCGATGACGAGATCTGACCAACCATCGTAGTTGAAGTCCATCTCAGCGATACCGAGAGATTTGCCCGGCGCCGCGGCGAAGCCGGCCTGGTCCGTCATTTCCGTGAAAGTACCATCGCCGTCATTATGGTAATAATTGTTCGGCACGCCGACGTACATGCCGGGCGGGCAATATTCCTTGATGCCCCCTTCGACGAAACATGGAATATCCCTTTCCGGCGACCAATCAGCGTAGTTGCATACGTAAAGATCAAGCCAGCCGTCCTTGTCGGCATCGAAGAAGATCGAAGAGCTGCTCCAACGAATAGGGTCGGCGACGATACCAGCCTTTTTCACCACCTCTGAAAATACACTGCCTTCATTGCGAAACAGCATGTTCTCTCGCAATGTGGTGAAAAAAAAATCTTCATCGCCGTCGTTGTCATAATCTGCCACCGTAATGCCTGTGCCATAGGCGCGAATGCCGCCAAGGCCTGCCGCGTCGGTTTTGAGCGAAAAGGTGGCATCGCCGTTGTTGTGATAAAGCCATAAGGCCGGCGGCTCGGGAATGGTATTCTCGGCCAGTGCCCCTCCGCCTACCAGCAGAATGTCGAGCCAGCCATCGCCGTTGTAATCGATAAATCCGCAGCCCGCACCCATCTGCTCCGGAAACCATACTTTGCCGAACGCGCCATTGACGTATTTGAAATCGCCCAAACCGGTCTCAGCCGTAATTTCGACAAAAGCGGGCAAAGCCACACCATTGGCGGCAGCGTTCTCTGTTTTCTTGGTTTCTGGTTGAGTGCAGCCCAACCAGCAGAATGGATTCAAGGCGGTGAGTAGCAAAAGCAACGAGGCGATTCGGGAAAGTGATACGATCGGTTGAAATTCTGAGAGGAAGTGTCGCATATCTCACATGTGCAATCCGAGGGAAGCAGCCAATACCCAAAAAAGTCGCAATTGCTGCAGTACATCTGAGATCGTACGCATCGCCGGGAAGATGTACGGCACCCGGACAGTAGATTCTTGAGGGCGAACAGTTACTGTTTATGCTTCACAACGTAATGAGTCATTTCAGATACGAACCTAAAATCCGACGCCAATTTTGACACTGGAGACGAAGTTAACACGACTCAGCAGTTGGGACTTCTCAAAATTATAATTTGCCCCCATGAAAAACTTATACAGGAATCTACTGTCGGCGCGGGGGATGTAATCAAGTCCTATACCTGTCATCAGGAGAGGGGTGTTCACTCTCTCGCCTTTCGTTCGTTCAGGAATATTTAGAAAGAAGATTCCGCTCGGCTCATCGATCGCATCACGGCTTGCTCGCGCAAGGCCTACACCCAACCCCACAAAAGGCCGCGTTCCGACTCGTGCTTGAAGATAATAATTCAGCTCCAAATGAGCAATAGATTGGCGGACTTTATAATCAAGATAATCAATTCCTCGCTGCTTGTTCGTGCGATCCGCTTTGTATGAATACGTGAAGTGAGACAAATGCACGTTCATCTGCAACTTTTTGGTCAAAGCTCGACCGACGTCAAATGCCAAGCCCGCGGTCCATTTTCGAGAAACATCGAACACGAAGTCATAACTCATCAATTGCTCTTGGTAAAACGGAGTAACAGGCCTTATGCGCCACGTGACATCTTCGATTCCCAAGTTGTGTGCAAATCCAGCCCCGACAAAAGCGGCCCACGAGCGTTGCGGTAAGTCGGTACGCCCGTAATGCTCTTTCTCCCAGTGCATTTTGGCCAGTGACTTTTCAATTTTCTCTTTCAAAAACTTGATTTGTACACGTTCTTGATGCGGAAGGTAAAGCGCCTGCGCTCTAAGTTCAATCTGCCGTATGAGCGCGAGCGCTTCTTCATAATATCTTTGCTCATACTTGTGCCGTGTTTCAGCCAGGGCCGCAGTGATCCAACTTGAAACGCTTCTTCTATGCCTCCCGCTGAAGTGCGCCGCCAGATAGTAGTTCTTTAAACCTTCGGATTTTTCATTGTTTTGCAGCAGAAGCAGGAATCTCTCATAATAACGGGCTGCCTGCGGCCCTGACCCCTCTTCGGAATAATCCATGGGGAACTTCGTAAACCGCTCGAGCAAAAGCGCCATTCGATCTGCCGGAACATCATGCACCGCAGTGAGGTTCCTGACGGTGTTGAGGTAGGAACTCTGAATTGACGCGAAGCCTTCTATCTCATGCTTTTTGAATTTCTGTTTTTTGATTTCCTGTTCTCTGAATTCAAAAAAGGTCACAATGTATGGATAGTCCTCGGCGATCATAAATGAATCGAGGCGCGCCAGCTCAATTTCCGAAACAACTTGCGCTTCGACAGAAGCGAAGCTCATCAGGATTGTGGCACACGCACCCGTGATGCTCCGGAATGAATTGAATAAAGTCATTTCCACGTCCTTTTACGATAAGATGAGCGAGAACCCCAGCGGCGATGGGGTGACCCTATCCTTTACCGCATATGACGTGGAAATGCGAAATTATCCCGAGACTGGCTGCCCTAGCAAACGTTCGATCCTTGCTTCCGTCGCGGATTTCTATTGGGGAATGGTTATCTCCGGCGCAACCTCCATTGAGCCATGTTTTTTCCCGAACTTGTATGAAACCTGCAAATTGACCAGATAATCGGCGAAGGCAGCATCGCCGTGCCGTTCGCCTGTAGTATCAGCCAAGTCGAAAACACTTTTGGTCCGGTTGCGATATAAGGCAATGGGAAAGTTCAAGGTAAAGTCCAGGCCCTTACCCTGGCTATAAGAGAGCGTCGGTTCTACGGAGACAATATAACCGGGCCGGCGGAAGCCTTCGCTGTCGCCGATCAAGTCATGGCTGGGAATTCCTTCAATTCTTCCCCCTAAGCCAGCGGTTAGTCCGGCTTGCGGCAATAGGGCATAGTTGAAACATAACCGGGCGGCGTATTGATCAGCGACCGAATGATAAGCAATCAACGGATCGGCGCCGGTTAAGGTGCCTCTGGTGAGCGTGTTATTCACATTCTTCGGATTGGCGAGATAGAATCCGTTGAAAACCAACGATCCTCTGCTGGAAAAAAACTGCCGGAATCCCGAGAGCTCCAGGTTAATGCCCCAGCCTCCATCTCCCGGTTGAATCGGCTGGTCAACCGGTCTGATCGTCACGGAATCCCGATCGTCTGCGGTCAGGCGGTGAAATTCGTCCTCAACGTTGGAGTTGCCCGTGGGCATCTTGACTCCCAACCCCAATGAGATATTTCCTCTAAATGCATTTCCGGGATTAAGCAGGGAGTAATTTGCCGTCAGCCGCGCGTCACCAATCCCCGTGGCACCGGTATGAAAACGCGATTGGCTTGGATTGGCGGTCACGCTGTTGCCGTAGTGTTCATAGAATGATGATCGATCATGACTAAATAGTTATTGAGGGTTCCCGACGCCGAGCAACTCATCGGGCGAACTGCCACACAACCCTGGCTGAAAGCGGCTTGATCGCTCATGAATACGGCAGCAATCGCAAGGAAGAAAATCGTAACAACTTTTTTTGTCAGCATTTTCTCCTCCTTGAAAAAAGTGGCAATTTAGCTACCGCCGCCTACCTTCGGCGGTGGCTGATTTTTGGACGGTTTCAATTCATATGACATTTCTGCAGGCGCAGAGCCTTCAGTATACTCGCGAAAAGGTCGAAGTTCGTGTACGTGGATCGGCTGTGCTTCATTGTTTGCCGCGGGATGGCGTTGTTTGAACGAGGCGGTAACCGCCATGGCGTCTTCATCGTCCTTGTGATACTCATACAGTTTCCGCGCCTGCGCCAACTCTTCGTCGCGGCCCATGGCTCCAAGGGTGAGCATGCGATTATAAAGCCCGCCGAGATCTTCCGGATCGATGGCCAATACGGCCTCGATCCATTTTAAAGCCTCCTCGTATCGGCTGGAAAGATATTCCAACCGGCCCATATCCAGCAGCAACACACGATCCCTGGGATAAACTTCCGCCACTTTTTTCCATTCCGCGAGCGCCTGGTCATACTCACCCATCTTCTTGTAGACCGCACCCCGGAAATAGGCGGTTTTCAAATAGCCTGGTTTGCGGTTTTCAGCCTCCTGCAAGATCTCAAGGGCACGATCGACCTGGCCTTCGGCAATGAGAACGCGGCTCTGATTGATCGGTCCTTCCGGGCTTTTGGGTACAAGGGTCGTTACCTTCTGAAACGCCGCCAGCGCCCGGCGCGTGTCGCCTTCAAGCAGCAAACCGATGCCATAATCATTCCAGCGTTCCCAGAGTGGGCGCGGGGTTTGCGCGACGGCTCCGGAATGGCGCGAGGCCTTGTGCATGGTGATGATCGGCTGGACCGGCACTTCAGGAAAGGGCCGATCTCTGAAGACCCAGCGGTTGTACTCCTGATTGAATTTGCGATAATGTAAAGATGCTTCCAAAGTAATGATCGCAGCGCCCGCCGGAACCTTGAAGCGATAGTGCGCCGTGCGCGCCGCGCCCGGCGGAACGACAGTAGCGTATATCGTCGCCACCCAGTTTTGTACGTCGCGTTTGCCGATGAGCCTGCTGTGGCGATCGACGAGCAGCGCCCTGAAAAAATGCGCGGTCGAATCGACGTGCCCAAAGGCATCAAGCAGGCCGGAGGCGAGCACGGTTTCACCCTCTTCATTCTTCGCACGCACCTCAATCCACGGCTCATTGGAATCGTTCGTGCCTTCGGGGAAAATGTGGCCAACCTTGCGATTTCGCGTTACGACGGTCACCTTCACCAGATCGGCCGGTTTGAGAACGGGCATGGCCTGGTCCGGGCCATAGAATTTACCGTTGACTTCCAGCGCAAACACATCGACAGTGACGATGGAATCTTGCATCGCCTTGTGCACGTCGCGTTGCTGATCACGGTGTCCATTGAGCATGGGCAGAGTGGCATTGGCGGTGGCAAAACGGTGACTGCGCACGAAGCCATTGTCATTGCCTTCATCTTGGGACGGCACAAGTATCATATGGCAGTCGGTGCAGCTTTTCCCCGCCGGCGGCAGATAGAACGAACGCACGATATTGCCGGAAGCGCCGCTGTTGTGCCAGTTGTCGTATTGATTCTGGCCGCGTTTCCAGCGATAATCATTTACCTCCGTCGGAATGCCGACCTTGTGGCAGGTGCCGCAAAATTCCGAGGTGCGGTGCATGGCCGGTTTGAGCATGGCACGACGATGCGGTTCCGGCTTGGATTTCACCATCTTGTTGTGAATCCACTTGCCGATTTTGCTGTCCGATCGCGCCAAGGGGTACTCGTCCGGAGCAGCCATGACCAGGCGGCCATTGCCCTTGACGTCGCGCAGGCCTTCGATCGCATGACAGGAGAGACAGGTAATGCCGGATTGCGCGCGTGCGTGATCCAGGTCAATTTTCTGCGTATCCTGCATTTGGCCTGGGAAAAGCACCAGCGGGTCATGACAGGAGGCGCACCAGCGCACGGGGGCGTTGCCCTTCTCTGAGATCAACAGCTCTACGCTCTTGCGATAGTATGGGTTGTTGAATGAAGAAAAATGATGTGCAGATTCGTTCCATTGCTTATAAATGTCTGGATGACATCCGGCCTGGCCACAGAACTCGGAGCGACCGAGGTCTTCATCTTTCAAAAAGCTCTCATGTGCCAACACCGCCTGGCCCGGCTCGAAGGCTTTGTGTTTTCCGCTCCCGACAAACGCGGCTTTGTTGCTGTCTTGCCACAGGGTGAAGAAAAAAATCGCTGAAACGCCGAGACCGGCCAGGAGCGTCACGCTTAGAGGATGCCGAACGGCCTTGCCCAGCCCCTCGCCCCAGAGCTCGGTCCACTCGAGAAAATGATAACGCACACCGCGCTTCAGTGAAACGTGGGCGAGAAATCCCACCACCGTGGTGAAGGTTGACACGATATGCAGGACAACGAACGCGCTCTGCGAAGCACCTTCCGTCACCAGGGCAAATCCTGTGGCCAGCAATACACCGAGGGAAGTCGCGGTAAATATTCCGGCGGCCGTGGCGCCGCGATTGTGCGCGACCGGCATCTTGAGAAGATGCAGAATGATAAAGACCAAAATTGGGGCGACTAACAACGTGCCCAAAATCACGTGCATCAGCACCATGATCATGTAGGTGGCGGCGGTGGAGCGGTCGAAGAGAAGCAGAAACAGGCTGTTGATCAGCAAGATCACAAAGCTTCCCAACAGAATGCTCACCAGAAGTTGTTGGGACTTGGGCAGGCGGGTATAGCGTTGGCGTAGCATGATTAACCTCTACCAACTCGGTGACGAGGTGACGCAACATTCATGTTGCGAACGGGAAGTACAACGTAACCGCGGCATTTGTTGTGAACCTAAGGATTGCCGTTTAAATAACTTGTCCGTTTTGTAACCGCTAATTAACGCGAATGTACGCTAATATGTTCTCAATTCGCGTTTATTCGCGGTTTGAGAAATGGCAAAGTTATTTAATGCTCAATCCTAAGCCCGTCGTGGCGCGCAACATGAATGTTGCGCCACGTGAGCCAAACAAAAAAACTGCCACTGAACCAAAAGCGATTCTCTCTTAGTCCGGTGGCAGCTTCGCAACGCAACATTAATGTTACGTTACTTAGAATGAGAATTTGAAGGTAAAGCGATTCACATTGTCGAACACGCCATAATCGGTATAAGCATAATCAACCTGGAAGGCAGTGGTGCCGAAAGTCTTCTGCACGCCACCGCCCAGCGAGATGCCGTTCTCATCATTGGGTGCGGCATAGCCCGCGCGCAATGACACGAGATTGGCGAGCGTGTACTCGGCGCCGAAAGAGATAAATTCGTTAAAGTCACGGGGGCGAACGGCGTCGACCGAAACTAAGAGAGCATGCGTGTTCTTGTCCGCGGAGGTGAAATCCATCGCATTCATGGAGATACCCATTTGAAACGTGAGCGGGAGCTCGAAGCTTTCTTCGGCATAGGTGCGATCACTGGCAAAGTTGCGCGCTGCGACACCAAAATTGAGGCTGCGAAAACCGGTTTTGTACAACACACCGAAGTCGAATGCGAACACGTCGGCTTGAGCTTTTTCCGTCACCAGTGTTCCGTTGGTGCCCGTGCTCAGCGGTGCGTTGTCGGTGAGCTTCTCTTCTACATATCGCGCATTTGCACCAAAGGAGAAGCGATCGCTGAGCGACTTGGAATAGCCGATGCCGACAGCCAGGGCCGATGGACTAAAGTTACCAGTATCTTGATATCCCAGCTCGTTGTCGGCACGAATGGTTCCTTGGAACTCGCCGTAATCTACCGCCACTACCGACAGGCCGAACACGCCGAGAGCGCCGTCTGCCGGACGAAAAGCCAAGCTGCCGTAGTTATAGTTGATATCGACGATCCATTGGGTCTGGCCGATCGCCGCATCAACTTTGCTTTCCATAAAACCCATGCTGGCCGGGTTATAAAACAGAGCCATCGAGTTCGCTTGGGCAACCGACGCCATGGCACTTCCCATACCCGCAGCGCGAGCATCCAGCGAAACGCTGAGAAACTTCATGCCCGTCTGCGCGCGCTTTTCCGTGGGTTGATTCAAATCGGGCTCGAGCTGCGCGAGAGCATATGGCGCGACCAAAACCATGAGAGCGCAGATGAGAACCACGGTGATGATATGTCTTTTCATAGAGTGTTCTCCATATTGGCACGTTGTTTACGTTTTACGCATTACGTTTTACGCGTGGCATATTGCCCATCCGGCAAAACGTAATGCGTGAGGCACAAACAAGTATCCTCTCGTCAGCGAATGATAACGAACTTCTTGAAGGTTTTCTGGCCGTTATCGAGATTCTCAATTACCGCAACGTAAATCCCGCTCGCGACCACTTGCCGTGAGTCAGTGGTATGATCCCAATAGGCGTCACCACTACCATCGGTGTGCTCAATGGTGTGGATCAACTCGCCCAATTGCGAATATATTTTAATGGTGCAGCTCCCGGGGATGTCCAGAAAGCCCAGCTTGTCATCCTGATCCGGCCAACGCAAGGACTCATTCGAGGCTAAGTTGAAGGGATTGGGAACCACCCGGATCTGACTAGGACTTGTGCCCGGCGGGCGTTTCAGGTTTGCGGGCAAGTAAGTCTGGGTATAGTATCTGCCGCTTTTGAGGGCCACACCGACGGGCGTATTGCCTTCAGGGTTGGTATTAACAGCTCCAACCGCTTGGAGATAGTAGTAATAATCAATGCCGCGCTGCGCGGATTGGTCTTCATACCTCCGGGCATCACCTGGAAGCGTGGCAATACGCGTATAGTCGTACGTATCGTAAAACTGCCCTTGCTTGCGGTAAATCTCCCAGCCGGTTTGAGCTGCACCGGCGAAGGTCTGCCATTCAAGAGTAATACGGCCAACGCCTGAAGTTACTGCAAATCTCTCTGGTGGTCGTGGCGGCTCCGGAATATTGAACCCAGCATTATAGTTCGCCCGGGCTCGCCGAAACACTTGGAAGAGAGAATCTTTGGAGGACATCACCCATTGATTTTTGGTCAATTGTTGTCCGGCGAAAGTAAAGAGCGCATTGTCTTTGTTGGCGCCCGCGCGTTTGTAGGCCTGACCGATCGCTAGCTTTGCCTCCGCGCTCAGGCCACTGGCACCTTCCGCCACCACAATCTTGACATTTTCACCTGGCTGCAACGTGTACGGGCCGAATCCTTCCACAAATGCCCAGCCACCTTCATCGTATCTACCAAAGGCACTGGCCGGGTCGTTTCTCGGCTTGTCGTATTCCCTCGTCGGCTCGATCAATTGCGCGTGATGCGGATATTGGCGCCCGAGCCGCATGAAGTTGTCATACTGGCGCTGCATCAGATCTGCCCGATATTCGTCATCGACCAAATCCGGATCGTCACTGCCTTTCACGCCCATAGTGGCGGGTTGCAGGGGATCATCCGTTTCAT
This sequence comes from bacterium, assembly GCA_050732395.1. Lineage (GTDB taxonomy): Bacteria > Zhuqueibacterota > Zhuqueibacteria > Zhuqueibacterales > Zhuqueibacteraceae > JBIOXB01. The sequence goes on from JBOHQX010000055.1 coordinate 13,904, forward strand.
CGGTGGCGGATCTGTCCGCGTGAAGGTAAAGACGGCCAACCATGTGTGCTGCCGCGAGTCGTCCCGTGGTATCCGCTATAGGAGCACTCCAATCCGCCGATTCCAGCCACATCGGTCCGCCCAAACTATTGAATTCCGTTTGAAAGACCGAGTAGCCATACCAGGAGTATTGCGCCCGGAAATCGACACCATAGTCTTCGTGCCCGTCACCCACCGCATCATTCATGGCAAACTTGCCCCACGGCGCGCCGTTTCCCGTAATCCATGAAGCGGCGCCGTGCAACGCATGGCGATTGATGAAGAAGAAATAGACACCCGTCAGCGGCTGGTTCAGCTCGATAGCCGGGTCCGAGTCCACATTGCCGGTGTTCGTGAAGGTATACTCGATGATATGATAGGAGTCATGAAATTCCTGGCTGAAGGCGTAAGCTTTCAGGTCCATTTCAATGCCGACGCGGTTGTTGTTCACAATGTGAGCCATGCGGTCAGCTCTCATGCTCGGATCGAAGCCATCGATGAAAACATAGCGCAGAAACGACTGCGCGCCATCCACCAGTACCTGGGTATCGAATTTCGCAATCACTTCCGCGGTGGTGGGATAGAACTGCACCGCGCCGCCGGAACGAGGGCCGATGTGAGCAATTTTATGAGGGAAAACCCTGCCGGTTTCATCGGTGAAGTTGGTTGCGCCGACCCAGAGACCGTAGGCGCGTACGTTGCCGCCATTATAGTCTATGGCCGGATACTGAATGCCCGCATTGTCAAACGGTTCCTGCTCCCGGAGGGCACCGCCTTCTGAGTATGGGGACTGCATTGTGCCGACCCCCAGCCATTTCATCTCAAATTGAGCTTGCGCTGAGCCAATACTCAGGAGCAACAGCAGAACCGCCAGAAGCGCAGGTATTTGTTTGTAGGAAAAAGCTTTCATAAGGTTCTCCGTAAGAATTCTCGGCTCTTGGACGGCTGACCGGCCACTTTGAGTAGCCGGTCAGTGAACAAACTGCAAGACTACAACGAAACTCTCAACCCGAATATGACGCTGCGAGGATTGAGAAAGGCGCGGTCCAATTCATTGGGATTATCGATGTAGGCCTGATCTTTGATCACTTGATCGACAAAGCCTCCGTCCGCCTGTCCCCAAGCGCCGTTGCGGAACTCCATGTATTGCCCCGAGTCCCTGACATAAAATAGCACGCGGCGGCCTGGCTCCAAGAAGTCCGCACCCGCTGGAAGGCCATTGGCGGGAAGATTGCCGGAAGCGGGGACGATTTCAATGGGCACAAAAGCCACGCCATTGTTGCGGTAATCTCCTGCCTTGTCTTTTCCCGGAATATTGTCATAGGGGATTTCGTCCTTAAAGTCTCCAAAGACACTGGGGTCAAGATGCAGGGACTTCATGTATTGTTCCCAGTCGATCGTGCTGGCGGAATTGTCCTCGAACGGCCCGCCCATCGGGAGATCTGGATCAACATACATGTACTTGAGATTGAGGATGTTGTTGACATCGAGGTAAAGCTGGGCGCTGCCGAACGTCGTGGAAATATTTTTCATGATCCGCAGATCAAGGCTCCAGAAATCCCTCATTTCCACGTTGTTCTCGAGCCCGGAAAAACTGGCACCCGGTCCAGCCCAGGTAAAATGCTGGCCCGATCGCCACTGGCCCAGAAAATCCAACCGCCAATCACCCAACAAATGCCCGCCAAGAACCAGGGGGCCAAAATTCTTCGGGGTCAGAAACTCCACGTTGAATTGCGAGTAAGGTTGCGAAACTGGGCGATTCTGGCGATGATCATCAGTCGTGCGCAGGTAATCCCGCTGGTCGATAACGTTTTCGTTGAATTCACGCACGCCGAAACTGCCGTCCTTGAATTGCAAAAAGGTAAAGTTCGCGAAGCCGCGCACCCAGTTGCCCCGGCTCTTGTTCAAGGTGAGCTCGAAGCCGCGCACGTCGCCATAATTCAAAGGCGCGTCCTGGTTATAGTTCACCGTACCGTCAATATTGATGATGTTGATGTTGGTCGGCTGCAATTGATTATCACGATAGTAACCCGAAAGACGGAGGAGATACTGGTCGAAGAGGTTGTGCTCGTAGCCCAGTTCATACGCCACGGTCTTGGGCAATGGCTGGCTGGGATCGCCGATCGTGCGTACATCGCCGTTCCATCCGATCGCAATCTGATACAGGTTGCGCGCGGTCAACATCTGGCGAAAATGCCCATAGTTGAAAAAGAGCTTGCTGTTGACGCTGATGGGAAAAGACATGCCCAAACGCGGACTGAGCGTCAATTGCTTCTCTGGAGTCGCGCTCGGCAAGCCCGATCGATTGTCCTGCCCGGCAGCGCTGAAGGAGCGATTGTAAGGATCATACACCACCCAGTCGCCACGCGGATCGAAGTAGTCCAGGCGCAACCCGAGATTGGCAATCATGCCTTTGAATTCGAGTTTGGTCTGTGCATAGGCCGCGCCTTGAAAAGGATTGCGATCCCAAGCATCGTGTGAGCGTTCAATATGCACAATCACCGAATCATCTGAGCGGTAACGCATGTTGTAGTCGCTGAAGATCGCCTCGACACCGACCTTGCCTTGCACGACGTCGGTCAATTGGCTGGTGATATCGAGTTTGGCGTTTACGACCGAGACCTCCGAGGTATCACGCGCGCGCGCCCAATGGCCGCCGAGGCGAAGGCCGCTACCCGGGCTGCTCGTGCCATCAGAAGTCCAGCCAAAAGGTGCTTCATCCAATACGTAGGTGCCAACTGAAGTAACCGGAGCCAGACTACGGCGGCGGTTGGGATGAGAATCATATTCGGAAGCCACACGCGAAAGCTGCGCTTCATAAAAAGTACTCGGGCTGACGGTGTGTACGAATGAAGCGCCAAGCATGAGACGATTGACATCCGTGATCGCGTAGCGATCGGTCCCAAAAACGACACTGCGACCCACATGATCTGAGTTCTCATTGAGCATTGTCACTTCTTCATTGACGGAGTTCTCCGAATCGCTCCAGGGATAAAACGGAATGCCGCCACGTTGCGGACTGGGCGCATCAACGTTCGCAAAAGACTGGTGCGCCATGCCCGTTTGCTTAGACCACAACCCCAGCAGGTTGAGTTTCATGGTGTTGCTGAGGTCTGAAGTGATTTTGAACTGTGCGAGATCTTCTTTGAAAGCTTTGCGCGCCTGAGGATAAAAGTAAGGCTCCTGCGTGCCGCGGTAAGATGCTGAAAAACGCAAGCTGCCCAATTGCTTGCTGATGAAAGGAACGGGGCCGGAAAGTGTCGCATCGACGTCGTAGTTGGGTTCGTCAATCTTGACGTCCTTGCGATGGTGATAGTCAAACACCTGCTTGAACTGTGCTGCGGTTAGATTATTGTTGGGATCATCGTCGTTCGCAGCACTCTGTACCGTCGCATTCCAGCCCTCCCAAGCTGGAAATTGGCGCCGGGTGTAAATGTCCCATGTGCCATTTGCCGTACCGACGTCTGCCACGGCGGGATCTTTATAGGCCCGGATCCAATAAGCGTCGTCATCTTTGGCCGTGCGGCCATCGAAAGTGGGGTGATGCGCAGATTGGTAGCGCGTGACCACATCCAGGTGATAGCGATCGCGCCGGCCTTCCTTGGTGATGACATTGACCACACCCGAGCGCACATTGCCATACTCGGCGTTAAAACCGCCGGTTTGCACCTGAAATTCGTCAATTGAGGTGAGCGGCACCGCGGTGTAGGGCTGATTGTCCCGGCCGTCACGCATGGAGACGCCGTCCACCTGAAAGTTCAATTGGTTGAGATTGCCACCGCGTATGACGAGCCCGGGCTCAACTCCGGCTTGCAGATCTATCACCTCACGCACATCCGTGCGCGGCAGGCTTTCGATCTGAAGGGCGGTCACGCTCGCAACGTTGGCGGATATATCTGGTTGCACGATGGGCCGTTCAGCCACGATTGTGACTTCGCCAGCCTGGATCGCTTGTTCCTGCAGAGCAAAGTTGCCGGCGAAATCAACCGTCGTGGTGAGATCGATATTCACCCGCACGTCTGTCTGTAATACCGGTGAATAGCCCACGACGCTCGCCCGGACCGCGTAAACTCCGGGAGGGATGTTCAAGATAAAATATCTCCCATTCACATCGACGGCTGCGCCCAGGTTGGTTCCCACGATCGTGACATTGGCTCCAATCAGCGGCGAGCCATTCTGCTTGTCCACCACTCGACCGGCAATCTTTCCCGTGGTGCCGGAATAAAGCTCAAGAGCGGATCCAAGCAAGAGCACAATAGAGATGAAGAATAATAAAGCTGACCTCGTAGAAGTTCTCTTCATAACCTTACCTCCGTGCGTTAGGACCATCACTTGCTTGATATTGTTTTCACAACTGAAGATGACGAGCAATAAGGGTATACCGCTTCCCTGTTGCAGAAAGCCAATGAGGAGGAGAGATCATAACCACGGTCACTCATACGTGACAAACACTCGCGGTAATCGTAGATACTTTTCCTAAAGACGAGGTAGGACTTCGCGTCCCAATACATTCAATCCGCTTGCCGACGGATCGTTCTATCCTGGGAAACACGAAACAGGATCATTACAGTAGTGTAATGCGAGAAAATGAAGTTTCTCCGACCAGAAATTGGCGATTCATTCTCTCGTTCTTGATCGGCACTATTAAAACTGTTTGTGCAGGTGCTACTTCGCGCATATGGTCCGCTTCGCTCAATCAAAGATTTTTGCGTGCGCGATCAACAATCCTGATATGATAGGCAAGAGATCTTGACAAAATTACTATTTGGGGGATTACAGCCGCGACAAAGATATTACAGAAATTATTGTTTGTCAAGGGATATTTGTAAGCGATCACACAATTTAAACGTTTAAATTAAAACGATCCTTCAATCGCAAAAAAAATGCCATTGCGTATTGACCTTGAGTTTTACACCGATTTATTTTAGAACTTTTTTTCGACTGAACACGCAGGCTGTGTCGACCGAATTACAAATACAAAAACTACGCCAGGCCTGGCTGACAATTGATCGCAGCATTTTACACAGAATTAATATAGTTGTTCGTCGGAGGAGCATGCGGAATTTATCAGTTTGATAATGGTGGTGTTATTAGTTTGATAACTCAGTATTTCGTCTCGCAATTGGCTACGCCAGTTATCAGACAAGCTGAAAACTAAAGCCCTTTGGGCTGCATAAAAACGCAAAAGCTTTTCAACACAGAGACTCAGAGCGCACGGAGAGTCACAGCGCGGCGTAGCCGCAACAAAAAAAACTCACGCAGAGCCTCGCAAAGATTCGCAGAGACTTCCGGCTGACAAAGTCGCAACCAAAAACTTTGCTAAAAATGCAAAGTTTTACAAGTTTGTATTACAGAGTGAATTTTGTTGCGTGGAATTCTTAGAAATTCTCCGTGAAACTCCGTGTTCTCTGTTGCTCTGTGTTGAGGAAGGCGCTAACAAAGACGTGAAAAACTTTCGGAATTTCATTCCAACTTTCGCAGCCTTATGGCCTGCACATCTGCTGAGCTTGACTTTGATTTCAAAATTTTTTATTGATTGAAACGCCGAAGCTTTTACACCGCAATCCAAGAAACAAGAGCGCACGCGAAGACGAACACAGGCAAAGATTCTTAAGGAAGGGAGCTCGAATGAAGTCGCGAATAACCGTAGCATTTTTGTTTCTGAGTTTGATGCTCGCTTGCCAGCAAGAGCACGAAAAAAGCGCGTCCAGGCATTTGAAGTTGGAAAGCACGAGAGAAAAATTCAGCTATGGCCTCGGGTATGATTTCGGGCCCTCGTTACAAAATATCAAGTCAGGTGTCGATCTCGAGCTCTTCATGCGTGGAGTTGAAGATTATTTGCAGGGAAAGCAAGCACTCATCCCGCAAGAAGAGCGTGCGGCAATTCGCAGCCAGGAGTTCTACCGCATTGGTCAAGAGTACATTGCAAGGAAGAAACAGGAAGAACAAGGCAACCACGCAGCCGGTGAAGCCTTTCTCGCCCAAAACAAAGCCAACGCGGGTGTGCACACTACAGCAAGCGGACTGCAGTATTTGGTGCTGGTTGAGGGCCAGGGCCCGCGGCCGGGTCTGGAGGATAAAGTAAGAGTCAAATATAGAGGAACCTTTATCGACGGCAGTGAGTTCGAAAGCCTCGACCGGCGTCTGGGCAAGCCCTCGACCTTCCTGGTCAAAGGCGTGATCCCGGGCTGGACCGAAGGTTTTCAGCTCATGCAGGTGGGCGGCAAGTATCGCTTCTTCATCCCTCCCCATCTCGCTTATGGCAAAATCGGACGCGAGCCTGACATTCCGCCGAATTCGACACTGATCTACGAGGTCGAGTTTTTAGAGATTGTGACAGGGCAAGAGTAGGCGATTTGTCATACAAACTCAGAATCCCGCCACGGACGAAATGAAAGTTTTTAGCCCACGGATTGAAGAATCCAGTGACATAATGCACAATTCCTTCCGTGGGTTGGTTTTTAGAGTTTTAACGCTTGTTGATTCTCGTGAAACGGAATATCTTGCCGTTTCTTCAAGGCCGCGGCCGC
>JBOHQX010000056.1:0-17660 GCA_050732395.1 bacterium
TCAGCGCTGGGCTGGCAAGGCCGGCGCGCCGCCGTCATCTCCGTGCTCGGCTTTAGCAGCCTGCTGTTTTCTTTCATCGTCGTTTCGACCTCGCTGTCCCAAGTCCATCATTTCCGTTGAGCCATGCCGTTGCAAGTCCACTATATTGTCCTCCCCGACACCGATTCTTCTCACGGCCGCGCGGCCGGCGTCTGTGCCAACCAATCAACGGATCCAACCGACTGGCGCAAGGATGTGGGCTGTGAAGAGCTATTGTTCGTCGCGGGCGTCGAGGGTTTGGAGCTCTATCTGGCCAGTGAGATTTTGCCCGAGAGCGCACGGGAGGCCACAACCACGGCGGTTGAAGAGGAGATGCTGCAGCGTTTTTTTCGAGGCATGAAACTCCTTGCGAGCAATCAGAAGCTCGCTATCCATCATGCCCACGGAAAAGACGCGGCGGCGCGATTCTTTCGTTCAGCGCTGGGCTGGCTGCCGGATGGGCGTTGGGATAGCCGCCAGGCTGCCGCTCTGCGGCAAGCGCAGCAAGATGCACAGCACGCCGGATTGAGTGGCCCGGTGTTGAATCACCTGTATGCCCGGGCCTTGTGGCTGACCGAAAAGGTTCGTATCGAAACCGGCTTCTTCAGGCCCTCGCCTTCGGTTGCCACGGCTATCATCGAAATCGCCGGGAAAATTTTTGGCGAACTGCGAAACTGCACCACGCTCCTGGTGGGCACCAACGCGGAAGCCATTGCCACGGCGGGCGCTCTGGAAGAGGCCCGCGCCGGCCATTTGTATTTTGTCCCGCACTCTTCGCCGCACGGAGAATTGCTTACGCCAGCCGCATCGACCCCGACACCAGTCCAGACTCAAAACGGCGTGCCGGAGCCTGCGGCCGATCTCATCGTGCTGTTTGAAGGCTCACCTTTGCCCTGGCACGAGCCCCGCTTTTTGCAAAAGCTCATGCAGAAACGCCACAACGCACCCCTGCTGCTGGTCGATCTTGTTTCGGCGCGCGCGCGCAAGGAGCAATTGGAAAAAATCTCCAATCTCTATTGCTTCTCGCGGGAAGATTTGAATCGTCTGATCGTGCAACAAGCACAAGTACGGGTCGAAATGTTGCAGGAAATCGAGCGTTGGATCGCCGTGGAAGCCGGTGATTGCTATCGCTGGCTACAGTCCGAAGATCGTTTCCATTTCGGTGCGATGGTGGGCCGCAGCCCGGCGATGCAACGCGTGTTCGAATGGATCGCACGCCTCGCACGCACCGACATCACGGTGCTCGTGCAAGGCGAGAGCGGCACGGGCAAAGAGCTGGTGGCAAAAGCAATACACGAAGCCAGCGGCCGCGCCCAGCGACCGTTCGTCGTGGTCAATTGCGGCGCCATCCCGGAAAACTTGCTGGAGAGCGAATTGTTTGGGCACGTGCGCGGCGCGTTCACCGGCGCGATACAGAATAAAAAGGGATTGTTCGAAGAGGCCAATACCGGCACGATTTTTTTGGACGAGATCGGCGAGCTGCCGGCCGCATTGCAGGTGAAACTCCTGCGTTTTCTGCAGGAGAACGAAATCAAGCGCTTGGGCGGCAATCAAACGATGAAATTGGACGTGCGTGTCATCGCGGCCAGCAATCGCGATTTGCAGGAGATGCTGTCGCAGGGAAAATTTCGCAGCGATCTGTTTTATCGCTTGAACGTCGTGCAAATCGCTTTACCGCCGCTGCGGGAGCGGCCGGAGGACATTCCCGTATTGGCGCGGTATTTTCTGCGAAAGTTCGCGGCCAAAATGCGCAAGCCCGGCCGCGAGCTGGCAGTGGGAGCGCTGCAAAAACTGAAGGCGTATTCCTGGCCGGGAAACGTGCGCGAACTGGAAAACGGCATGGAACGTGCCGTTGCCTTGTCGCTCGAACATGAAATCGGCCCAAAGGAATTGCCGGAAAATATCCAGCAGCTCCCCGCGCCGGTCCCGGCTTCGCCCCGGTTGTCATTGAAGGAAATGGAGCGGCGCCACATTATCGAAACGCTGAAATCTTGTGACGGCAATTTTGACGAAGCAGCGCGCCTCCTGGGCATTGGCAGAACGACGCTCTGGCGCAAGCTCAAAGAATATCAGGCGCAGGATTGAAACGCATCATTTTACACATCTAGGCAGACATACGACGTGCGCGGGATTCATTTTGCCTCTCTCACGGCGTAGATTCGGTTTTCCCGGAGCGCATTTCATACAACGCTGCACCCAATTCCGCGCCGGCGACGAATGTCACCGCGGAATATTGCACCCATAACACCAGCATGACCAGCACGCCGAACGAGCCGTACAATACGTCTAAATCCCCCAAATTCGCCAGATAAAGCTGGAATAGTCTTTTTGCCAATTCCCAAAACGCACCGACGACCAAAGCCTGTATCAACACTATTCGGGAGGAGACCGTTGCCGGCAAGGATGAACGATACAGCAAGAAAAGCAGGGAGCAGGAAAGCAGATAGACAAAGCCAACGCCGATCCCGCCTTTGAGGGAATCCAACCGCTGCCCTAGAAGATGCAGCCATTGCTCCCGCCAGGAATCGATCAGGGTCATCCACGACATCGCCACGAGAGATAAGAACAGCAACAGGCAGGTCAGCGCCACCATGCCGAGGTCGAACAATTTGCCAGTGAAATAATTCAAGTTTTTTTCCATGCCAAAGGTGATTTTAACGATCACGCGAATGCTGGCAAACAAACGCGAAGCGGTCCACACCAGCGCGAGCAGCCCGATGGCGCCGATCAAGCCGCGATGATCGAGCAGCTCTTTGAAGCTGGCTTGCACTTTATCGACCGCTGCGGGCAAAGCCTGCGCGACAAATGCCAGAATGTCCTGCTGCGCTTTCTGTGAAGACTCTAAATAGTATCCCCAGAGAGAAGCCAAAATTAATAGGAAAGGCAGGAGGCACAGAATAACATTGAAAGCCAGGCCAGAGGCGAGGAACATCCCATCGTCACGATCGAAGCGCAGAACGGTTTGGATGAAAAGCTTGCGCCAAGTTGACAATATGCGCAACATAGTGTAGAAGGAATGAGAATAGCTCAATTAGCGACCATGGTCATGATCATTGTTGCGAACAATATTAAAAAATACATGTGGAGTCTTCAAAAATCAAGCTAGAATCTCTCAGAACTTCATTCTGAGTTTAATGCTTTATTCCTGGCGATTGCTCCAAATCGGATTGGTCATAGCGCACGACGAAGATCCATTCATGCCGGAAGACAACTTTTGCCGGGCGGTTGCTTCCGCGCGTATGAAGTAGTTTTCCGGTATAGCCGGCCACGTGAGCTCCACTTCAAAGTGAAAAGCATCCGCAAAGTTTTTACATTCATAAAAGATTTCTTCGTTTTTTTGCTGCAAATTTCCACGTAGAATCGCCGCACGGTCCAGTGGTCCGAATTCTGGAGAACTGCTCGCACGCAGGCGCACGCGCTCGATCTCTTTCCCGGCGAAATCGCCCGGATAGAAAATTTCTCCATCGCGGGCGACGGCTTCCAGATCGATCATCAAACCGTTGGTGATCAGGGCGCGGCCACGGCGTAGTGCATCGAGGAGGTTTTTCAATCCCAACTGCGCAGGCAACAGGACCGCGGTGCGGCTGCGGCCAAACACGTGGTGCTGATTTTCTTTCATGGTCAAACAAGGCCATGAAATCTGCCGGAAACGATTGAAGTTGCCGTGCGCATCATTTCCGGCGATTGCCACCAGCTTTTTTCCCTCCAACAAAAACTTACGCCACCAGCGCAAACCCTGTTCTTCGCCATTTGCGCCGCCATTCCAGAATTGCATGCCGTTCAAGCGCGCGTGCTCGAAATCTTGCGGCTGCCAGTGATCGCGGCGCAGCAGCCTTTTTTGCAGCCAGGGCATGGGCACGGCCGGATGCGCAGCAAATGCCAACGCCTCTTCCTCCAGCATGGCGAGAATCTCACGCACGGAATGCTCGGGCCTGGTGCGCAGCCATCTTTCACCGCTGTCGCCGCTGCCGGGAATGAAGTGCGCGTGATTGAGAATGAGAAAATGCACGTTCCGGCCGGAGGCATTTCCGCACGAGACTTCTTCTCCAGGAATCACCACAAAATCGCCATGCTTGCCATTCAATCTTTGGATGTGATTCCGCAGGGCATGCCATTTCCGCAAGGCCGGATCGTTGCGCAGATAGTCGCCAGCCTCATCGTCGAGATCGTAGGAGTGATCGGTGACCGCACAAAAGGAGAGGCCCTGAGCTTTGGCCATCGCGATCATGGCTTCGACCGGCGCGCCGAATTCGACCTGATCACTCGTGGCCTCGGAATGAAAATGCAAATCGCCGTGACAGTAATTCGCCATGGTCGGCAGCGGCCAGAGCGAGCGAAAGACTTGCAGCGGCGCACGGCTCGTGCCCACGTGATTGTCGTTCCAACAATAAAAGTCTTTGCCGCGGCAGCGATAATGGACGCCGACATTCACCGCGAGCGGGCCGGTGAACTCCGCGGACAATTGCACGAAATAAAGACGCCACCACCACGGCGTGGCAATTTCTTCACGGGTATCCTGTAAGCGAAATCTCAGCGTGGCGTTCCGTTGCGTAACTACTTGAGGTTGCGCCGTCGAAGGCCGGCAGACAATTTCGGCGCAAACGTGCTGCACGGCGACGGGAAAACGGTGTGCATCCTTGATGATCAGCAGAATGGGTAAGGCGTGGCCGGGTTCGAGACGATGCGGAGCATCGGCAATGATTTCCGGCCGGCGACGGTACAACAGGCTGGGCGCAAAGCGAAAATGGTAGTGGGTTTCGGCGTAAAGAAGCAAAAGCACACACCAGGCGAGAAGCAATTTGAGGAGTGGAACAGAGAAAGCGGGGGGGATCTCAATCATATGAATGCATCAATGCGATTAGACGAAGGATCTCAGAACAAAATTCCGAAAATTTTTTGCCAACGGCTAGAAAAGCGACCAACGGATTTAGTTCTGAATCGGTTGGTCGCTTTTCTAGCCGTTGGGCAATTTCCTCATCTAAAGCTGCTCCGAAGGGAGCTTCGGTTTTAACTTAACATTGTTAGGTTCATTCGGCAATTCTTAATGCTTATGGCAAATCATGGTTGCAGGTTTATTGCTTATTCCTCGATCGCATGCCACCGCCGGCGCAGATCCCAGCGATAGCGCCTGCCTTTCCAGCGTACGGAGGTGGAGAACAAGAAGATGGGTGCGAGCAAAAGATTGTACATGAGAAAACCGGCCCGGAACGGCAAAAAATACTTAAGCAAGCTCTGGCAACGCAGTGCCGTGGTGCCGCGCGCCAGCAAAAAAAAATCCATCAGCAACAGTCCGAGCAAGCCCACTGCGAATAGTTCCAAGGATACAAAAGCGGCGAGGAGCAGTGCCCCATGGCAGCACAGCGCAAGCATCATGAGATATTTGGCGAATCCCCCGAATTCTCTGCCTCCGGCTGCCCAACGGCGGCGTTGTTCAAAAAACTCGCCCCAGTTTTGGGCAGGAAAACTGAAAATCGCGGTCTCTTGCTCTAGAGGAAAGCGCACGTGCCATTTGGCAGTGCTTGTAATTTTACGCATCAAAGCGAAATCTTCAACCATGCTGAAGCCGATTCGCGCGTGCCCGCCGGCGTGCTCGTAAGCTTCACGACGTACGGCAAAATTGTTACCAATGATTGACAACGGGAGGCCTAAGCCGGCAGCGCCGGCTCCGATGGTGAGTAGATAAATCCAGTCCAACGATTGCAATTTGGCGAAGAACGTATCACGTTCGTTGCTTAAAAAACGCATCGCCCAGGGCGGCGGGTGCAGTAAAGTAAAGCCGCCGGCGAGACCGGTAGCCGGTGAAAAAAGGGCGATCATGCCGCGCATCCAGGTTGGCGGCAAAATGCAATCGGCGTCCGTGAACAAGAAAAAATCCCCTCGTGCATGCGCTGCGCCCTGCGCCAATGCGTTGGCTTTACCCGTCAGGCCTGGCGATCTTTGCGGAACGGAAATCGCTCGGACTTGCGGATATCGTTGCGCGTAGAGCTCTGTTGTTTTCAACGTCCCGTCGGTCGAGCCGTCATCGATGACGATGATTTCAAATCGATCGCGGGCATAGTCCGATTGCAGCAAAGAATCAAGACAAGCGGGCAAATGTTTTTCTTCATTGCGCGCGGCAATCAGAATGCTGATGAAAGGCCTTTCGTTCGTGCTCTGGTTTGGGAATGAGCGCTGAGGAAAATTGAAGTACGTTCCCGCGAGCAATGCCAAGGAGGTCAAGAAATAACAGCAGAGAATGAAGCAAGTGAGGGCTGCAATGACGGGCATGACTTGCACGAAATGAAGAAATTCCGGCATTTGAAGAGATCGCATGGTGATCTCTCGCGAGGATTTGGCCCCGAGCCGGACCGCACGTGGAATAAATCGAAGCTGCAACCTACGTGGCGGTGTCGCTTGGAGTGAAAATCCTCGCGAGATTATAATCAGCGATGGCCTGAATCGTCGGAACGGCGCCGGAATCCGGCCCTATTTCGCCAGAACCATCTTCTTGAGCTGCGAGAAGTTATTTGCGGTCAGACGATAGAAATACACGCCGGACGTATACCGGTTCGCGTTCCACACGGCTTGATGATAGCCGGGTTGCATTTCCCGCTCAACCAGCGTTTCGATTTCCTGGCCGACGGAATTCAAGATCACCAGCTTCACGTGCGCGCGCTCCGGCAGCGCGAAATCTATGGTGGTTTGCGGATTGAACGGGTTCGGGTAGTTGTTGTCCAGCGCATACGCCACTGGAATCGCATTGCCCGGGCGTTCCTCCACGCTCGTTACGTTCACCGTCGCGTTTGCGCTTGCGCCCTGGTTGCCGTTCACGTCGAACGCCGTCAAGCTATATTTGACCGTCGTGCCCGCCGTCACGTTGGGATCGGTGAAGGCCAGATCGATCGTGCGCGCCAGCGGTGTTGTGCTGTCGTTCTTATAGATGGCGTAGTAGGCAAGGTCTTCGTCTTCAACCGCTTTCCAAGTCAATTGCACCGCTACGCTCTGGCCGCTTGGCACGACCGCCGCGGTGAAGCTCCCGGGAACGGACGGCGCGATGTTGTCCACCGAGTAACCGCTATCGACCTCGGAGTCGACAAAACCGCCGATCAGATCATATGCCGTCACCATGAACGTGCTGTGGTTACGGCCCGAGGCATTGGAGTCGGCCAGCGTGGGTGCGACGTAACCGTAGGCCGTGAAACCGGGATGTGAAGGCACGAGCGTGATGAAATCCCAGGTGCTCGCTCCGGCAACGCTCACGCGGTCGCCGGATTTGCCCTTTTGAATGCCATAGTCATACAGCGCTTGGAGATTCGGCACTTCAACACTGCGACCGGAAGCGGCGCCGTTCGCCTGCGATCCTTTGACCGCACGCCACAAAACGTAGAATGAGATTTCGCCGAAAGATTCATTGGGAGAGGGGAACCAGGTCACGTGTACTTGTTTGCCGTTGTCGTTACGCACGTCGCGCACCGAGACGATGTCGGCCGCGGCCAGCCACGAAACCAAAGCGCGAATTTGGCGAGCGGCAGCGGGACGAATCCATCGACCCTGTAAGAATCTAAAATTGTGGCCATTGGCGAAAGGACTGCCACTGCCAGTGCCGCCAATGTCTGCAACTCCGGCGGCATTGCCATTACTGACGCTATTGTCTACCAGGACGATAATACGCTCTGCCGTAAGACCAAAAGCATTGACGTCAAAAAAGTGAGAGGAAAAGTCTCCGGCCGGAACTGGCTCGATGGTTTCCAGCAGCACCTCCCCGATCGTCGTGTCATCGATGGCCGTACCAACAACGATACGGAGCTGATCGTCCGTTTCCGACAGATTGATCAGATCAACTTTTACCTGGTTGAGATTGTAGGTATCGGTGAGGCCGCGCAGATCGGCCAAGACTGAAAAATTGACCAGGCTCGGCAAGCCAGCAAGAAACTGGTCCTGGTTGAACCGATCATCGTATCCCAATTCCGCCAAGCCTTCAGGATACAACGTAATGGGCTCGACGCTCAGCGAGTCATTGGTGCGATTTTCATCCGTACCCAGGGTCGTCAAGGTGGTGAGCTTGTAATCGCCTGGCGCGGAGCCCGCAGGCAATCGCCAGTTAAAGTTGGAGAAAGCCTGTGCCCCAGCCGTGACGTTCACCGGCGCCGGAGGAATCGGCAGGGTCACCGGACCGTCGTTTACACGATAGCGCGTAATCACCGTAGGTTGCGAATTCAAACCGATGTTCTGGACGAGTGCTGCGGCACGTTGCACGTCGAAGGCCGTAATGTTCGGGAATGGTATGTCCAGATCGAAGAGCGTCACGTCGTTGGCGAGTGTTGTGACTGCGGTGAGAACGAAGTCATCGATGAAGATATTGGCAGGCGCAGTGACCGCCCCGTCCGGTAGAGTAAAACCGACCAGACGGTATTGGACAGAGTCGGCGGTGCCAACCAGAAAGCTAAAATCGGTGAAATCCGGCAGAGCCGGGGCAATGTGGACAAAGTTGGGAGGTAGGCCGGTGATGATGCTGTTCCCGTTGGGTCCTACCATCCCCCAATAGCTCCACCCGCCGTTGCTATAGGCACGAAATTCAATCGAGAATTCGTCTTGAGTATTGCCACTGGCATCCAAGGCCGGATCCAATGAGCCTTGAATCTGGAAATCCAAAACCAATTGGCGGCTATTCGCAGGAAGGTTATCCAAAGCAATCGCCGGTGAAACCAATGCTCCCTTGGAAGTATGATCGTAATTGCCCGAGGCCGGGTCGAGAAAGCCGGCGCTGTTGGGTGCGCTGGCCGCCGCGGCGTTCGTTACATTCCATATGGTATTGCCGCCAGGTCCAGCGGCAACGAGTTGCGCCGTACCGGTATCGCCGGCGTTGTCGGAGAATATCGTGTTGCCGCCGGCAGCGACGACGATATTGTCAATGCGCCAGCCAAAAAGCGTCGGGTCATCGCCATGAGAAAAGAATTGATCAGACAGAAGCTCGAAGCGAATACGTACGGTTTGGCCGGCGAAGGCCGAGAGATCAAAAGTGGATTGAATGTAGCCATTTGATTTCCCACCCCAACCCGGAGTATTTATGCCGTATCGGAAGAGTCCTGAAAAAGCGCTGGAATATGGATAACCGCCGCCGGGTGTGACAACTTCAAAATCGCCGCCGGCGACTGAAACACGGACATTGACGACGTCCCAAGCGTTGAAGCCCGCCGGTTCCCCGCCGGGCGTTTCCGTGCTGTAGTTGTGCATGAATGTCAAGGTTGGGCTGCTGCCTGCAGGCAAAACAATAGCAGGAGTCGTTAGGCCTTGCGTCCAGAAGTCATCGTAGCCACCCAGGCTCGCGTTCGCGCACCAATAGGAGTTTCCGGCGAAAGCGCCGGTCGTGCTGACGTGCCAAAAAGATTCATTCCACAAGTCCTGATACGTCCAGCCCGGTGCGCCGGCGTCGAAGTTCTCCGTGAAGATGGCCTCGTCGCGGGAGAGCGTGCTATTGGATTGGCGCGGTGATTTCGCGAGCTGATGGGCTCGCGCAGGCACGCGAGGCTCGATCAGCGCCGACTTCACAATGTGCTGCTTGCGTCCTTCGGCCCCGCGATCGCCGGCCGTGGCTCTGGTCAGATAAGATGAAAATAGAAGCAGCAAAACAGTACTCGCAGTAAGAATTTTTTTCATGACCCTCTCCGTTTTGAGAATTGTTGGTGAAATACTGCTACCACTGCTGCACTTAAAAACGTGGAGTTTACCCCGGAGGGCAGACGCATTGCGAACCAGAGTCCGTGTTGAGGTAAGATTGCAATGGCGGTCGCAACGCTCAACAGCCTTTCGTCAAGCCTCGACGGCGTCGCGCTTGGCGACTACTGCGATTAGATTTTTCGCATTACCTCCTCTCCATAAAAACGTTTTTCAAATCTTTTCACGCCGCGCCGGTGCGGTGAGCGTGCATAAGGTATTGTGGTTATTCAAATCGGGAGTGTAATGATCGAACCGCCGCTGCAGCCAGGCGGAAGGTGGGAGGACGCGCGATTTTGCCATGACGCCAAGATTCTTGATTCAACTCATTCGTATGGCCTGGTTCGCGCTGCGCGTGCCGTTGCCGCAACACGGGCAATCCTGGAATGAGCTTTTTTTGTGAGGCAGAATTCGGCCTTTTTTATACCAAACGGGTGTGAATATAAGAAATGCAACGAGAATGTCAAGCCGAATCTCAATCCCTGGGCGTATATTTCAATGCATACGCGCCTGCCGCTCTGATCGCTTCGTCTCCGGTGCTGGCGCCATACTCGATCAACACCGCACCGTAGTGCAGCGCACGAAACCGCGCGCGTTTCCAGGTTGCTTCGTCAATACCCCCATAATCCTGCCGAAAAGCTTCTCGAGCAGCCGGCGGCAGAAAGCTGAAGGCGATGGCAAGATCCACTGCCGGATCACCGATATGCACGTCGCCCCAATCGATAACGCCGGTAAAGCGCCCGGCAAGATACAGCAGGTGGCGCGCATAAAAGTCGCCGTGCACCCAACAGTATGGCCTGGTGTGCATGGGCGTAGCCGCGAGCTCATCTACCATTTCTAAAATTGCGTTGAGCTCGTTGGCGCTCAATCCAGCGATATTTTCTCTGAGCCGTTCTTTCAGCCTGGGCGCACGTTGCAGCAGATTGGCGCGCTCGATTTCATCTCCGGGCGCCCATTCCAAAGTTTCGGCCTCGATCGGAGTGCGATGAAGGCTGGCAAGGAATTGCGCCAGAATGGTCGCCTGGCTTGTCCGTTCGTGCTCGGACCAGGCACACCGGCATGCGGTTTGCCCGGGGAGGAGTGTATAACCTGCAAAAGCATAGGGAAAGCCTTCAGCCGGGCGTCCAACAAATTCGGGAACCGGGATTGACGCTGGGAGATGCGGCGCCAGCAAGGGCAAAATGCGCGCTTCTCTGACAATCAGTGGAGCAGAAATCTCGCGTCGTGGAAATCGAAACACAAAACATTCATTGACCAGAAACGCCGCGTTGTCCCAGCCCGTCCCGAACGGTGCAAGGTGCACCGGCCTAAGGCCCGGAAACTGGCGCTCGATCAGCATTGCCGCCCTTGCCGGCGGGATCTCGACATCCGCGTCCCATGGCATTTTGATTTGATGACTCATGCTTTTATTCCTACTCTTACTCCTACTCTTACTCTTACTCTTACTCGCTTTTAATGGCTCTCGAAAATGAGTAGGAGTAGGAGTAAGAGCAAGAGCAAGAAAAAGAGCAAGAACAAGCACGGCGGCTCATAACACCACCTGCACCAACAACATCAAGCAAAAACCGATCATAAAAGCCCAAGCGATCTTTGCCGCCTTCTCGTTATGCAAGGCGTCGGGAATCATTTCGAGCAGGATCAAAAACATCATCGCGCCGGCGGCGAAGCCCATGAGGATGGGCATGAGAGGTTGAAAGAACCATGAGGCCAGTGCTGCAGGCACGGCCGCTATCGGCTGTGGTAAGCTGGTGAGAAACGCCGCCAAAAAGCATTTCAAGATGCTAGCGCCGGCGGCGCGCATGGGAATGGCGACGGCCAGGCCTTCGGGTATGTTGTGAATCGAGATCGCCAGGGCGATGTACGAGCCAAGCTGAGTGTTGTAAACTTCCTCGGAAGCATACCCTACGCCGACGGCCACGCCTTCGGGAATGCTGTGCACGCTCATCGCCAAAAAAATGAGAATCTCGGCGCGAGAGCCCCAACGCTTCCAGGAGGCTTGCGCGAGGCGATCCTCGTTCAAAAAGCGATCGACGCTCCACAAGAATACTGCGCCCAGGAGAATCCCCGCCAGCACCGGCAGCACTTGCGGCAAACTTATGGCATGGTTTGACATCGTGAGCCCCGGCAGAATGAGATTGTACACCGAAGCCGCGAGCATCAAACCGCCGGCAAAACCGTAGCCGATACCGGTGCGGTGCGCCAAATCAAGGCGTTTAAACAACAAGGGCAAAGCACCCAGACCGCAGGCCAGGCTCGCTAGAATTCCCGCGACGAAGCTGCGGAGGAGGATTTCGTAGGGCATAGATTCAGTTGAGTTCAAATCTGAAAGTTTTTTGGCAGAATGATTTCTCGGCAGAATGCTTCCGAATCACTGCCAAAGACTTTTTGTGCTGCCCACAGGCTGCAATTTTCAGTTGGACTTAAAATTGCAGTGGGCGGTTAGCTATTCAAGCTCAGAATAAGATTCTTAAAATTTCTCAGTCCGTTGGGCAATTCTTTACTTTCTTCATCACCCTCTGGCTTCCGCAGTTTTATAAAACATATGCCTCTCACTTTCTCGCCGCTATCCTTGCCACGGCCCGGTAATCGCCAGCGTCAACCCCTCATGTTGAATGTTCACGAACAGCGTCGTGCCATCCGGCGAAAACGTCACCCCCGCCAGCTCCGAATCGCTCACCGCATTCTTGCCGAATCTATAAAAGCTGCCCTGTGGCGTGACGCCTACCAGATAGGGAGCCGTGTCGGTGCCACGATCCTCACAGACAATCAAATCTCCCCACGGCGCCACGGTTAAATTGTCCGCGTTTTCGATCAAGTTGCTGTCATTGGATTCAACGAACAACTCCAGTTTGCCTGGTTCCTGGTCTTCTTCACGCGTGCCTTCATACGGGCTCGGGAGGTAACGCCAGATTTGGCCTTTTTGCTCGCGGCCGCCGTTCGTGCAGGCAAAATAAATCGCCTCCCGGCCATACCACATGCCCTCGCCGCGCGCGAAACTTGCCGCACCCTGCGCAAAACCGCGGCGGCGCAAGTCATCCTTCGGCGAATCGATTTCGTCGAGATCGATCCACTTCACGCGCAGCGCCACGCCGGATGCCACTTTGGGGACTTCCCAATTACGCGTATCCAAACTGGGCTGATCGCTGACGGCAAGTGCCTGCAGCCTGCCGCCTTCGATCAATCGTTCGGGTTTAGCGGGGACATAACGATAGATCAATCCATCGTCCCGATCTTCGGTTTGATAAACGATGCTCGTAGCGGGCTGCACCGCCACGGCTTCGTGATTGAACCGTCCCATGGGTTTCAGCGGCACCGGTGGTGCGAGGCCGGGCGCGATCGCGACCGGCATTTCAAAAGTGTAGCCATGATCTTTGGTGCAAAATACGCCGGCGCCTTCGACCGTTTCTTCACACGTGATCCACGAATTCCAGGGTGTGGGGCCGCCGGCGCAGTTGCGCAAGGTGCCGGCCAGGCTCAGGTGCTGGCTGATCAAGCGCCGGGCTCGCGTGTCATACACCAGCGTCGTAGTGCCGCCCAGAGCGGGTTTGCCATTCTTACCGGGATCATAAAACGCCTCAGGCTGAAGACGCGACAGCAGCTCATAATTTTTCCCAAAAGCACCTTCCGTCGCCTTGGCTTGCGAATTGACTTCGTGATTGCGTATGATCAACGTCACACCCTTGGGGCCGGGAAAAGCAGCCATCGCATCGCAGCGGCGCGGCACGATGAACCCGTCGTCCATCTGTTGGCCGGAGCGCGAGATGATTTGATATGAGAAGCCTTGGGGCAAATCGAAGATTTTGTCGGGGTCGGATCGCAACGGGCCGAAGCCAGTATTTGGTGTCGAAGCCATTTTACCAATGGCGATGGCATGACGCAGCCCGGCGAATCCGAGTGCAATGGCGCCAGCGTTTTTGAGGAAGTGGCGTCGGTTCACTTTTTTCTCCTCTCCTTAAAGTATGTGACCAACCATTAACTTGACAATGTTAAGTTGACATTGTCAAGTTAAAACTTGGAACAGAAGTCTGACGGCCGATCATATCCATAAACACATATTTCAACACACACTGAGACCACGCAGAACGCGGAGATTCAGAGCAGACGGTGCGACAGCGTTCGGCAAAACGTATTGGTCAGAGTCAATATGGCGCATGCCTCAATAATTCGTCGAAACACGATCCGCCTCCACGCGATACACGTTCGCCAGCGTGCCGAATTTGATCTCCTCGCCGACTTCCAATGTCCCGAACACGATCACTGGCACGTCGATTAATTGATCCGCGCGCTGCGGCGTATTCAAACGGACATAAACCCATTCGTTGATTTCCGGTACGTTGCCGAAGCAGCACACCATTTGATCGCGCACCAAAGTGAAAGTTTTCACACGCCATTCTTCGTCAACGTCGATAGGCATGATGTAACCCATAATCGATATTTTCTTTCCGTGCAACGCTTTGATATTCGGCGGAAACTGATCTTTGAGCTTGAGCTTCGAAGGATCTTCCTCGCTCTCTATATAAGTGGGATCGGGATACTCATAGCGAAAACTGCCGAGCAGTCCGAGCGTGATGCGTTGATATCCGGAATTGTAGCTTGACCCTGGCACTGACGGTGGACTTGCGGCTCCCGCCGCGCGTGCCACGGTCGGACTTGCCATTGCCGCCGGCGATTCCGCCGCCGGATTTTCCTTCTCTGGTGTTACTGCTGCCGATGATTGTTTTCCGGACGCCGGTGATTGGGCGAGAACGGTTTCCGCTGTGCTTGAGGGAGTTTTGGCGGCCTGCGACGAGGGCACGGCAACCGGATTCTGTTCGTTTGGTTTTTGACCGGCGATATTCTCCGCAGCGGCATATAAGTTTGGGGCGGACAATTCTTCGGGTTTCCGCGTCTTTTCTGAATTTGTTGAGGCAGTAGAGGATGCGGGTGGTGCGTCAATGGCGTCGCCTTGAACCGCAGTCGCTTGGTGCAGCGCTTGTTCTTTTTCGGATTGTGAAGTGGAGCAGGCGGAGATGATTAGAAAAAACCAAGTAAAAAGCGGCGCGGCAGTGATTTTGAGGTATTCAGCACGATAACTTCGAATCCCTTTTCGAGCATTTTGCATCACAGGTTCTCCAGTTTTGCTACCTCAGTTTTCATCAAGCCTGGCTTGCAACGAAAAAAGAGCCGCAACGAAAGAGGAAAATCATGAATGGCTTCACTGTTTGAACTACCCGATTGGCCCTAAGCGTTTCTCAAGTACGTGGGAAGATTCTTACAGAATGACATGTCATGCATAAGTTGTAATCCATCACGAATGCGGCACCAAATTCGTCGCCACGTCCGTCCGATACGCTTTAATCGCTGGGAGCCAACCCGCCAAGGCGCCAAGCAAGATCATTCCCAGCGGGGTCAGCATCAAAACCGGATTGAAGGCAAACACTTCCAGCACGACACCGGTCTGCGCACGAATAATCGTTGCCGCCAAAGTTTGAACAGCAAAGTAAACCAGATAACCACACAGACTGCCGAGCGCTGCGATCGTGGCCGCCTCCAAAATCAGTGCAGAAAAAATGGCCCGGCGATGCGCCCCCAGCGCGCGCAGAATTGCAAATTCACGTCGACGCTCGTTGATGGTGTTATAAATGCTCGCGAGAATCGATGCGGCGGCGACCAGGGCTACGAGATAAGCCACCAACTCCAAAATGCGCACGATCCAACCAAGCTTGTCAAACCACTCCGCTATGACGCGGCCAATGGGCCAGGCCAGTGTTGCCACTTTGCCCTGCTTGTTGATGGTTTGCTCCAGCGCGAAGCCTGCTTGCGGGCTTTTGAATTTCAGCATCACCGCGCTCACCTCTTGGTGCTCCTCCGGAATGGCTTCGCCAAGTTTGGCTTCGTATGCCGTGCCGTCGCCGCGCAGCACGTGACCACCCATGCGAAAGATGCCTTCGAGCGGAATCCAAATCACGCGATCCGCAGGCGTGTTGGTTGATTGCAAGATACCGACAACGACGTATTGCTCATCATGCTGCTCGTTTTCATCGAATTTCAAGCCATGATAGGCGTGAAAGCGCGAGCCGACTTGCAAGCCCGTGCGTTGCGCCACGACGCTACCGATCACCGCTTCGCGCCGTTTGGCATCAAAAAAGCGGCCGCCGGAATGCACTTGGAATTTCTTTCCACGCTGGTATTCGAACTTCGAAAAAATGTCTTCGGTTGTACCGACGATACGAAAGCCTTGATAATTGTCACCGACGGCGTAGGGAATCGCCAACTCAACGCGCGGATCTTTGGCGACGGTTTGATACGATTCCCAAGGCAAGTTACCAGGCGAGGTCTCAAGATGAAAAACGGTATTCAACACCAACTGCAACTGGCTGCCGCGCGCGCCTAAAACGGCGTCGTAGCCAATAGTTCCGCCAGTGAAGGCAGAATAGGCTTGATCTTTGATGCCAAAAACCGCCATCACCATGCCGCTGGCCAGAGCGATGGCCAGTACGGTAATGATCGTCGATAACGCGTGCTGACGCAGGCTGCGCCGCACGAGCAGAAACAAATCAGGCAAACGATTCAAAAGCGCACTCGGTTCATCCAACGTGAACTATCTTTGATGTCATTCAGAAGGAAACTTGGTTAGAGGAGTTCGCGGCCCTCTAACCAAGTTTCCTTCTGAATGACAAGCAACTCGATTCAAACTCGCGAGCTCTTCCACACGATCGAAATACTCGTAGATCGCCGGATCATGACTGACGAGTAGCAATGCGGCATTGTTCTCCCGGCAAATTTCTTTGATTAATTGCAAGGCTTGTTTGGCATGATGTGCGTCTAAATTGCCGGTGGGCTCATCTGCAAGCACGATCTTTGGCTTGTTCGCCAGGGCCCGCGCGACGGCCACGCGCTGTTGTTGCCCGACGGAAAGCTGCGCAGGGCGGTAATGCATGCGGTCTCTCAAGCCGGTGTGCTCCAATAGCTTTCTGGCGAAGCTGCGCTGCAACCCATTGCCAAAACGCATCGCCAATTCGACGTTTTCCAGCGCGCTGTAGCCCTGTAGTAAATTGAACGTTTGAAAAATGTACCCGATATTTTGACCGCGCACGCGATCGCGCTCCGACTCTGAAAGCGTGCACAGATCCTGTCCGGCCAGCTTGATGGAGCCGAAATCAGCCTGCAAGATCCCGGCGATCAGATTCAGCAGGGTCGTTTTGCCGGAGCCGCTGCGACCTTGCAAGGCGATGTGGTCGCCTGCATTCATCTCGAAATGCGGCACATCGATAATCATGGTGCGCTCGCCTTCGGGCGAAACGTAGCTCTTTTGCAGATTTTGAATACTCAACAAAGCGTTCATAGATAACAAATTGAGGCAAGAATCAATTGGTGATACTCACAGGAAAGTCAACTTCGACGTCGGTTTCGCTGCTCGGCGTGGTGCCATCCTTGGCTGAGGCAGGATCATAGTGGCTCAAAGCGACTTTGAGCGAATTTGCCGCGCTACCGACCACCGGCGCGGCGGCAGTCACCGCCACCGAGTAAGCTAGGCCCACGGGAAGATTCCTGCGACCGGCAAGGTAAGCAATTCAAACGACTTCATCAAATTGCTTTTCATCGTGTAAATCTTGTTCATCCCGCCAAAAAATCTTCAGAATACCATTCTGAGTTTGCTGCGCAAAAAAACGACTGTGCGGCGTTGTCCAGAGGCTGCTAGCTCTCTAAGTTTTACTCTTATGTTGACCCATTTTTCAACACAGAGACACAGAGAACACGGAGTTTCACAGCGCAGCGTAGCCGCAACCAAAAGAAGACTCACGCAGAGCCTCGCAAAGATTCGCAGAGACTTCCGGCCGGCAGAGTCGCAACCATATACTTGGCTAAAAATACAAAGTTCTACAAGTTTGTATTTCTGTGAATTTTTAAGAACTCCGCGTAATAAAATTCACTCTGTAATACAAAGTTGCAAGATTTCGTTTTTTTGA
>JBOHQX010000057.1:0-20501 GCA_050732395.1 bacterium
GGCTTGAGGGGGTCCGTGCGAAAATTCGAGCGTGAAACGATTCTCAAGGCTTTGCAACAAGCCGGGCAAGACAAAAGCAAAGCGGCCGGCTTTCTGAATATGAGTTTGTCTACACTCTATCGTAAGATGGCGGAGCTGGGTATTCCGAGCAAGGAATAGGCGGAGGGCAAAGCGCAGAGGGCGTGTGGGGCGTGGGGCAGAGGGCATGGGGCAGAGGGCATGGCCGTACGCCATGCCCTCTGCTCCACGCCCTCCGCTCCATGCCCCATGCCCTCCGCCCTCTGCCCCACGCCCTCTTCTCAAACTCAAGAATTGTAACAATGACATTATCGACTCTAAGAAAATGGCGCGTTGATTTCGTAATTCCCTAACGTAGCGAAGCAATCTCCATCGCTTTCTTTTACAGCCACTTGGCTCTAGGCCAAGCGGCTTTTTTGTTTTTGGCGCGTTTTTTGGGGTTACAGCGTTTGGAACTTGCTCAGGAGGCCGAAACGTGCCATCGGAAAATGATTTTCGCATACTTGTTATCGACGATGACGGGGAGTTTCGGCGCTCGTTAACGAAAATCTTTCAAAAGGCCGGCTTTCAGGTTAGTGCGGCCTCCTCCGGTTATGAAGCTGCTTTGTTGCTCAAGCGAGAGCGTTATCCGATTGTGGTGATGGATCTAAGAATGCCTGGAAAATCCGGCATCGAGCTATTGCGTGAAATCAAAGTAAAAAGCCCGGCGTCGAAAGTGATCGTGGTCACTGCCGGTGGTGATGATGCGGATCATTGTGAAGCCATGGCTGCCGGTGCGTTTGACTATTTGAGAAAACCTCTCAAGCGCCAGGAGATCTTTGCATCCGCGCGCCGTGCTTTGGAATCAATTTCAGGAGGTGTGAAATGATGAAAATACAGAAAGTATTGTTCCCCACGGACTTTTCGCGCTGCGCCCAGCAAACTCTCGGGCCTGCGACGCATTGGGCAACTGAGTATGGCGCGGAATTGCACGTCCTGCACGCGATGGCACTATTTCAGGATTATTCTGCTCGTATTCCGAACAAGAAAGCAATCAACGAACAGTTGCAAGACCTCGCCGCGGGCCACATGTCCGAAATCATCCAGGCTTTGCAAGATGACAACCTCAAAATCAAGCAGGCGTTGGTAAGGGGCATCTCCACCGCGCCGGCGATTTTAGGATATGCCAAGGAGAACGATATCGATCTTATCGTGATGGGCACGCATGGCCGCCGGGGGCTGGGACATTTGTTCCTCGGCAGTGTGGCGGAAGAAGTGGTGCGCTTGGCTCCCTGCCCAGTGCTCACGATCCGCGAACGTGAAACTCCGGCACCAATAGAGATCATGAAACTTATTCTGGTGCCTGTAGATTTTTCCGAGCACGCACGGCAGGCCTTGGTTTATGCCAAGCAAATCGCCGCAACATACAAAGCGCGATTGCAATTGCTGCACGTCGTCGAGGAAGTTATCCATCCGGCTTGTTATATGGCCACCGGTCCTTCGGTATTGGCATTTCCGCCCGAGCTCAAGGAGAGGGCGAAGCTGGAGATGAAAAAACTTCTACGCGAAACCAAGGGCCCGGAGGTCGCCGCTGACCTCCATGTTATCGAAGGTTACGCTGCCCGTGACATTATCAACTTTGCGGAGAATTATGCGAGCGACCTCATCGTGATCGCAACCCACGGCAGAACGGGATTCGAGCACATGTTGCTGGGAAGCGTCACGGAAAAAGTCGTTCGCCGTGCGCCCTGCCCCGTGTTCACTGTGCGGACATTTGGGAAATCGTTGATCTAAGCATATTGCGAAGCTTGCGCATTACGCTTTACAGATATGATACGTAAAACGTAATGCGTAAGCCCATGCGTAAGTTTTTCCCTCATTCCTGGATTTTTTCCATGCATACCCCAAAAACAATTTCATCATTGTCCGCAATTCTGCCACACCTGCCGCGTAACAGTCGCATCTTCATCGGCTCGGGATGTGCGGAACCACAAGAACTGGTGCGACAACTCGTGCAAAACGCCTTCCATTTTGCCGACGCAGAGATCTTCCATCTGTTGACTGCCGGCGGATCTGAATACGTACAGCCGCAATACGTGCACCATTTCCGCCACAATGCTTTTTTTATCGGGCCAAACGTGAGAGGCGCAGTGGCCAAGGGTGAGGCGGATTACACGCCCATTTTTCTCTCCGAGCTGCCGGGGTTGTTCGAGAGCCGGCAAATGCCGGTCGATCTCGCCCTCATTCAAGTTTCACCGCCGGATACGCACGGATATTGCAGCCTGGGCGTGAGCGTAGACGTGGTGAAATCCGCCGCAGCGGTGGCGCGCGCCGTGGTGGCCCAGGTTAATCCGTGCATGCCGAGAACATTGGGTGACAGCCTGCTGCATATAAGCCAAATTGGTCATTTGTTGGAATGTGATGAGCCGATTCTCGAGCTTAAATCTGAGGAGCCCGACATGGTTGCCCACCAAATCGGTGCGCATATCGCACGATTGATTTCCGACGGCGCCACTCTGCAGATGGGCATCGGCGGCATTCCAAATGCCGTGCTCAAGATGCTGGCCGACAAGAATGATTTGGGCATTCACACGGAAATGTTTTCCGACGGCGTCGTGCCGCTGGTGAAAGCGGGCGTGATCAATGGAAAGAGGAAAACGCTGCACGCCAACAAGATCGTGACAAGCTTCGTCATGGGATCCCGGCTGCTGTATGACTTCGTCCACGATAATCCAGGAATAGAGTTTCATCCTTCGCAATACACTAATGATCCCTTTATCATCAGCCGCAACCAGCATATGGTGGCGGTCAATTCCGCCCTGCAGGTGGATTTGACCGGTCAGGTGTGCGCAGATTCTCTTGGTCCGCAGTTTTTCAGCGGTGTCGGCGGGCAGGTTGATTTTATTCGCGGCGCGAGACGCTCGCCCGGCGGCAAGCCCATCATCGCTCTTCCTGCCACTGCCAAAAACGGCAAGCTTTCACGCATTGTAGCGGAGCTGCATCACGGTGCTGGCGTCACCACTTCACGAGGCGACGTCCATTATGTGGTCACGGAGTATGGCATCGCTTTTCTATACGGGAAGTCGGTGCGCCAGCGTGCATTGGAGCTCATCAATATCGCGCATCCGGATTTTCGCGGCGAGCTTTTGGAAGCGACGAAGGCAAGGCATTACGTTTATCCGGATCAGAAGCTGGAAACCGTCGGGCGCCTTTACCCGCAGCAATATGAAACCATGCAAACGTTCAAGGACATCGGGCCGATTCTCTTTCGCCCGATCAAGCCGACCGACGAACGCATGCTTCAGGACTTTTTCTACTCGCACAGCGAAGAAACCATCTTCATGCGCTATCATGCCATGGTCAAGACCATGCCACACGAAAAGGCGCAGTACCTGGTGAATGTCGATTACAAAAATGCCATGGCTATCGTCGGCGTCGTCGGCGAAATCGGCAAAGAACGCATTGTCGCAATCGGACGCTTTATCGCTTCGCCCACCTCCAACTTACCGGAAATCGCATTTGTGGTCGATGAAGCCTACAGGTGCAAGGGCATTGCCCGTTTCCTGCTGCAGCAACTCACGCGCGTCGCCAAAAACAACGGTTTTGAAGGATTTGTGGCATATGTGTTGGCGGAAAACACAGCCATGTTATATGCCTTTGATCGAGTCGGCGGGGTTGAGCGCAAATTCGAAGATGGCATTTTCAAAGTCACGATTCGATTTGAGTGAATCATGTCAACCAGGAGGTTTGAGATGATCATCGGTGTTCCCAAAGAAAGTTGGCGCGATGAGCATCGCGTCGCCTTATAACACGGTGTCATTCATTGTTTTTTGGATGGAGAGGTGCAATGATATCCAAATCAGAAGCCTTACGTTACCATGGTGAAGGCCGTAAAGGAAAAATCGAGGTGGTTTCAACCAAACCCTGCGCGACGCAAACGGATTTGGCGCTGGCGTACTCTCCAGGTGTCGCCGAGCCCTGTCGTGAGATCCATGAACATCCCGAAAAAGTGTGGGATTATACCGTGCGCGGCAATCTGGTGGCGGTGGTTTCCAATGGCACCGCTGTGCTCGGCCTCGGCGATATCGGCGCGGAAGCAGGCAAGCCCGTGATGGAAGGTAAGGGCGTGCTCTTCAAACGCTTTGCCGACATCGATGTTTTTGACCTCGAGTTGAATTCGCACGATCCGGCCGAGATCGTCAAAGCCGTGCAGCTCATGGAACCAACCTTTGGAGGCATCAACCTGGAAGACATCAAAGCGCCGGAATGCTTTTACATTGAGGAAGCATTGAAGAAAACCATGAAGATCCCGGTGTTTCACGACGATCAACACGGCACCGCCATCATCTCGGGCGCGGCGCTGCTCAATGCGCTGGAGTTGGTGGGCAAGGAGCTCAGCAAGGTCAAAGTTGTCTTCAACGGTGCGGGTGCGTCGGGAATAGCGTGCGCCAATTATTATCTCAGCCTCGGTCTGTCACGGCGGAACCTGGTCCTGTGCGACACGCTCGGCGTGGTCTATGCGGGCCGCACCGAAAACATGAATCCTCATAAAGCCAGGCTCGCCACCGAAACCAAAGCCCGCTCACTCGCGGAAGCGCTCGCAGGCGCCGACGTGTTCGTTGGGCTTTCCGGCCCCAATATGGTGACGAAAGAAATGGTGAAATCCATGGCCAAAGATCCCATTATCTTCGCCATGGCGAACCCCGATCCGGAGATTACTTACGAGGAGGCGACCGCGGCGCGTTCGGACTTGATCATGGCGACCGGCCGTTCGGACTATCCTAATCAGGTCAACAACGTACTCGGTTTTCCTTTCATCTTTCGCGGCGCGCTGGACGTGCGCGCGACCACGATCAACGAAGAAATGAAGCATGCCGCCACGCGCGCTTTGGCGGCCCTCGCCAAAGAGCCCGTGCCCTACACAGTGATCAAAGCATATCGTTTGCAAAACATCGAATTCGGCCGCGAGTACATCCTCCCCAAGCCGTTCGATCCGCGTGTGCTGCTGTGGGTCGCGCCGGCAGTCGCCCAGGCGGCGATGGCGAGCGGCGTAGCACAAAAGAAAATCGATCTCGATAAGTATCGCGATGAGTTGGAAGGGCGTCTGGGGGCCTCACGGAAATTCATGCGCGTGATGATCAACAAGGCCAAGAACGAGCCGAAGCGCATTGTTTATCCCGAAGGCGATTTTCCGGCGGTGCTCAAAGCGTGCGAAGTCATTCTTGACGAAGGCATCGCCCATCCCATTCTGCTGGGCGAAGAGGAAACGATTTTGAAACGCGTTGAAGAAATGCGCATTCACTTGCATGGTGGCGTGGAGATCGTCAATCCGACGGCCTCACGGAAGCTGCCGATCTACGTCAACGCGTTTTACGAGCAGCGCAAACGCCATGGCCTCACGCGTCGCGATGCCGAAGAGCTGATGCAGCATCGCCACTATTTCGGGCCGATGATGGTGCATTTGGGCGAGGCCGACAGCATGGTCTCCGGCATGACCAAGCATTATCCCGACACCTTGCGCCCAGCGCTGCAAATCGTGAAGCTGCGAGAAGGCGTCACGAAAGTGGCGGGCTTGTACGCCATGGTGTTCAAAGACGGCGTTTACTTCATTGCCGATGCGACCGTGAACATCGATCCGAGCGCGGAAGACTTGGCGGAGATCGCGATTCTGGCGGCTAAAGAGGTCCGCCGGTTTAATGTAGTGCCTCGTGTTGCGTTGTTGTCTTTTTCCAACTTTGGCAGCGTCAAACACCCGCTTTCAGAAAAAGTGTTGCAGGCGCTGTCCATTTTGCGGCACAAAGCAGTGGACTTTGTCGTTGATGGCGAGATGCAAGCCGATACTGCTGTGGCGCCGGAAATCGTCGAGGAGTTTTATCCCTTTTGCCAAATCAAAGGCGGCGCCAATGTGCTTATCTTTCCGGATTTGATCAGCGGCAACGTTGCCTACAAGCTGCTGCAACGCCTCGGCCATGCCGAAGCCATTGGCCCGATACTCATGGGCATGAAAAAACCGGTGCACGTCCTGCAAATCGGGAGCATGAGCGAGATGGACGTGGTGAATATGACCGCGATCGCAGTGGTGGAGGCACAGCTTGCTGAGAAATAGAGCCAGCAATCGTTCTGAGCACGTCCCTTCCCAACATCAGGAATCTCGCCTCGATCCTTTCTCACGTCTGGGAAAAAAGAGTCTCACAATAAGGCGCTACCTCAGTTATGCCTCTGATAATTCGCATTCATCAATTTCGCTGGCCGGGCACGAAAATTGTCTGCTATATGAAGTGAAATAGTAAAGGATAACAAGCTCATGGCTCGGCCTCAAGTTGAGCCAGATTTACCTCCGCGTCGAAGGCACGGGCCACCAACCATTTTCTCCCTCCCACGGTGGCCCGTGTTTTTTTTGCGGCGGCCTAGAAATGCGCAGACGCTCGCAGGAAGTATGCAATATGCACACGCCTGGATGCCCCGAGCTCTTTGCTGAAAAATAAGGAAGAGTGTCATGGTCCGTATTCTCATTATCGATGACGAAACCAACTTGCGCCTGCTCTATCGCCATGAATTGGGAGATGAAGGCTATGAGGTGATCGATACGGCCTCGGAAATGGATGCCCTCGAGATTTTGGAGCATGAAAAGATTGACGCAGTCGTATTGGACCTCCAATTGAGAGAAACCGAAGGCACGGTGTTGTTGGACAAGATTCTCGCCCGGCAACGGCACATGCCCATTATTATTAATACGGCGTACGATCAGTTTCGCGATGATTTTCATCTTTGGGGTGCCGATGCTTTCGTGTTGAAATCAGCCGATCTTTCGGAATTGAAAAACGCCCTGGCGCGGGTGATTCTACCCATGTCGAAAATGCCCAAGAAAAATGGCGTGACGGCAAAAACCAAACACTGAATTATGCGCACGATGATCGAGCCTTTTCGCATCACCTATCAGCCAAAATTCTTGCGCCACTTCGTGTGCCATTTTGAAAGCCAGGCTTGAAGGAGGTGAAGAGCGATGAAAAGCCACATTCGAACACTGGGGTGGTTGTACATTGCCTTTGGCGTTTTGGGCCTCGTAGTTGCCCTCGGCTTCATCACGGCACTCACGAATTCCGGGACGACCGCCAGAATCGGGCTGCCGCTCAGTACTTCCGGCTTTGGCGAGATACTGGCGGCAATGTTCACTTTGACCTCCGTGCCGAGCCTGATCGGCGGCATCGCGTTGCTTTTGCGACAATCGTGGGCGAAAACGCTGGTGCTGATCCTCGGTTTTGTGAATTTGTCCATTATCCCGGTGGGCATGATCTTGAGTATATACACCATTTGGGTCATTGTAAATGAGAAGGACGCGCGCAAGGATGAAACCGAGGCGGTGGCCGAAGATGGTATCGTGCAGGTTTTTCCACCCTATCACTGAACGGAATAATTTGGTGGCAGAACGATTCCACAGGATCACCGCCCGGGCGCTCTTACTTTTTCTGTCGGCACCTGGAAGATTTACAGCGCCCGGGCGGTAGTTTAGCGGGGCGGTAGTAATGGACTGCGAGGATATGTCTATGGCACGCAAAGCGATTTTGATCGATATCACCCTTTGTGTCGGCTGCGGTTTGTGCCGCGACGCCTGCAAAGCACAAAACGGGCTGATGGCGGGTGAAGAAACCAAACTGAACGCCAATGCCTACACGGTGGTACAGGATTATGGCAACGAGGTGTTCGTGCGGCGGTTGTGCATGCACTGTGAAGAGCCGACCTGCGTTTCGGTGTGCCCGGTCGGCGCCTTTACCAAGACGACGGATGGTCCGGTTCTGTACGACGAAGCGAAATGCATTGGTTGTCGTTATTGCATGCAAGCCTGCCCGTTTCAAGTTCCGACTTACACTTGGAATGAAGTTGCGCCGCGTGTGCGCAAATGCATCTTTTGTCACGATCGTTTGACGAAGGGCTTGCCAACTGCCTGCGCGGAGGCCTGTCCGACGGGCGCGACCATTTTCGGCGACCGCAACGAGCTGATTGCCGAAGCGCAGAGACGATTGCAGGACGAGCCGGAAAAGTACGTGAATCACCTTTATGGCTTGCAAGAAGCAGGCGGCACTTCGGTACTCTTTCTTTCTGCCGTTCCTTTTGAAAAGCTCGGTTTTCCCTCCAATTTGCCGAATCAGCCCTTGCCCATGCTCACCTGGAATGCGCTGTCGAAGATTCCGAACATCGTCGCCGTCGGCGGCACCGCGTTGTATGGCTTGTGGTGGATCATCAATCGCCGTGACGAGGTAGGCAAGCTGCACGCCAAGCTGAAGGAAATGAAAGACCGGAATGACGGTCAATTGGATGCAGCTTGATGCGGCCACGTTAAGTAGGCAAACCACTATATGAAAAAAGTACTGGCACAACTCACTTTCTGGCGCGCTGTTTTTGTCGTGTTGTTAGGGCTCGGTCTCTATGCGACCTACGTGCGCTTCACCCAAGGCCTCGGTGCCGCCACCCATCTCAGCGACCAGTTTCCCTGGGGACTGTGGATCGGTTTTGACATTCTCTGCGGCGTGGGCTTGGCCGCCGGCGGATTCACGCTTTGCGCGATTGTCTATATCTTTAACATCAAAGCTTTCAAACCTATCATCCGTCCGGCAGTGTTGACGGCTTTTTTAGGATACCTACTGGTCATCTTTGCTTTAATGTACGATCTCGGCAGGCCGGATCGCATCTGGCACGCGATCATCATGTGGAATCCGCACTCGGTAATGTTTGAAGTGGCGTGGTGCGTGATGCTTTACACCATGGTGCTCGGCCTCGAGTTCAGCCCGGTGCTGTTTGAGGGCCTGGGCTGGATGAAAGCGGTACGCTGGATGCGCGCCCTCACCATTCCATTAGTGATTCTCGGCGTGATTCTGTCCACCCTGCACCA
This sequence comes from bacterium, assembly GCA_050732395.1. Taxonomy (GTDB): domain Bacteria; phylum Zhuqueibacterota; class Zhuqueibacteria; order Zhuqueibacterales; family Zhuqueibacteraceae; genus JBIOXB01. Next base: position 8,885 of record JBOHQX010000057.1, read on the forward strand.
ATCCTCGCTGGGCTCGTTGTATTTGATCGTGCCGGAAAAACTGCATCCCTTGTGGTACTCGCCCTGGCTGCCAGTGTTCTTTTTTGTTTCCGCTCTCGGGGCCGGCTGCGCGATGGTGATTTTTGAATCGTTCACGAGCAGCCGCGCCTGCAAGCGGCAAATCGAAATGCCGTTGTTAACGCAACTGGGGCGTGTGCTCGTGATCATCCTGCTGATTTATACCGTGATGAAAGTGCAGGATCTGCTGGATCGACAAGCGCTGAGCGCGGTCTTCACCGTTTCGTTGGAATCCCTCTTGTACTGGATCGAAATGGGCGCAGGCGTGCTGCTGCCCATGATGCTTCTGGCGATTCCCAAAGTGCGTTTGCAGCAAACCGGCTTGTTCGTATCCGCGCTGCTGGTGGTATTGGGCTTTGTGCTGAATCGCTTGAATGTCAGCATTACCGGCATGGAGGGCTGGGCCAAAGTCGGCTATTTGCCCTCGTGGATGGAAATTGCCGTAACCACGATGATCGTCGCGATTGGCTTTGCCGCTTTCGCCGCCGCTGTCCGTTATTTGCCGGTTTTCCCGCAAGCAGAAGAAGAAGTGCAGCCGGTTGAAGAGCCCACATACCCGTTGTGGTCAGAATGAATCAAAATACCTGATAAGGAGGAACGAATGTCACTCATCATCACGGCTGATTGCATTAATTGCGGCGCCTGCGAGCCCGAATGCCCCAACAATGCCATCTACAATGCTGATGAAAACTGGGCCTTTGCCGACGGTACGGCCGCAAAAGGACAAATCGAATACAAAGGGCGAACGGTGGCCGCCGACGCAAAACTCGACGCCCTCTCGGACAGCATCTATTTTATTGTGCCGGAGAAATGCACGGAATGCGTCGGCTTCTATGACGAACAAAGGTGTGTTTCCGTTTGTCCGGTCGATTGTTGTGTCGAAGATCCGGAGCATCGCGAAACCCAAGCTGAGCTCATGGCTAAAAAAGTAAGGCTGCACGGCTAAACGCAACTGCGTTTATCAACCATGCCAACCAAAATCAGTTACAAACTCATTGCCGCAGTTGGCGGCGTCGCCCTCGTCATGATCGGCATTTTCGCCTACGTCATCCTAAAGGCGCAGCAGCGACAGCTGATTGCCGAGCTGGAACGTAACGCCCATCAGCTCAGCGAAACGGTCAAGAGCAGCATGCGATACGACATGCTCTTGGACCAGCGCGAATCGGTGCATCGCATCATCAACACCATAGGCCGGCAGAAAGGTATTGAAAAAGTTCGCATCTTCAACAAAGATGGCGCGATTATCTTTTCGACGGATTCGCTCGACTCCGGCAGAATGGTGGACAAGAAAGCCGAGGCGTGCTACGCCTGCCACGCCGCCGACCAGCCTTTGGAACGATTGCCCATCTCCGCGCGTACACGCATTTTTCACGCCGTTTCGCAGCAACGCAAGTTGGGTATCATCAATCCGATTTACAACGAGTCGGGTTGCTGGCAGGCCAGTTGCCATGCACACAGCGAAAATCAAAAAGTGCTTGGCGTATTGGATATCACCATGCCGCTTGATGAAGTGGATCGCAGCCTGCAGGCCAGCCAGATGCGCTTGCTGATCTTTGCCGTCATCGCAACCGCCGCGGTGAGCTTGATCATCTATTTGTTGGTTAATCGCATCGTGCTCAAGCCGGTGGGACAGATCGTCGCTGCCACCCAGCACGTGGCCGAAGGTGATTTGAATTATGCCATCACGCTGGACAAGGACGATGAGATCGGCGCGCTGGCGAGGTCGTTCAACGACATGACGCACAAGCTTGCAGAAACGCAGCGACAGCTTTATCAATCCGACAAGCTGGCTTCGGTGGGCCGATTGGCTGCAGGTGTGGCGCACGAAATCAATAATCCGCTCACCGGCGTATTGACCTACAGCAGTTTTTTACTCAAGCGCGCGGCCGGCCATCCGGAAATGAAAGACGATCTCGAAGTGATCGTACGTGAGACGAAACGCTGCCGTGAGATCGTCAAAGGCTTGCTCGATTTCGCGCGCCAATCGCAGCCGGAAAAGCGCGCCAGCGACATCAATGAAGTCATCAATCGTGCGGTGCGCATTCTGCAAAATGAATTACTGCGGCATCACATCGCGTTGGAACAAAATCTCGAGCCCAATTTACCTCAGATCAACGTCGATGTTGATCAAATCCAACAGGTGCTTATCAATTTATTTCTAAATGCCAAGGACGCGATGACTGAAAAAGGCGGCACGTTGATGCTCGACACTTCCTTGACTCACATCTACGGCCATGCTGGTTCGCCGGCGCAGAACGGATGCATTCAGATCCAAGTACGTGATACTGGCCACGGCATCGCGGCGGAGCATCTGCCTAAAATCTTCGAGCCCTTTTTCACGACCAAAGGACAAAACGGCAATGGCCTTGGGCTCGCGATTGCCTGGGGCATTATTGCAAAGCATAACGGCCGGATCACGGTCGAAAGTGAAACTGGAAAAGGGACGACGTTCAAGATCTTATTGCCTGTGGAAGAAGAGTCATGTTTGAAGAATGAATTGCAGGTAAGGGATGAAGATAGATGATCGAGGATAGATGATTGAGGATTGAAGATGGAAGATTGAAGAAGATATCCTGTCTTGTCAATGCTCTGTTTTCAATCCTCTATCATCGATCTTCAATCCTCGATCATCGATCTTCAATCCTCGATCCTCGATCTTCAACCCTCTATCTTCAATCTTTCCTCAAAAGGAGGCAATTATGGTCGCGATTTTAGTGGTGGCGATGATCATTGCTTTCATCATCATCGACGTTACGGTTCGAACTATTTCCAAGAAAATGGCTGAAGCCAAAGCCCGCAAGGAACGGCTGGTCGCGTTGGATATCGGCCTGAACCTCGATTTTACGCACGAGGCGAAATCGCTCAAGCGCGTGGATGTTTCCAAACCACTGGCGCGCATTTTGGCGGTGGATGACGAACCGGTGGTGTTGAACAGCTTTCGCAAGATTTTGGTGGTGGCCGGTTATGCCGTTGATACCGTTGAAAGCGGACGCGAAGCTCTGGGCTTGGTGCAAAAAAACAAATACGATTTTGTGTTCACCGATTTGAAGATGCCGGAGATGGACGGTCTCGACGTGGTAAAAGGCGTCAAGCATTTCAGTCCGGAAACGGATGTGGTCATGATCACGGGCTATGCCACCATCGAGTCTGCGGTAAATGCCATGAAATTCGGCGCGCTGGATTATGTACAGAAACCCTTCACCGAAGATGAGCTGGTCGAGTTTACCAAGAAGTGCCTGATGCGCCGGTACGATCGCATGGAAAAGCATCTCAAGCCGGTCGTGCGCCTGCTCACGTCCGAGCGGCCGCATGAGCATGAATTCGTGCTACCCGGCGGGGTGTTCATCTCCGCCGGGCACGTGTGGGCCAGCGTGAGTGTTCCCGGCTTGGTGCGCGTGGGCATTGACGATTTTGCGCGTAAAATGATTGGCCGCATCGACGCCATCGCATTTCCCGACCAGGGCCAGCACATCAAAAAGGGCGAGCCGCTGTTTTGCATTCAGCAAGACGGGCGCAAGGCTATCTTCAAATCGCCGATCACCGGCAGGGTTCATTTGATCAATGCCGAGCTTGTGCACAATCTTGCCTGGCTGGAAAAGCAGCTTTATGAAAAAGGCTGGATTTGCTCCCTCAAACCGAATCAGCTTGCCGATGAGCTCGAACAGTTGAAAATCGGTGAGAAGGCAGCGGCCTGGTATCGGCAGGAGATCCAGCGTGTACGCCAGTTGCTCGTTGCGGAGAGCGGAAACGGCCATGCGCAGGAAATGGCGGAATTCGGGCACCTGGTCGAAGGTCAGCTCGAAGAGACCGATGAGCGGACTTGGACAAGATTTGCGGAGACGTTTTTGTAGCGTTTAAAGTCATGAATCCCTGTCAAGAGGTCCTGGTTGCAGAGCGAAAGTTGAAAGAGCTGAAGTTGATGAGATGAACCATTTGAGGACTCATGAGTAAGACCGAATTCTTCCGGGAAAGACCGCGCTTGCAGCAAACCAGAAAACGAAATCGTCCTGTAGATTTTACGGGTCAAGTAGCGAAACTGATCGATCTGGTGGATTATCAAGAAGCCACTGTGGTGAGCCGCACCCTCATGCAGAACAAATCCAGCACGGTGACGTTGTTCGCGTTCGATGAAGGGCAAGGTCTGAGCGAACATACCGTGCCATTTGATGCGCTGGTTAACGTGCTCGAAGGTGAAGCAAAAATTACCATCTCCGACAATGCGATGCGTGTACAAGCCGGCGATATCGTCATCATGCCGGCGCAGCAACCGCACGCGCTGCGGGCGGTGACGAGATTCAAAATGATACTGATCATGATCCGGGAATCTTCGTGAGCGTGCGCTCGTAGTCGCGCCTTTAGGCGCACACGTATTGAAGTTCCAGCCCCTGACGGGGCTGCTCCCAAATCTTTCATCCTTTGAAAACGGAGTGATGGCCATGAAAAGAATCCATTCCTTTTCTGCGCTGATGATTTTGGCCATGCTTTTCGTCGTGCTGCCTGGCTCCAGTGCCGTTTTCGCCCATTGTGACAGCATGGACGGACCGGTGATCAAAGCCGCGCAAAAAGCGCTCGAAACCGGAAACGTGAATCTCGTGTTGATATGGGTGCAGAAAAAAAATGAAGCCGAGATTAAAATGGCGTTCGAACAAACGCTCAAGGTTCGAAAACTGAGTTCGGAAGCGAAGCAGCTTGTTGACATGTATTTTTTTGAATTGGTTGTACCATCCCTCTAACGGTGTATACCATGACCACTAAAGCCGCGGTTGAAGACTTCGTCGCGCAACACAAGCTGGCGATTGTCGGCGTTTCGCGCGACGGTAAAAAATTCGGTTACATGGCCTATAGAGCGCTGCAGGAAAAAGGCTATCGTGTGTTTCCCGTCAACCCTAACGCCTCCGGTATTGACGGCGAGCGTTACTATCCTGATCTGCGTTCCTTGCCAGAGCCGGTGGACGGCGCGCTCATTGTTGTGCCGCCTAAAGTAACGGAGCAGGTGGTGCGCGATGCCGCGGCAGCGGGTATTCGTCGTATTTGGTTGCAGCAAGGCGCAGAATCTCCGGCCGCCGTGCGATTTTGCGAAGAGAACGGCATAAGCGTCGTGTCCGGCGAATGCATTTTGATGTTTGCACAACCGGTGGTCTCATTCCATCGTTGGCATCGCTGCTTGTGGAAAGTATTGGGCAGGCTGCCCAACTGATGGCACGACGTGGGTGGTGACCAAGCAAAGGATACAAGCATGAACAAAAATCAACCCAACTTCTTTGCATTGACGGTCAAAATCATCTTTGTGCATACGGTGGTGTACTTTTTTTTGGCAATCATCTTTTTCTTAACGCTCTTTTCCCAACGCTAGTACCTAGACAGTTAGATTCGTGCAAAAAAAGCGAAGAAATTCCACGTTTTAACAAAGTCGCATGGGATCGCCAAAAAAATCTCTGCGCAATCTCCGCGTAAGCTTTGCGTGATAAATAGATTTTGTGCACAAAAAATGGGACCTAATCTATTTGCGCCTGGTAGACAAGCGCCTGCTGAAAACCGACATCATGCGCATCGGCAACCAGCATGCGAGAGCCGGCAGTTTCTCGCGCAGAGCATCGCAAAGGATCGCAGAGAAAATCTTTGCGTCTCTGTTCCGACCTTGCGGGAGGCGCTTTTCCTTTTTGGTTGCGGCTCGTCCGCATTGTGCCTCAAGAAGACCCATCCTCATGTTTAGGAAGGATACCAATGTTACTTCGCTATACCTTCGCTTGGACGATCTTGGTTATCGCCGCTATTCTTAACGGCTTTCTGCGGGAGGCTGTTTATAAAAACTTCTTGAACGAATTAAGCGCGCATCAACTTTCCACGCTCACTGCCATGATTTTGTTCAGCATCATCGTTTTGCGGTTGATCAGTTGACACAACATGTGGAGATCACGTTGATGCCCGTGCTGTTCAGCCGCGCGTGTGAATACGCCTTGCGCGCTTCATGCGCAGTGGAAAGACGTTTGCGCTTCCATATCACAGGCAATGCGTTGCCAAACATTAGCGCATAGCACGCTGCCCTCGACTTCACGCCGAAAGAAAATACATCCCAGTAATGCTTGAAACCTGCTCCCGAACTTGAGAAATAAGCCCTCGTGTTTTTGCAATTTCAAGAAAAACGCTCGTTGCAGCGCGCCCAAACCTATATTTCGTCCAGAAAAATCAGCACAAACTAATGTGAATTAAAGGCACGAGAGTTGTAGGGCTTATCTATCAAATCAGAATCGGAGTGGTATGTCTGAAAAATACAAAATTCAAATTCCGGATATCGAGTTTTGGAAGAATCTCGTTCCGTGCCAAATCGGCTGCCCGATTCATACGGATGCCGGACGTTACGTTCAACTCATCGCTGAGCAAAAATACAAAGAGGCCTATCTCACCTCGCGTTCGCCCAATCCCTTTGCGAGTGTTTGCGGTCGCGTGTGCGCGGCGCCGTGTGAAGATCGCTGCCGCCGCGGCAAGATCGATGCGCCGGTGAGCATTCGCGCGCTGAAGAGATTTGTCACGGAAAAGTACGGTGTCGAATCGCTCGACCCCGACGCGCAAGACGGCTTGTTTGAAGGCGCGAATGAAACCGGCAACAAATGGCGCTGGCATTTGCCCGTGCAAATTCAAACGCGCAAAAATATCGTTAAGAATAAAAAAGTCGCTGTGATCGGCTCCGGCCCTGCCGGACTTTCCTGCGCGCACGATTTGGCGTTGATGGGTTATCAAGTCACGGTCTTCGAAGCGACAAATGTCGCTGGCGGCATGTTGCGCCAAGGTATCCCGGAGTATCGCCTCACGCGCAGCTTGATTGACAAAGAAATTGACAAAATCAAAGCGCGCGGCGTCGAGATTCGCTACAACACGCCGCTCGACGAAAAGTTTGGCATTGCTGAATTAAAGCAGCAAGGTTATGAAGCCATCTTCATTTCGGTAGGAACGCAGAAAGGCCGCGATCTCAACATTGAAGGTGTTCAACTCGACGGGGTGATCAAGGCCATTGATTACTTGCTCAACGTTAATAACGGTTATCGCGTCAATCTCGGCAAAAAAGTTTTAGTGATCGGGGGTGGTTTCGTCGCGTTTGATGCGGCGCGCATGGCTTTGCGTGGTGGTCCCGAATCTGAAATGCCAAGTATTCACGAGGCTGTTGATGCCGCACGTGTCGCGATGCGCGGCGGCGCTTCCGAAGTTCACCTCGCCAGCTTGGAATCATTCGCCGAAATGCCGGTGTTGCGCACCTCACAAGGTCACGAAGAGTTTGAAGAAGCCCGGCGCGAAGGAATTATCTTTCATCCACAACGCGGCCCGAAACGATTCATCGGCGACCACGGCAAGGTCAAAGCCGTCGAATTTATCGGCGTCCAACGCACGTACGATGAGCATGGCCGCTTCCATCCGGTTTATGATTCGGGCTATTCGGAGATATTCGAAACAGATTCAGTCGTTTTGGCGATTGGCCAGCAAGCAGATCTTGCGTTCATCAAATCTGCGGACGGCATCGAGCTCACCTCAAGCAAATTTATCAAAGTCGATCCGGAAACATTGGCGAGCACCGCGGCTGGAATCTATGCCGGCGGCGACGTGGCTTTCGGCCCGCGCAACATCATCGACGCGATTGCCAACGGCAAAAGGGCGGCGCTGTCGATTGACGAACACTTGCGCGGCCACCGGCTCAAAACTTTTTATAATCTGTTCATTGAAAAAATTCCGACGCGGCGTTTCACGCGTCCGGAGGATTTCGAGCAGCTTGCACGCGAAGCGCCGCCGACGATTGATCTGCAGCGCCGCACCGGCATCTCCGAAGTCGAAACCGGCTACGACCAAGAGCAAGCGCGCCGCCAGGCCGAGCGCTGTTTGGCGTGCCACATTCAAACGATTTACGACGCCGACAAATGTGTGCTGTGCAACCGCTGCGTCGATATTTGTCCGGAATATTGCTTGAAGCTGGTGCCTCTGGCACAATTGCAGGTTGACGAAAATACCAAAACCAAATTGCTGCAACAATACAATCTCGATCCATTCCAGCCGGCTACGGCGATGCTCAAAGACGACGATACCTGCATCCGCTGCGGTCTATGCGCGATTCGCTGCCCGACAGATGCGATGACGATGGAGGTGTTTTATTACGAGGAAAAGGAAGCCGCTTAAAACTCTTACTCCTACCCGCACTCTTGCTCCTGCTCGCTTTTTAAAGCGAACAGGAGAAAGAGTAGAAGTAAGCGTACGAAAAATGTGCTTAACTCAAACTATTGAATTGTGATGAAAATTTTCAGAAAGATCTACTTCAAGCCACAATCGGCAGCGACGACTGAGCAGCCCGAAACGCGGCGCTCGTTTCTGCAAAAGCTTGGTTTCGGCGGCGTGCTGGCGGGAATAACGGGATTGAGCTTTCAATCGCTTCGCGCGCTCATCCCCAACGTGCTTTACGAGCCGCCGCAACGATTCAAAATCGGCTTGCCAATCAATCTCGCCGAAGGCGTGACGTTTCTGGAAGACAAGCGGCTTTATGTTTTTAAGGAAGGCAAGTCTTTCTACGCCATCTCGGCAGGGTGCACACACCTGGGCTGCACCGTGAAATACGCGAAACTCAATCAGCCCAAACAAGTCGAGATTGGCGGAGAGAAGAGAAACATTCCGTTTGAATTTCATTGCCCGTGTCACGGCTCGAAGTTTTACGCCGACGGCACGAATTACGCCGGCCCCGCGCCGCGAGCGTTGCTGTGGTACAAGTTGGAGGTTTCGCCCGATGACGGCCAACTCGTTGTTGATATGAGCAGCGAAGTAGAGCAGAATTTTCGATTGACAGTGTGAGTAGAATCTAATGCTAAAGTTCCAACCCTGGTTTGGCCGAGGTTCTTGGAACAAATAAGTGAATTCTAATGCAACGGCCAAGCCGTTGCAGGAACATTACGGTAAAGGAGAACTGACCCATGAAAGCGCTTGTTTATCACGGCCCAGGCAAACGCGCTTGGGAAGAGGTGCCCAAACCGGCAGTAAAAGCAGAAACCGATGCCATTGTCAAAATCACGAAAACCACCATCTGCGGAACCGATTTGCATATTATGAAAGGCGATGTTCCCACCGTGACGAAAGGCCGCATCCTCGGCCACGAAGGTGTTGGCGTCGTTACGGAAATCGGCAAAGCCGTGTCGAATTTTCGCAGCGGCGACAGGGTATTGATTTCGTGCATCACTTCTTGCGGCAAATGTGAGGCGTGCAAAAAGGGCATGTATTCTCATTGCGAACACGGTGGATGGATACTCGGCCATACCATCGACGGAACCCAAGCGGAATACGTAAGAATTCCGTTTGCGGATACCAGCCTCTATCGCATTCCCGACAACGTTGACGAGGAGGCCCTGGTGATGCTGAGTGACATTTTCCCCACCGGATTTGAGTGCGGCGTTCTCAATGGCCAGGTCAAGCCAGGAGATACAGTGGCCATTGTTGGCGCCGGCCCGATTGGACTGGCTTCACTATTGACCGCACAGTTTTACTCGCCGGCTGAAATCATCATGATTGATGTGGATGAAAATCGCCTTGCGGTCTCCAAAAAGTTCGGCGCGACGAAAATGGTTAACAGCAGCGATGGTAAGGCCATTGAGAAAGTGATGGCATTGACAAAAAACAAAGGCGTCGACGTGGTCATCGAAGCAGTTGGCATTCCGGCGACCTTTGATATTTGCCAGGCAATTGTCGCCGCCGGCGGCCATATCGCCAACGTCGGCGTTCACGGCAAAAGCGTCGAGCTGCGTTTGGAAAAACTCTGGGCGCATAACATCACGCTCACCACTCGCCTCGTTGACACCGTGACGACCCCGATGCTGCTGAAAACCGTAATCTCGGGCCGGCTGCAGGCGAAGCAGTTGATCACGCATCATTTTGGATTGAGTGACATCATGAACGCTTACGACACCTTTGGCAATGCCGCGAAAGAACGCGCTTTGAAGGTTATTCTGGCGAATGAATAATTTTCTAACGCCTCAGGGACGAAGTAAGCGAAGCCGGACTTGTGTCACGAGATGTTTAAGCTCCAGGAAAATCTGTGCCGCACAAGTCCGGCTTCACTCAAATTTATTCGCTTGAACGGAGTCACAAATGTCCGTCCTAGAAGCAACAAAAAAAGCTTACGATAGACTCACCTGGACGTGGAAGCCGAGCAGCGACAAAGAGGCCGGTGACGCCATCGTTAAAAACCTGCTGTTGCATTGGTTTCCGAATAAGATTTCAAAGCGCAGCCTTTCGTGGAACTATTCACTGTGGCTCGGCACGATCTCGTTCGTGCTATTCATGATTCTTGTTTTCACCGGCGTGATTCTGATGTTTCTTTACGTGCCCTCGGTGGAGCGTGCTTACCCCTCGGTGAAGGACATCGAGTTTGTCGTCTCGTTCGGCTGGCTGCTGCGCTCGCTGCACCGCATTGCGGCGCATTTGATGGTCGCGGTCGTGTTTCTCCACATGGTGCGCGTGTTCCTCACCGGCGCATACAAAAACGGCAGTGCGGCTGGAGCGAATCGCCCACTGAATTGGATCATCGGCCTGGTCTTACTGATTACGACTCTTTTACTTTCTTTTACGGGTTACTTACTGCCATGGGATCAGCTGGCGTATTGGGCCATCACCGTGGGCACGAACATCGCCAGCTCCGCGCCGCTGGTTGGTGAAGCCATGCGTTTCTTCCTGCTCGGCGGCAATACCATTGAGCAAAACACACTTATTCGTTTTTATGTTCTGCATGTTTTCTTTCTACCGATGATTGTGTTGTTCTTGTTTTCCTATCACATGTGGCGCGTACGAAAAGACGGCGGACTTGCCGTGACGGATCATGAAGCGTTGCATCTAAAACCGGAGAAAATCGCGCCGGTCAAGAGCAAAACGTATTCACTACTCGGCATTACCAACGGCACGACGGTGCACGTGCAAAACATGATGGTAGATGAAGAGAAAAATACGGTGCCTTCGTCGCCGCATTTGTTGCGGCGCATTTGGCTCGTCACATTGTTGACGTTGGTGGTGACATTGATGCTCTCGATTATTTTCCGCGCACCGCTGGAGGCGCCGGCCAATCCCGCGGTCACGCCGAATCCGGCCAAAGCGCCGTGGTATTTTCTCTGGTTGCAAGAGATTGTGACGATCTCGACGATTAAGATCGGCGCGTTCACGATTAACGGCGCACTCGTCGGTGGTATTTTGTTGCCGACAATTTTGCTGGCGTTGGCGATTTGGTGGCCGTATCACGACAAGTCGAGCCTCAACACCGTCGGGGTTTGGTTCGCGAAAGAACGAACCATGCAAAACTGGGGGTTCATCGCCATCTGCGCATTGATTTTGATTTTCATGATCATTGGCACGTTCCTGCGCGGGCCGTATTGGAATTTCTATTGGCCGTGGGAAGCGTGGCCGGAGATGCCGGTGAGGTTTTAATCCGGACGGCATGGACTAAACACGTACGGCATAACATCATTTCCTCTTCTCTGATAAAAAGACCTTGTTATCTGAAATCTAATTGCAGAGGTGTCGCTATGATGATCCGGCGGTTGCTTCACAA
>JBOHQX010000058.1:0-16922 GCA_050732395.1 bacterium
GTATCGGGATCTTGGCCTCAGAGCCTGTCCGAAAACCTCGTCCTGTCATGCTGAAAGTATCCCGCAAGGGCCTTACGGCTTGGTAGGTTCGGCACCCACGCCTGAAATCGACGCTGTGCCCAAATCAACCAAGATCCCTGCGGGATGACATTTCGGGGTTTTCGAATAGGCGCTTAGGCCGCAGGTGTATTAGAGATAAAAATTGACCGTGCACCATCCACTATTGATAATTACCAGCGGTGAACAGTCAATTGCGAATTGTGAACTGACAATGTTTGGCGTCGAAACAATTGTGAGAGGAACGGCCGCTCGGGGGGGGCCGACTAAGCCGGGCTGAGAGGGGCGGAGATAGCCCGGCATATAACTCCTGTTGCTCCAATGTAGTGTGTTGGCGGGCGCCGGCGCTGGAATTCATGCCGGCGCCGGCTCTGCTGCAGATTTGATTGCTTACACGGTGGCTCCCATCTAACTTGGCTATGTCATTTTTCTCATGTCATTCTGCCCAGTCGCGGAGGGGCCGAAATGACAGCTTTATCGAGAATCTGATATAGTCAAGTTAGCTTATGCCAGAGTCATCAAAATCTATTTCTTTCACCTAGATTTGAGAAGTCTCGCAAAATCCAAAGAAGTTCTTGTCCTTTTTGAAGTTTTTCCCAATTTTCGGGATAAAATTGTATCGCAATTTGGTCACCTTGCGTTCGCAGGCACTCAAATCGTCCCTCCGCTCCCATGCGGAAACGCGCTCAGAGTATCACGCACGAACATCTGCTCAGCGTCATCAACACAAGCTTGACACACACACACCCTCTCCCGGCGCCAGCCCGTCCTTTCGGTTGCGGTGATGGCAGTTTGATCGCATATATGATGGAGAACCTTCCGGTACTTCAGCCTCGGCCACATTCGAGATTTTTGGATTCGACGTTCATGATCACGGCGTACAGGCCTCAGGCTTCTTGCCGGCGGACGTGCAATCCCTCGCCAGCCGTTTTCCACAGGCGCCCTGCTGAGCCGCCTCGGTTTGGGTAAATATCCTGCCCAGCATCGTGACACTGGGATCGCTCTGGCAGAATATGCGGAACAATTGGCGGACTACATGCACCATTTTACCAATTATCTGCAGTATCACGAAGTTCTGCGCTTGGGCAAGAAGCATCACTTGCGGACCTTCTTTCGCTACACTCAAGAATATTACACCAGCAAGCTGCGCGCCCTCATGGGCAGGATTCCGTCATTCATCTATTCTCTCAGCCGTTCGGCCTTCGCGGACCGCTTCAGCGTATTCTTTCTCAAATATGTCTCCAATGTCACCTTGTTTCTCGAAAAAAAACAAATCTACCGGCGTGCGTAGGCGCTAAAAAATGGCGCTCAAATAACCTTCTCACGTCTTAAACTGCAAATGAACGCCAATAAACGCGAATTATTACTCTTCAGATAACCGCCCAGGCCCTCTTGTCTGTTCTGGAGTTGGAGCAACGAGTTGAAAAAATGAGTTCATCGCTTGAAAGATTTACAGCACCGGGGCGGCACTCTATTTATTTGCGTTCATTCGTGGTTTCAGAGAACAAAACAAGCCATTCAAATGACTCTACTGAATTGCAAGCTCCGGTACCTCGAAAGTCAGCTCGAGCGTCTCGCCTGGAGGCAGTGCTTCCCACCTGACAAAAAGTTCTCGCATGGTTTCGCGAATGCGGGCGAGCTGCGGGTCGGTAAGCTCTAAACGTCCAGGCAGGCCAAGCCTCGCATAGAACTGTGCCGCCTGCGCGTTCATTTCGGCAGCCGGCCACTCGGTTGCATTCGCGCGTTCGGCGTCGAGCAGGCCGGCAATCAGCTCCGCCGGATCAGCGTCAGCAGGCAACGGCCCTCGCGGCCAGGGGGTGCCGAAGTCGGAGAAGCTCCAACCTTCGGCCACCAGGCCGAAAAACCCACGTCGATATCGCAGCACAGTTTCGACCGCATAATGGGTAAGATCGTGCCGCGGGAAAAAGCGCGCCTGCCCGCCCTCCTGCTTCTGCCACGTGACCGAGCCGTCGGCGCGCGTGCAACTGAGCACCGCCGTGCCGTCGCGATTTTTCTTGATGCGAATAATGAGAATGGACATGGGTCAGGGAGTTGAAATCCAAACAAGTGGTGGTCACTACTTCTTCTTGAAAAAAATCAAAGGCCTCCCAGACAAAATAATGGACGACAGAATAATTTTGTCTTCTATCATTTTGTCTTTTGAATTCGGCCTCGTCTGGGTTAAGGTATAGGACTGCAAAAGATAGAAACAAAGGCTAAATCTTTTTTGAAGGTCTCGCTACTCACCAGTCACACCTGCTCTTCATATCAGCCGTCGTAGGATTCCGTCCGGCTTGTCCAGCTTATGCTAGTTCAAAGTACCTCCTCCTTGTCCGGCGACCTTATCAAGAATGCCAATAAAAAACGGCTCCGAAAAGCCTGCAAGGAAACCGATGATAGCAAAGCCCGCAGGGCTCAGTTCTTGAACACCACCGATTTGAAGAAGGCCTGAATAAAAAACGAAAAACAGGATTAAAGCTGAGGCCGCGCCGATGACGGGCTGAGCCAAGAAAACTTTCCAGCCTGAAATGAGAGCCCGGATGCCGAGTGGAGGCTCGCCGGCCTGATGATCAGAATCCGAGTGCACGGGTTGTTTACCCAACTTGATGGCGCGGCTAAGAATGCTGCCCGTGGCTCCGGCCCAGGCCACGAGCAAAAGTAAGTACGTACGATAACCCGTCGCCCGGGTATCTGCTGTTTGGCTGGCAAGCATATAAAATACACAAAGCCCCACGAGCGACAGAATCAAAAAAAGGGCCATGCGGCCGAGATAGTTCCCGCGCAATTGGACTTTCGCGCGATCACGACGATATTCGCTGATACGTGCCTGGTGAATGTATTCGAGAAATTGCTTGGCTTCGACACGACTGTAGTCGTTGCTGAATTTGCCATTGCTGTAAGCTTCGAGAAATTTTTGCAAATCTTCATTGGAAAAATACCGATCCCATCTATGGGCATCATTGCTACCGGGATTTTGTTGGGCTTTCAGCACCGCATACAGATAGGGGTCGTCTCCACAGCGAATCAACTCAATTTCCAATAAGTCCGCCAGCTCCCAAGCGCTGTTTGATGCCAATTCATGCGGATTCTTGATTTGCTCGAGCAGAGCGCTTATCGAAGTGGTTTTTCGTTGGTCGTCGGCAGATGGATCCAGATGAATAAGCAGGCTTTGCAAATGGCCGGCAATTTTCTCCAGATTCTTCGTTCTCACGGGATTGTCAGCCAGAAACCATTTTGCCTTGGTTTTCTCCAGACTGTTCAGGTAGTCCCGTAGCTTTAGCTCGATCTCTTTGGCAAGTTGGACTACGTTTCGCGCGTTTTCGTTCTGCATGGTCAAAACTCCTTTACAGAAAACCTGAGCTGGACTCTTCATCGAGCAGAATGCTGAAAATCTACACTCGAAACAGCATTCCGCAACTCCCTCAATAGCGGGAAAGGCGATTCGAGGGAATTTAAGACTTTGTTAACATCTTGCTAAAGGCGCCTCCACATCCGCTGGGTGCCAAGCCGCTTTAAAGCGGCTTCCACTTGTTAGCCTGCGATTTTAATCGCAAGCGATGTGCCCGAGTCAACCAAGATCCCTTGCGGGATGGCATTATTGGCGCAAGCGCCTATCTCACCAACACCATCTTCCTCGCCTCCAACAACTCCCCGGCTTCCAGCGTATAAACAAACGTGCCCGAGCCCACCGGCTTGCCACGGTCGTCCGTGCCATCCCAAGTCGCCGTGTTTTCTCCGGCCTCGCAAACGCGGCGCAGGACTTCTTTCACCTGCCGGCCGTTCACGTCATGTACGATCAAGCTGACGAAGATGCGTTCGCGCAATTGAAATCGAAAAGTGGTGCTGGGATTGAATGGGTTCGGGTAATTTTGGCGTAAGGCGTAGCTCCAAACTGGCCCGTCCGGCCGGTCCTGGACGCTGACTGTACCGGCTTTGGAAAACTTGTAAACCGTCTGTCCCACGGCATAACCGAGCGAGTCATTTAGAAAGCGGAAGCGATTGACACGGGTGCCAAAACCCGCCGAGCGCCAGGTCTCGCCTCCGTCCGTGGTTTCATACGTTGGGAACGAGCTGTTGCCGCCGGCCCAGCCGATCTCATCCGATACAAATCCGATGCCCTGCACGAAATAATAGTCGTTCGAAAACAGTTTTTCCTGCCAGGTATAGCCACCATCCACCGTCTTCAAGAAATAAATCGGCGAGAGACTATTGCGCTGCAGCGAAACATAGGCCGTTTGGCGCGAGGGAAAAGAAATTTTCCAGCACCATTCACCCATGCGCGAGGTGGTGAATCGTTTTTCCCAATTCTGACCGCCGTCGCTGGTAAACAATACCACACCGCTGGAGAGATCGTGTGTGACATTGGTCAAACCAACGGCAAAGCCAGAGTCGGGATGCACGAAATAAACGTCGATCAACCCCGCGGCATACTCGCTCATATCCTTTGACGTCCAGGTGTTGCCGCCGTCCGTGGTGCGGATGAAGAAACTCGGCCCGCGGACGCGGCCGGCGGCGCAAATCGTCGAATCATTGACGACGTGCATGCCACAGATACCCGCCGGCGCCGGGCCGTGAAACTGGCTGAAGGCTTGCCAGCTTTGCCCGCCGTTTCTGGTGCGATAGAGCACGTTTGTATCCGTCGCACCGAATTCGCCGGCGCCCACGTTTCCCGCCCAGCCTTCGATTGCATTCAAGAAACCGACGGAACGAAAATGCGCCATGCCGCGCACGAATTGCAACTGCCAGGAAGCGCCGCCGTTCGCCGTTTTATAGATTTGTCCATTGCCGTTCACTATCCAGCCGGTATCGGCATTGACAAAGAAGGCGTCATTATGTCTGGAAACTACGGGTGCATTGGGCAAGGTCGTCCACCGCCCTGGCTCGCTTTGACTCGAGGAGTCGCTGAAAGATGACAAGTACACGAGGGACACCAGTGCTGGATAATTTCGAATCTTCATGACACGCTCCTGTGCGATTAATTCATCAACCGTGACTATCACTAAAACGTTAAGTCAACGCCACCTTCGGGGAGGTCATGCTGCAAGCATCTTCCCAAGCGCTGGGCACAATGCTGGAATGGATTATGATCAGGATAAAATTCTAAAAGTTTTTAGATCCGCGTGGAACTCATACCGGAATATACCACAAAGACACTTGCTTTCATAATCCCCAATTGCTATTATGGTCAAATTTTTGACCTCCAAATCTGACGGCTTCTCATTTACCATCCGCCTTTCCGCACCTGATTCCTCCCGCAAGAGTTTCACGGCCCGAATAATAGGAGGAGTGGTTTGGTTGAAAGAATTCCGCAGACTCAGCTTGCTTCTTCCCGGCTCCTGGCAACGGCTCTTGTCGTCGTGTGGTCCACCCTCGCAGCCGGCCAATCTTATTTTGAGCGCGTCATCAGCGGCGTGCCCGTCGAGCGCGAGGGCGAACGCATGACGTTTCCCTTCTTTGGCGGCCTCGGCCGTTTCCTGCCGCAATTTGCGGACTTGGACGGCGACGGCGATGCGGACTTATTTGTGCTCAAGCCCTTCCTATCGGCGCAGGACAAGCGACTCGAAGGGCGACTACTGTTGTTCGAGAATCTCGGCGGTGCGCCGTTTCCCGAGCTTCAGGCTCAACCGGATTTTTATCACGATCTCAACGTGCACAATTGGTTTTATTTTCTGGACCTCGATGCGGATGGCGATCTCGATTTGTTGCACGACAACGGCGACCGAGGTCTGGCATATCGCAGGAATATCGGCGCGCCGCAGCGCGCCGATTTTGCGCTGGTGACGGAGGCCATGACCGGCCGCAACGGCCAGCCCGTGCTCAGCGAGTTTACCAGCCTCCCGGCGTTTTGCGATATTGACGCCGATGGCGATTTCGATTTTTTCACCGGCCTCGCCATCGGCACGATCGCATTGTATCGCAATATAGGCAGCGCCGCGGCACCGCTGTTTGAATTCGAAACCAGCCGCTGGGAAGATTTGGTAATCTTATCCGGCACCGAGGCCTCAGAATATCCCATGAAATTAGCTTCTTCTTCCAAACATGGCGCGAATGGCATCGACTTTCGTGATCTCGATCACGACGGCGACTTTGATTTTTTCTACGGCGATTTCTTTCACAAGAGCGTTTATTATCTGCAAAACAATGGCAGCCCGCAAGATCCGCAAGTCGCGATCACGGACACACTTTGGCCGCCGCAGCAGCCGGCGCTCACACTCGGCTTCAACATTCCGCGCTTCGCGGATTGGGACGAAGACGGCGACCCCGATTTCTTTGCGGCCAGTTTGAATCAAGATCGCAACCATTTTCTTTATTATACCAACGAGGGCAGCGCAACCGCACCGGCACTCCGACCGGTGACCGATCATTTTTTGACCATGATCGACGTAGGCAGTTACAGCGCTCCGGCTTTTGCCGATCTCGAGGGCGACGGCGACCAGGATCTGATGATAGGCAATCTCGCGGGCAATCTCGTCTATTACGAAAACACCGGAACAACGTCCGCCCCGGCTTTTCGTTGGGTGACGGACGCCTTCCAGGGCTTGCGGGTGCGGGGCTCCGTGGCGCATCCCGCGTTCGCGGATATTGACGACGATGGTGATTGGGATTTGTTCGCAGGATCATTCGATGGGTTCGTTGCTTTCTTTGAAAATCGCGGCTCGTGGCAGGCGCCTGAATATGTCTTACAGAATCCGGAATTCGAAGCCATCGACGTCGGGCTGGCTGCGGCGCCAAATTTTGCCGATTTGGACCAAGATCGAGACTATGATCTCGCCGTCGGCTCCGAAGCTGGAACGATAACTTTGTACGAGAATACCGGCACCCGCCAGGTTCCACATTTGGTATCCAGAGTTTCTATCGCACCGGGGCCGGAGGTTAACGATACCAGCCCTTTTGTGTTCGATTGGAATGCGGATGGCATCGAAGACCTTCTCGTCGGGCAACGCAACGGCAGAATTCTATATTATGAAGGCACAGGTGCGCCGGGAGGCATGGGTTTTGAATTGAGATCAACCGAGTTTGCCGGCCTGCGCGCCGGAGCGGCCAGCACCCCGGCTTTGGTCTATTTGAATGGCGATGACTTCGCTGATGCGATTCTGGGGGAGGAAGCCGGCGGTCTCAATTATTACCGAGCGCTTCCCGGCAATACGGTGCACGAGCCTCACTCTCCTCCGGCTCATTATACGCTGCAGGTATATCCCAATCCGTTTCGGAAAGAGTTGCATATCATTTTGCATGTCGGCGGGCGCCCTGCCCCGGCTTCTCCACGTGTGGCTATTTTCAATCTCAATGGCCGCTGTGTGGCAGAGTTAGCAATGCAGAAACACGCGGCTGGGACCTGGTCGGCGCATCGCTTCTTTCCCCAAAGCGGCCTGGCCGCAGGAATTTATTTCGTGCAAACGCATTGGGACAATCTGCGGGACACGCGTAAAATCCTGCTTGTGCGTTAACTGCGAATTCGCGAAATTGCGCACAGCACACTACAATTTAGAGCCTATCCGATCACCTCATCCTGTCATGCTGAGAGCACCTTGGTAGATTCAGTGCCTAGGCCTGGAATTGGGGCTGTGCCCGAGTCAACCAAGAGCCCTACGGGATGACATTTCAGGCAAGGAGGAAACGATGTGCAAAAAAACCTCCCACGGATTTGCTTCCATTGTTCTAGCAGCTTCGTTGTTGATCTTCTTCAAAAGCGGCGCGGCACAAGAGTCTCGCCGGTTTCAATTCTACCGCGGCACTCCCGCCAACCCCAAAATTCAAGCCATGGTCGATTCGGTGTCGGCGCAGAGAATACGCACCGATCTGGAGAGTCTGGTGAGCTTTGAAACGCGCCACACCAATTCGGACACGGCTTCTGCAACGCGTGGTATTGGCGGAGCGCGCAGATGGATCAAGAGCCGACTGCAACAGGCGAGCACGGCCACGGGCGGCGCGCTGCGGCCGGAGTTTTTCTATTTCAATGCCAACGTTTGCGCCATTGCCGGCCTGCATGCCAATGTGATGGCGACGCTTCCCGGCATCCAGAGCGAGTCCCGCGATCGTCTGTTTGTCGTCAGCGGCCACATGGACAACCGCACCTTCGACGGTTGTGATGCCGCTTCTTTTGCACCGGGCGCGAATGACGACGGCTCCGGCACGGCGGCGTCGCTGGAGCTCGCCCGCGTCATGAGTAAATTTCAATTCGACGCGACGTTGATTTTCATGACCGTCACTGGCGAAGACGAAGGCTTATTCGGCAGCATCGCCTACGCCAATTATGCACGGGCGAACAATTTGCGCGTGGACGGCATGCTCACCAACGACGTCGTCGGCAATATCATCGATTCCACTGGTGTGGTGGACAGCACCAGCGTACGCCATTTTTCGCTCGGGCCTTCCACTTCACCATCGCGGCAATTGGCGCGCTATTTCAAGCTCAAAGGCGAACAATACGTGCCGGCCATGACCGTCAATCTCATTCCCGCACAAGATCGCCCGGGCCGCGGGGGTGATCACATGCCTTTCAACGACAACGGCTACGCTGCCGTGCGTTTCACCGAGCCCAGCGAAAGGTTACTTTACCAGCATAGCAACCTCGATTTGCTCGAGCATATGTCGCCGAGTTACACGGCACAGGTCACCCGGGTTTCCCTGGCGGGATTGGCGAGCCTGGCGTCTGCTCCGGCCGCGCCGATCGCACCTCTGCGGATTCAGGACGTTGGCAACGGCACGGAGCTCGTTTTATCCTGGACGAAATCGAATACCGAACCCGACTTTGCCGGTTATCGTATCGCCTGGCGTCATCCGGACTCGCTTTTCTATCAAGGTATTGTACCCGCCGGCAATGTGACCGAGTTCACGCTCACTGGGCTGGCCCCCAACCAGCCGGTCTATCTTAGTTATTCTGCCCTCGACGCCGAAGGCAACGAAAGCGTTTTCTCCGCAGAAGGTCTGGCCCTGCCACAAATCGTGCCCAAGACCCCCCTCAGTCTGGCGGCCACCTCGACACCGGCGGACATCCGGCTGGTGTGGCAACCGGGTTCCGAGCTGGATCTGGCGGGCTATGAGATCACGCGTCTGGGGCCCGGTGCCAGCGCGCAGCATTTCACCGTCAACGCCACTCAGAACAGCTTCGTTGACAACAACGTCCAGCCGCACGTTTTGTATCGCTATGCGATCCACGCACGCGATCGCGACGGCAACGAAAGCCTGGTATCGCCATTCGTGCGCGGGCAACTGGCGACCCACGATCGCGGCATCATGATCCTCGACGGCACCAAAGACGGGCAAAGCCGACCGCTACAGCCGTCGGATGAAGAGGTGGACGGTTTTTACGAGCGTATTCTGCAGAGCTTCAGACTCACGGCGCAATGGGATGCAGCCGATAGCGCGGAGCAACAACTGGCCATCAGCGACGCCGACATGGGCATTTATTCGACTGTGATCGTGCACAGCGACGTCTCACCGCCGGTTCGTTCGATCACTCAAGATACACTGGCCTTAAAGAAATATTTGCAAAACGGCGGCCGTTTGTTCTTGGCGGGATGGAGCGTGGTGGATAACGTTTCGGCGAGAAACGAATTGAGCAAGACTTTCAGACCGGGTGAATTCATTTACGATTTTCTGCGCGTGAGCGGAGCTCGCACCGGGTCCGGCTCGGATCGTGATTTCAAAGGAGCGGATGCCGTTGTCGCCAATTATCCGGCGGTGACCGTGGATCCGGTCAAGGTCCCTCTTTTCGGCAACAACTTGATCGCGATGGAAATTTTGACTTCATTTGCAAGCGGCACTTCCACCGAAACGCTTTATCGCTATCGCTCTTCCGCACAACCGCCTTCCGCCTTTCACGGCCAGCCGGTTGCCCTGCGGCATATCGATAATGATTTGAAAGTGATCGTTCTGGATTTCCCGCTCTATTTTCTGCCGGAAGACGCGGCCGCACAACTGCTCCGGCAGGCCCTGACCGACCTGGGTGAAATCGCTACGGCCGTGGCAGAGGCCCCGCGGCCGGGCTCTCTTCCGGTGAGCTTCGATCTCGGGCAAAGCTATCCGAACCCATTGCAGCTCTCCGCGGCCCATCCCGATATTCACATTCAATATCAATTACCGGTGCGCGCGCAGGTGAGGATTATCATCTACAATCTAGCCGGACAACGCGTGGCCACGTTGTTGGATGGACAAAAAGCGCCGGGCTTTTATTCGCTGCAATGGGACGGAAAAGATCTCTTTGGCAAAACCGTTTCAAGCGGGATTTACTTTTGCAGGCTGGAGACGGCGGAGGTGGTCAAAGTCAGGAAAATGGTGTTGGTACGCTAGCAAAGAAAACTCGAGATCCAAGGCTCAAAATTCAAGGTAACTTTTGGATTTTGTGTTTTGAATTTTGAGTTTCCCGGTCATGGTCGTTTGGATGCTTACAACACTAACCGTGAGGTCGAACATGTCATTTGCGCGTAGGAGTTACTGGATCATTATAATCGCCTGCAGTATTTTGTTGAGCGGCTTCTCACCGGTCTGGGCGGAAAGTGCGCGCCCGAAAAGAAGTTCCGATCGCACTCAGCCTCCCTCCCAGCCCAATGGCTTTGTTTGCGGCACATATCCGGACCGCATCGTGGACGAGCTGCTGTTCCACAAAATGCAGCGCGCGCGCCGGACGCAATTACAGCGGGCGCTCGCCCCGGCGCGAACCTACGTCGCGAATAACCTTGTGGTCATCGAGGACGACGGCTCCATAGTCACAGAGCCCTTCAGAAACGTCTTCGATCTCGATGGCAGGCGGCTGCACTTCGTGCCCAATAACAGCGGCGGCTACGATATCACTTCGCTACCGCCGGCGTTCGACACCAACTTTGGCACCAATCTCAACGCCGGCGACGATACCAATCATCGCATCGCATTCACGACGGGTTTTTCTTTTCCGTTCTTCGGCACGGGGTGGGATCATGTCTGGGTGCGCTCGAACGCCAACGTCACGTTCGGCAGCACCGGCAATCCGGATTTTTATGATCCCAATGATTTTTTTCTCGAGCTGCCCATGATTGCGGCTTTATTTGCAGACTTGAACCCGGCGCAAAGCGGCCGCGTGCTGTATCGCCAGGCTGCCGACCGTTTCGTGGTCACCTGGGATCGCCTGCCGGAATTTGACACTTCGAATTCGAATACCGTACAGTTGACGCTTTTTGTTGATGGCTCCTTTGACATCGCCTACAACAGTGTGGCGATTCGACTTGCCATCAACAACCTCCCCATCGTGGCCGGCTTTAACAGCGGCCAGCCGGGCGCTGAAGCCGCTCAGGTGAATTTGAGTAACCTGCCGATTACGGGTTCCAACGCGAGTGTCGTGTTTGAAGTCTTTCAAGAAGTCGTTGCTCGCGACGTCAATGTCGTTGCGGTGGCGCAACGCTTCTATGACGTGCAACCGGATAGCTTCGAACAATTGGTGATGATTACGGATTTCGATTTGCTCAACGATTTTTTATTCGCTTTTCACCTCGGCGTTCAGAACGAGGTGAGCGGTCTTGGAATCAATATATTCAATAATTCATCCGCCCTCGGCAGTGCCGGACGGTTGAAGAGCTTCCTGCATATGAATCATATCGATGCCTGGTCAGAAGAGCCCGCCGGACTCAGTTTTGTGAATGTGCTTGGCCAGGAAGCAGAACATGCGTGGGGCGCCTTCGTCAACTATGGGCGCGCGGGACAAGGCAGTGATTTGATACTAGGTAGAAGTCTTGCGCATTGGAGTTTTTACTTCGAGACCGAAGGCTCGGTCATGGAAGGCAATTCATGGCGCGATAATGGCAACGGCACTTTCACGACCGTGAAATCCTTTGATAATTACAGCCTGTTGGATCACTATCTCATGGGCCTGCGGCCGCCAGAAGAAGTGAAGCCCCTGTTCTTGTTGGAGGTTCCGGGCGTAACTCTTGAACAGCGCTCACGATTTCCCGAACTGGGTGTAACCGTGACCGCCACAAAACAACCCGTCCTTATCGATGATATTGTCGCTGTCGAAGGCCCGCGGCTTCCTTCTGCACAAGATGCGCCTCACGTTTTTCGCCAAGCCTTTATCTATCTTCTGCGGCAAGGCACACAGGCCACCCAGCAGCATCTTGACAAAGCGGAGCGCTTTCGTACGTCTTGGGTCGATTATTATGCGGACCGCACCGATGGCCGCGGCATCATGCAAACCCAGCTCGGCGCGGAATTATCCGTTGCCAATGTGGAGGGCAATGTCACCAGTGCGCTCGATGGCAGTGTCGTCCAAGATTTAGAAGCAAAGCTCCTCGAAAAAAATTTCGTGCAGCCGATCTACGATGGCGGCCACTATGCTTTTCGTGTACTTGCCAGCTCGCTGACGCCCGGCAACATGTCGGCAACGATCGCGCTGCACGCTTATCCATTCCTGCCGGACATGAGCACGGTCAATCTTACGTTTGGCTCCACGCTGTTGCACCATCGCGCCTTGACGCCCCTGGCCCAAAGTGCGTTGCGCGGCTCGGTGCGCGATGGCAACGGTCAAGGTGTCAAAGCGACAGCGACCTTGTTCGTGAGCAGCGAGACCGTCGATGACTTCACGTTGACGGCGAGCACCGACGCGGCCGGCAATTTTGTCTTCGAAAATATTTACATTTCGTTTCCGGGGCTGGTGTCTTACGATCAGCTTCTGATCGAGCCGGAAATTCCTTTTGTCGAAAAAAGCCTGACGAATATCACCGTCAATGCCGGCACCCCCACTGTATTCGAGGTGACAGTCGAGCCCGCGGACGTTTTGTTGGTCAACGACGATCCCAACCGGCAGTTTCAAGAATTCTATACGACGGCGTTTGAGAGCCTGGGCTTGAAGGCCTATCTGTGGCCGCAAGCACAACGCGGCACGGTGCCGGTTTCGCGCGGCACGCTGCTCAAGCGCAATCTCATCATTTGGTACACTGGCAATGCCACGCCGGCACAAGCCCTGACGGCGGCCGAGCGCGACAGCATTGCAGCTTACCTGGACGCCGGCGGAGGTCTTTTTCTCACCGGCCAGAATATTGCGGAAGGCCTGGCGGGCACGGATTTTCTCGCCAGTCGCTTGCATGTTTCCTTTGTGCGCAATCTCAGTGATCCGATTGCGCACGGCGTGAGAGGCGATCCGGTGGGGACCGGGCTGATCAATATTGCCACCGCCGGTGTCGGCGGTGCAAACAATCAAAATTCGCGAGATCTGCTGGAGCCGGACGGTTTTGCAAACAAGGTCATTGTTTATGACACCACCACGGGTACGACGGCCGGTGTACGCGTGGAAAATACGTCGAATCGCTCGCGTCTCGTATTCTTCGGATTCGGTTTTGAGTCGATTGCGGCGCGGGCGAATTTTGCCTCACGCGAGCAAGTGCTGCACAACGTGCTCGACCGGCTGAGCGGCACAGTGGGCGTGGCGGAACGAGAACACGAAAACTTGCCGCAAGTATTTCATTTGAGCGCCAGCTATCCCAATCCCCTGCACGCCGCGGCGCGCGAGGCGGAGACAGTTATCCGGTATCAACTGCCCGCGCAGGCGGTTGGCGAACACGTAACGTTGACAATTTTCGACGTGCTGGGCCGTGAAGTGCGTACGCTGGTGGATGAAGCTTATCGGCCGGGCCACTTCTCCGCGCGTTGGGATGGCCGTGATCGCGAGGGCAGACTCGCGACCAGCGGCGTGTATTTTTATAAGCTCTCCGCCGGAAGTATGTCGCAAGTGCGAAAGTTGATGTTGGTGCGTTGAGGACAAGCGCAAGAGTTGAGCCATTCAAAAATTGCCCAACGGACAAAACGATATCCACTGACCGATTTTCTTCCGTTGGGCAAGAGATTTTCAGAATTGTGAAAACGACAATGACGAACCGTTTACTGCGGGCCACTCATTCACGAGCAGGAGAAAAGGTATGAAAAAACTCCAGAGACTGTTTGGTTACACGGCGCTGGTTTTTCCTGTCTTCCTGTGCGCGCAAGAAAACGTGGATTTGCAGATGATGGGGCGCTTGCGCGCGGAGGGCTTTAGCAATTCGCAGGTGATGGAACACGCCTGGTTTTTGACCGACGTCTACGGCCCGCGTCTCACCGGCTCGCCGAATATTAAAGCCGCAAGCGAATGGGCGCGCGACAAATTCAAGGAATGGGGTCTCGTGAATGCGCATCTGGAAAGCTGGGGAGGCTTTGGCCGCGGTTGGGCCGTGGAGAAATTCTCTTTCGAGATGCTCGAACCGCAATATCAAGTGCTTATCGGCTGGCCAGAGGCCTGGACGCCCGGAACGGCAGGCGCCATTTCGAATGCACCGGTTTATATCAAACTGAGCGCGGACGCTGATCTTTCGCAATATAAAGGAAAGCTGCAAGGTGCGATCGTGCTGTTGGGCGCGCCGGAAGAGGCCAAGCTCAATACGGAAGCGGACACCAAGCGTTACGATGAGAAAGAGCTTACGGACCTGGCCATGGCGCCCGACCCCACCGGCCGGCCGGAATGGTGGTCGCGGCGTGAGGAGTGGCAACGCATACGCGGCCAGCGTGAAAAAGCGGAAAAATTTCTCAAAGGCGAGGGTGTAGCGATTTTGCTCAAACCCAGTCGAGAGCATGACTACGGGACGTTCGACGTCTCCGGCGGCGGCTCGCGCAAGCTGGGAGCAGAACCGGGGTTGCCTGCGGTCGCGATGTCGGTGGAGCATTATTCCCGTCTCGTGCGTTTGATCGAGAAGAATATTCCAGTGCAAGTGTCGATCAATATTCAAAACAGGTTCTTCGAGCAAGACTCGCTGGGCTACAACGTGATTGCAGAAATTCCCGGCACAGATAAGAAACTCAAAGACGAAGTGGTGATGCTGGGCGCGCATTTGGATTCCTGGCACGGCGGTACGGGCGCGACCGACAACGGCGCAGGCTCGGCCGTTGCGATGGAAGCCGTGCGTATTCTCAGAGCCTTGAACGTGCAGCCGCGGCGCACGATTCGCGTGGCGCTATGGACGGGTGAAGAGCAAGGCTTGCTCGGCTCGCGCGGTTACGTCGAAAAACATTTCGGCAACCGCCAAACCATGCAGCTCAAGCCGGAGCATGAGAAATTTTCAGTGTATTTCAACATGGACAACGGCAGCGGCAAATTCCGCGGGATCTATTTGCAGGAGAACGAAGCGGCGCGGCCGATTTTCGAAGCCTGGTTCAAGCCGTTTCACGACCTCGGCGCGGGGACGATCACGATTCGCAACACCAGCGGCACGGATCATCTCTCGTTCGACACCGTCGGTTTGCCGGGCTTTCAATTCATCCAGGATCCGCTGGAATATCGCAGCCGCACGCATCATTCCAATTTCGACGTGTACGACCAGCTCGCGCGCGGCGATTTGATGCAGGCCGCGGTGATCATGTCGTCGTTCGTGTACAACGCTGCCATGCGTGAAGAAAAATTCCCGCGCAAGGAATTGCCCAAACCGCAGCCGGCGGCGACAACGATGCGATGACGCTGTGCCCCCAAAAGTGCGCTGCCATGGCCGAAAGCAAAAAAATGCCCGCATGAAAACCGGCCAACGGACTCAAAACAAAACCCGTTGGCCGTTTTTCATCGGTAGCACAGAAACGTTCGGAGTTTTGGTCTACGTTTGGCTAGCCAGCCGCATATGCGTTTCATTGCAACAACACAAGCTTTCTAATCTGCACCAGCTCACCTGCTTGCAGGCGACAAAGGTACACGCCGCTGGCGACGCCACCGGCGTGCCATGGCACTCGATGCTTACCGGCAACAAGCCGTTCTGCAATGATCGTAGCGATTTCCCCGCCGTGTGTATCAAATACTTTCAAAGTTACAAAACCGGCGCGCGGTAACGAGAACGATATTGTTGTTGCCGGATTGAACGGATTGAACGGATTGGGATAGTTTTGTTCCAAAGCAAAAGCGAGTGGAGGAAAAACGGCGGGCTGCTCCACGTGAACAATGTTGCGTAACCCGTCGAAGAGATAAGCCGCGCCGGCATTCCTGCCTTTTTCACTCTCAAAACGGGCGCCGACCAGTGCGCAATCGTTTCCCAGCGCCACGGCGTTGCCGAAACGATCGTTCAATTCCGCATCGGGGGCCTCGAGTTTTTCCAGCTCGAGCCATTGCCCCGCCGAGCTCTTGAACAAATAGGCCGCACCCGGGCCCGCGCTGAATTGCATCAACGCACCGACCAATGCGTAATCGTTGGCAATGGCCACGGCGCTGCCAAAATCGTCATCGGCCGCGCCGTCGCTAGCGGTGAGCTTGGCTTGCTGCCGCCATTCGGCGTCTGACGGGGAAGCGAAGCGTTTGAAGACGTAGGCGGCGCCGGCGTGATCTGCGCGGGTATCGTCGCCGTATGCACCGATGCAGAGAACATCGCCGGACATGGCCAGGGCGATGCCAAAAAAATCTTCCGCTTTCCCGTCACCGGCGATGAGCTTGGCTTTTTCATTCCATGTTTCCTGCCCGCCGCTTGGTTCGCGTTGAAAGAGATACACTGCGCCGGCATTACCGGCTCGCTCATCGTCGCCGTAAGCACCGATCACGGCCCAGTCGTGCTCGAGCGCAACCGTCAAGCCGAAAAAGTCTCCCGCGTTTGCGTCACTTGCCTGCAACCGGAATTGTTCCCTCCACACTTCACTGGCCCCGCTGCTGTCGCGTTTGAAAACATAAGCCGCGCCACGCTCCGCGCGTTCACCTGGCGCGCCGATCAAGGCATAGTCGCCGGCGAGCGCAACCGAGTTTCCAAAAAAGTGCTCAAATCCACTCAAGCGCGTGGTGAGCTTGGCAATTTGGGTCCAGGTGGCATTCTGAAATCTGAAGAGGTAGGCGGCACCGGCACCAGGCGCCAGCTCGTTGTCGTCGCGCGCGCCAATGAGGGCATAGTCCATGGACAGCGCTACAG
>JBOHQX010000059.1:0-26957 GCA_050732395.1 bacterium
GCTACTTGCTGAAGCTTGGCGCACTTGCTTTGTTCGAGGTGACATGGAATTCCTCCTGGTGAATTTTCCGCCAACATACGATTTGATTCACCAAGAGGAAAGATGTACTTCACCGAATGGATACCGACAAAGCTAATCGACCAGCCGCTCCAGAGATCAGATAGCATGACCACAAAGAAGCGTGATCAATTTCTTTGCGTTCTTTTCTTGCCTTTGAGCACTTTTTCATATTGTTGTTCGAGTTTCTTTACGTTGTTGAGCGCTTCGGCATTGGGTTTGTAAGCGGCCCTTTGCTGGGCCAACCCAAAAGCGAGTTGCAGCGTCTTGGGAACACAGGCGACGAGATTCCTACGATAACAGCGTTTGGCAATCTGACGCGTGAGATATTTAACGCGCACTTCGGGAACGTACCTTGCCATCTCTTCGGTCATTTTATAAAGAATCCAGGAGAGCCGCGAATTGCCAATGCCGCTGATGCGGCGTGCACCGGTGTAACGCCCGGAATCCACCAAGCGGAGATTATAACCCGCGAGCTTTTCGATTTGCTTATAGTGCTGAAATAGCGCCAGGTCGCGCGTTTCGGCAATGAAGAGTGAAGCCAGAATATCAGATACACCTTTGATCGAAACTAGGGAGTTGAAATAGGCCGTCTTTTTCGCTAGGATCAAGAGTTCCTCCAAGACGCTGTCGAGCTGCTTTTGCAGTTGTTCTTCCGCCGCTAGCCAGGTTTCCACGGCGATACGATCGACGCTCTCTTCCAGCGCGCTTTTGGGAATGCCGATGCTGGTGGCGGCTTTTTCGCGCAGATGTTTGAGTGTGGCCAGGCCATATTGGTTGCCGGAAATCTTAGCAATTTCGGCTGTGACTTTTTCGAGTTCGAGTTCGAGATAGTGCTTGGGCAGAAAATAGCGTTTGAGCAGAAAACGCGCGGTGTGGGTATCGAGCCGGACGACTTCGAAGAACTCGGGAAAGACATAGCCGATATAAGTGCGCAGCCGGCTTCTTTGCTGCAGAAGGGTGTTACGGATTTTGCAATAAACCATGCTGAGCTGGTGCATGGCGTTGATCTCCGGCGAGTAGGTGCGATACCAATCGAAATAACCGTCGCGCATTGCTGGCGACCAGCAGGGCATCTTTGGGATCGGTTTTGGAGTAGTCGTGACCGGGGAGTGCGCGGGAATGGTAAGTAGTCAAGGGATTGACCAGCACCACGGAATAACCGCGAGCTGAGAGGAAATGTGCCAGGGATTGCCAGAGATTGCAGGCGCTTTCAATAGCAAAGACAAAAGTAGTTTTGTCCTGAAGATTGAGATAAAGCGACAACGTCTTTAACATAATTTCGTCGAACCCTTGGCGATTCACCGTGAAAGTGAAGTTGCGTCTCTCTTCACCCTGCTGGTTGAGCACGCACGCTTGGTGGCGATCGCGTCCGGGATCGATGCCGATGACGAATTTGCCGGCGATGAACCGTCTTTTTTCTGTGAGCGCTTGTGATTTCATGGCCCTTTCTCCTGGATTTGATTGAAAACTTCGATTTTTTGACCATCAAGATTCAGAAACCAGGAGCATTGAAGCAAGTATTGAAGTGAGGATTGCGAGGGATAATATAGAAATCGTTAGCCCGATCACAAAATGACCATAACAATTCGACAATCAATTGCTGCGGATGCTGACTCCATCGGAGATCTCGCTGCTGAGTTTCATTCCTATCTCCATGCTCTCGGCGATCACGCGGACTTCGACTGGGGCGCGGCAAAGTACTTACGGGCGGCTTTGGAGAGAATGCGGCGTTCATTGGGTGCCAAGTATGCTGATAAGCTTTACTTTATGTGGTGGCCGATCCAGAAGAATCCATCCACGCAAACGGGCTAACATTCCGGTGCGGACGCTGCGCGCCGGGTCATTTTTCAAATTCTGCAAGTCTCAAACTTTTGTGGCTTCGTCTACGACTGTCACAGAACGCGCAGCGCCGCGTCGGTGACGATCACGTCCCACCACCCTTCGTCTCATCCATTTCTCATCATTTTCTCACGGAAGAGTCATGTTTTTCAGGGGTTTTACTTTTAAATTATGATATTCATCCATTCCCCAAGTAGTTCATCAACCGCGGGCACCGTGCACCAACGAAAGGGAGCTATGGAATTACGCATTCGCGATGTATCCAAGACCTATTCCAACGGCGTGCATGCGCTGAAGGACGTGACCCTCACGATTCCAGCGGGAATGTACGGCCTGCTCGGTCCCAACGGCTCGGGCAAGTCCACGCTGATGCGCACGATCGCCACACTGCAGGAGCCGGACAATGGTCGCATCCACCTCGGCGGCCTCGACGTGCTGAACCAGAAGGATGAAGTGCGCAAGACGCTCGGCTACCTACCGCAGGAGTTCGGCGTCTATCCCAAGGTGAGCGCGGAGGAGCTGCTCGATCACTTCGCGGTGCTCAAGGGTATTGCCGAGCGCCGGGCGCGCAAGGAAGTGGTCGAGGCGCTCCTCCGGCAGACGAACCTGTGGGAGGTACGCCAGCAGAAGCTGGGCGGCTACTCCGGCGGCATGAAGCAGCGCTTCGGCGTCGCTGTGGCGCTGCTGGGCAATCCGAAGCTGATGATCGTGGACGAACCGACGGCCGGCCTCGACCCGGCTGAGCGCGTACGATTCTTGAACCTATTGAGCGAGCTGGGCGCGAACAGCGTCGTCATCCTTTCCACTCACATAGTTGAGGATGTGAGTGAGTTGTGCACTAAAATGGCCATCATCGACCAAGGGGAGATTCTACTCGAAGCCGAGCCGTTGCGGGCGGTGGACAACCTCCGTGGCCGGATCTGGCGCCGTGTGATCCCGAAGGAAGATCTCCCTGAACTGCAGCGAGCGCACGCGGTGATCTCAACGAAGCTTCTCGCCGGGCGCACCATCGCACATGTATACAGCGACACGACGCCCGGCCCCGGCTTCGAACCCGCCGAGCCGGACCTCAAAGATGTCTACTTCAGCACCATGGCGGGTCATATCGGCCGGCGCCGCGAACAACCCGAGGTGGCGCGATGAAGTTTCGGGAGATCTTCCGCTTCGAGTTCGGCTACCAGGTACGCCGTGTGCTGACCTGGCTCTATTTCACGATCCTGGTCATCATCGCTTTCCTATTCGTCAGAGGGAGCTTCCTCGCCGACGCGCTGTACGCCGATTTCTATCTCAACTCGCCTTTCGTCATCGCAGCCGTCACGGTGTTCGGCAGCCTGTTCGGGTTCCTGTTGACCGCGGCCGTGGCCGGCCAGGCGGGCGCGCGCGACGTGGCCACGGGGATGCATCCGCTCACCTACACGGCCCCCGTGAGCAAGGCCGCCTATCTCGGCGGGCGCTTCCTCGCGGCCTTCGCGCTCAATGCGATGATCCATCTCGCCGTGCCCGTGGGCATCCTGCTCGCCGTCTACGCGCCTGGCGTGGATGCCGAGGTCATCGGTCCGTTCCGGCTGGTCGCCTACCTCACGGCCTACGGCTTCATCGCGTTGCCGAACGCCTTCGTGGGTACGACGATCCAGTTCGCATGGGCGGCACTGGGCCGCCAGGCCATGATGAGCTACCTCGGCAGCGTGCTCCTCTTCTTCGTGGCCTACGGCGGGATCATCGCCGTGAACATTTTCCTGGAGCAGCAGCGCCTCGCGATGCTGCTTGATGTCTTCGCCCACGTGACCATCACGTCCGATTTGATCCTGGGGTGGACGCCGATCGAGAAGAATACGCGCCTGCTGGCGCTGGAGGGCCTACTGCTCCGGAGTCGCATCCTCTGGTTCGGCATCGCGCTGGCCACGCTCGCCTTCACCTACGTCCGCTTTCGTTTCGCGCATCACACCGCGAGGGCGTGGTGGAGCCGCATCGGGCGACGCCCGGCCGCGCACGCCCCGACGCCTGCGGGTGTCGATGGTCTGCGGAGCACGTTCGCCGTTCCACACGTCCCACGCACGTTCGGCTTCGCGGTCTACGCGCTGCAGCTGCGCACCATCGCGTGGACATCGTTCTGGACCATCGCGAAGAGCCACGGCGGGCTCGTCCTCTTCACCGTCATCGCCACGCTCGCGGTCGTCGTCATGCCCCCGAGCATGCACAACATGGGCACACCGCTGCTGCCCCGCACCGAATATGTCCTCACATTCCTCACAGCCCCACTTACCGGTCCTTTCACTCCCTGGGTGATCATCCCCTTGCTCATCATCCTCTACGCCGGCGAGCTGGTCTGGCGGGAACGGAAGGCGGGCCTCGGCGAGATGAGCGACGCGGCGCCGGTGCCGGAAGGAGTCCTCTTGTCGGGCAAATTCCTCGGGCTCGGTCTCCTCCTCGTGGTGTGGATGGCGATGCTGACGATCGCGGGTGTGCTCGTGCAGCTGCGGATGGGGTATCACGATTACGAGATCGGCTTGTTCCTGCACGTCCTCTTCGGGCTCCAACTGCCGGAATACCTCCTCTTCGCCCTCCTCGCCATCGTGGTGCAAGCCGTGGTGGGACACAAATACATCGGCCACCTAGTGGCGCTGCTCGTCTACGTGCTCATCGTCTTCGCTCCATGGCTCGGGATCGGTCACCATCTGCTTGTCTATGGGTCCACTCCGGCGTGGACCTACACGGACATGCGCGGGTTCGGACCGTCCCTCGGGCCGTGGCGGTGGTTCATGGGCTACTGGGCCGCGTGGGCGCTGCTGCTCGCGGTGATGGCCACGCTGTTCTGGGTGCGCGGCAAGGATGGCGCCTTCGGTGTACGCCTGCGCATGGCACGCCGTCGCTTCACGCGTGCGACGGCCATGATCACGGTGGCGGCAGCAGGCCTCATCCTCCTCCTGGGCGGTTTCATCTTCTACAACACCAACGTGCTGAACGGCTACTCCACCGCCAGTGAATGGGTGGAACGCCGCGCTGAGTACGAGCGGCGCTACAAACGCTTCAAGGATAGCCCACAGCCCCACGTGACCGCCATCAACCTGCACGTGGACATACATCCCGAGCGGCGAGCAGTGGACCTCCGCTGCACCTATCATCTCGTGAACGGAACGCCGGCGGCGATCGACTCCGTTCACCTGGCCACGATCCGGAGCGTGCGCACCGGAGCGATCACCTTCGATCGCCCGGCCACGCT
This sequence comes from bacterium, assembly GCA_050732395.1. GTDB lineage: Bacteria > Zhuqueibacterota > Zhuqueibacteria > Zhuqueibacterales > Zhuqueibacteraceae > JBIOXB01. The sequence goes on from JBOHQX010000059.1 coordinate 5,120, forward strand.
CGCGATCGCGGACGATGATCACGGCCACCGCACCTATGTCTTGGCGGTTCCGCTCCAGCCCGGCGACTCGTTGCAGCTCGACTTCGAAGTGCAGGTCGAACCCCATGGCTTCAGCAACGGCGGCATCGATCCCGCCGTGACGGCGAACAGCACCTACTTCAAGAACGAGGACTGGCTGCCCGCCATCAGCTATCAACCGCGACGCGAGCTCATCAGCGCCGCGGACCGACGGAAGCAGGGGCTTCCGCCGCGCCCCTTGATTCCTTCGCTCGACGACGCTGGAGCGAGCGAGGATATCACCGGTGAAGCACACGACGCCGAAACTGGCGCCGATGGCATCGCCTTCGAAGCGGTCGTGAGCACGAGCGAGGACCAGATCGCCGTGGCGCCTGGTGTGCTGCGCCGCACGTGGACGGAAGCTCCTTCGGCGGGCTCAGGGCAGGTCGGGCGCCGCTACTTCCACTATGCCACCGACGTGCCCATCGGTGACGAGCACGCCTTCTTCTCCGCTCCCTACGCTGTGCATGAAGAACAATGGATCCCGCCCTCCGGCACAGGGCACCCTGTCGCGATCCAAGTCCACCTTCACCCGGCACACGCCGCCAACCTGGAGCGCATGCTCCGCAGCGTACGCGCCTCGCTCAACTACTACAGCCGCGCCTTCGGGCCGTACCCGTGGAGCAACATCCGGCTGGTGGAGAACCCCGGTCGCGGGATCGGGGCGCATGCTGAGCCGGCCATGATCAACTATACGGAAGGGTTCTCGCGCTTCGATCCAACCGAAGATCCGCAAGGCCTCGATCTCCCGTTCGCGGTGATGGCCCATGAGATTGCGCACCAGTGGTGGGGCGCTCAACTCTCCTGCGCACTCGTGGAGGGGGCCGGGCTGCTGACCGAGAGCGCCGCGTGGTACTCCGGGATGGGCGTGGTGGAAGAGACCTACGGGCGTGCACACCTTCGGCGGCTCCTGAGGTTCTTTCGGCAGCCGTATCCGATCCCGCCCATCCGTCAGTCCGTTCCGCTGCTTCGGGGCAGAGACCCGTACGCGGCCTACCGCAAGGGGCCCTTCGCGCTCTTCGCCATGAGTGAGTACATGGGCAAGGAGCGGGTAAACCTGGCGTACCGGCGCTTGCTCGAGGCGCATCGTTCGGGAACGCTGCCCCTGCCGACCTCCCTCGATCTCTACCGGGAGCTAAAGGCGGTCACGCCGGACTCGCTGCAAACCCTGCTGCACGACCTCTTCGAGGCGAACACTTTCTGGGAGCTCGAAACGGAGCGACCCACTGCGCTGAAGACCGAAGCCGGCGCCTGGCAGGTGACGATCCCCGTTCATGCACGCAAGGTGGTGGTGGATCCTGCGGGCGTCGAGACCGAGGTGCCGATGGATGAGTGGGTGCAGATCGGTGTCTTCGCCCCGACCGAGGAGGGCCCGGAGTTCGGCGAGACACTCTACCTGCAGATGCATCGCATCCGCTCGGGCGAGCAGACGATCACGGTGACGGTGCCCCGCGAACCGGCCGACGCCGGCATCGACCCCTATCACCTTCTGATCGATCTGGAGAGGTTTGATAACGTCGAGGAGGTGAAGATTGAGCGCTGAGGGCGCATAACGAGTGCATGCACGCGGACGTGCCACTGCTGCCTGCTGCTACCGCCAGCGATAGTTCGCATGGAAGGAGCTTCGAGTAAGCAATGGCGAGTGGCCCGCCGATAATGCGCGGAGCGTTAGATCTGGCTCGGTTTGTCGGAATTTTGGAAGTTGAAGCCTCGCATCGCAGTGAGGGCTACTGGTCTTTAGGGAAACACGTATGAAGGAAAGTGGCCATAATCCCTGATCGCAAACGTCTCCACCGTCTTTGATTTTGCCCATGGCAGGCCGAGCTCGCTCAAGAACACGCCGCGATCGAATGCGTCTTGCAGAGACTGATCGAAATCACGGATGCGATTGAAGCTACCCTTGGTTTCGGGGGGGAACATTTCCCAATCTTCCACGTGGTCGATGAATTTCTCCGGTACCGTGACAATTTCATGGCAGCTTTCGTGCATGGCATTAATTGCCAACGTCTGGCTGCGCGCGATCTCGGGTGTGCACAGCGGGGTTGTGTCGTCATGAATCGCGTGCACCAAATCCTTGAATCCTTCATAGCGCCATTGGGCGTGTGCTTCGTTGTCGAAACGCTCCGCGGTGCCTCCGGCGTACTCGATCACGGTCTTGCCATTGTCAGTCTCCCAAGTGACAATGCCCTTCTCACCCACGATTCTCATGTGCGGGCCAAGCGGATGGGCGTTGGCGTGCGTGAGTAGCGCATGGCAATTCACTCCCTCCCGCGTGGTGAATTTCATTTGTACCGTGTCGCAGCTTTCAATGGGATTGGCACGGTACAGCTCGGCGCGCAGCTCGATCGGGATGTCCGCGGTCTTTTCTTGCGTCGAGGCCAGATAAAGCATATTGAGCAAATAATGGGCGTGGGCATTGTTCGCCGGGCTGTCCAAAACCCATTCGTTCCCGAGCCGCATTTTTCCCGCCCATTCATTGCGCGCAAAATACTGCAGGCTGCGCGGCCAGCCGCAGAGCAAAGAGATATATTGTACGCGCCCCAATCTTCCCGCGCAAATTCGTGCTTTGAGCTGCTGGATCGAGTTACTATAAATGTGCTGAAAACCCACGGCAATTTTTCTACCGCTGGCGTTGCGAGCTTGAATAACTTGATCGACCTCCTGCACGGTGGCTGCTAGCGGCTTTTCGCAATAAACGTGCAAACCAGCTTGCATCGCGGCGCAGCTCACCGGCACGTGTTGATGAATGCCGATGGGGATGGCAAGCACGTCGGCAAGCTCGAGGCCTCGCGCAAAAAAATCATCGACACTGTCGAACAATCTTACGCTTTCCTCCTGCAATGCTGTGGCCTGCGCCGAATTTTTTTTCCGATCTTCGGCCAGCGCAACAACGCCGGTCAAGCGCGCAAGCCCCAGTTGCGCCAACCAGCGTATGGCGTCCAAATGTACGAGGGCGTAGCCGCCAAGTCCGATCACGACGAAACGCAAGGGTTCCATGCAGGTCTCTTCTGGAATCATTCTGCCAAAAAACTTTTGGATTAAGATTCCAAATGTTCCACATCAGCCTTTCAGACAAGCTGAAAGCTGAAGCACTTTGTGCAGCATCAAATTTTACCCGCGGATTGAAGAACCCCACAGATAATAGCTTCATCGGCGGGATTCTTCAATCCGTGGGAAATTTTTAGGTAAAAACTTTTAGAATTTTATTCTGAGCTTATTTCGCTAAGCGCCTAGAACAGCGATTAAATATATTTGTCCTCGCCAAAAACGCCAACGAAATTTTGCAAAAAACCGCGCGTTGCGATGATCGACCGAAACAGCGAATCTTTATCACCAAAGTAGCCAGGAATCACGGATCGGGAATTGTTACTCAAACAAATGATGAGACCGTGGCAACAATCGTCATGAAGGAGCAACCATGAATACCAGAGTAACGACCGAACAAATCCAGGCCTACCAACGCGACGGCTATCTCATTCTGGAAGATTTTTTCACGCCGCAGGAAGTGGAAGAGGTGCGGTCGGCCGTGTCGGAGGCCGTGGGCCAAATGGGCAAACAAAAAATCGCCGGCGACGGCAACAAAGATCTGGTTGAAGGTGAGTCGTTCTATGACAAGGTCTTCGTGCAACGTTTAAATCTGTGGAAAATCAATCCAACTATTAAAAAGTATTTTCTCAGCCCCGACCTGGGCGAAATGTTGTGCAAGGTCACGGGGGCGAAAGGCATACGGGTGTGGCACGATCAGACACTGCAAAAGCAGCCGTGGGCGAACCCGACGGCCTGGCATCTCGACAATCCCTACTGGTCCTTCCACACGCGTGACGCTGTCTCCATTTGGGTCGCGCTCGACGACGCCACGCTGCAGAACGGCTGCATGTATTATCTGCCCGGCTCGCACAAGCTCGCGCGCTACGACAATGTTGACATCGGCCAGAATATGGATGCGCTATTCAAGCACTATCCGGAGTTCAGAAACCTCGAGCCAGTGGCCGCGGTCATGAAGCCCGGCACGGCGGGATTGCACAGCGGCTTGACCGCTCATGGCGCCGGGCCCAACATGACGCCACGCTGGCGCCGCGCCATGACCTGCGCCTACATGCCCGAGGGCGCGACCTTCAACGGCATTCAGAATATTCTTTCACAAGAACAAGTCGCCAAACTCAAAATTGGCGATCTTTTGAATGATGAAAGCCAAAACCCGCTGTTATGGCCGAAGAAATGAATCTGGGCAGAGAGATAACGTTTTCTGATGAACAAGACACGAAAAAAGAACTATTTGAGCCCGTGTCCTTGTACCTTGGGCGAATAACCGCGGAACAAAACTCTAAAAGTTTCTTCACCAACGGACGAGAAGCGACCAACGGATTCAGAATAAAATCTGTTGGTCGCTTTTCAATCCGTTGGACATCTTTTTTAAGTTTAGAGCTGCCCGGAAAGGAACTATGGTTTCAATCTTAATACCTTGCACGATGCTCAACAAGATTCTTCCAGAATGACATGCTATTTTAGTCACACAAAACACGATCATTCGCATTTTCCATGCTTCACGTTAAAACCGCCTCCGGCCTCTGGGAAAAATTCTGCGCGCAGATTCTGAATTTCCTCAAGGCAGATATTATTGAAATGCCCATCGCCGGCAAACAGGTGCGCGGCTTTCGCTCGCCGGACACGCCCGCTCTTTGGATTCGCGATCATTCGGACACGCTTCGCGGCGGGAAGTATTTCGAGCCGGATGTGCGGAGCGCTGTAAATTGTTTCGCTCACACCCAATCCTACCAGGGGCGCATTTTCGATTACGTGACCATCTTCCCCGAAAAGAAACCCGGCGAGCGCGAGAATTGGGAAAAATGGGTGCGCGTGCCGGTGGAAGCCGACGTGGAATATCGTTTCGTGAAAGCCGCCTATCTCGCCTGGCAGGCGACCGGTGATCACGAATGGATCTCCAAACTCCTGCCGTTTTTGGATCGCGCGCTGCAATACATGATGACGCCGCCCTGGCGCTGGGATCAACAGCATCAACTCGTGAAGCGGCCCTACACCATCGATACCTGGGATTTCGATTACACCGCCGGGCGCACGGAATGGCTCAATTTTCAAATCACGGAGCAAACCTATTGGGGTATTTTTCACGGCGACAATAGTGGCTTTTATGAAGCCGCGCAAATGCTGGCAACGCTCCATGGCCTCGCCGGCAATCACAGCAACGCGGAACGCTGGCGAGAAATTGCCGCGGGCGTGCGCACGCGCGCCAATGCCAAACTCTTCAATGGCCGCTTTTATACGCATTTCTACAAACTCTCACCGGTGACGATTAGCGGCGTCGATGAGGACGAGCAATTGAGCATGAGCAATCCCATGGCCATCAATCGCGGCCTGGCAACGCACGAGATAGCGGTTTCCATTCTCAATGAATATCAACGCCGGCATCAAACTTCAAAAGCTTTTGTCCCGTGGTTTGGCATCGATCCCGCCTTTCCCGACGGTGTTTTCGGCGACGAAAAACTCGTGGCCGGCGCTTACATCAACGGCGGTATTTTTCCGCTGTGCGGCGGCGAGCTGGCGCGTGCCGCTTTCGATCATGGCTGCGAGCGCTATGGCTACGAAACGCTCGAACGCTATCGCCAGATGATTGCCGGAAGCAATGAAACCTATCTTTGGTATTTTCCCGACGGCACACCCTCTTCGATAGAAACCAGTACCAGTCCGGACGCCATGCCCACGGATGGCTGGGGCTCGTCGGCCATGCTCTATGCCTTTGTTGAAGGGCTGTGCGGGCTCGAGGATTTGGAACATTCCTACCAACACGTGCGTTGTTCGCCGCGCTGGCTGGTAGCGGGAGAAGATGAAGTCGAAGTGCACGTGCAGTACGCGGCTTCAGGCGCGGGGTTCGGATACCGGTATCAACACGATCGCGCCGTACAGCTCTTACGGCTGCACTTTGAAGCGCCGCAGACGAAAGTCGACTTGCACGCTTTATTGCCGGAAAAAAGTCAAGCTAGAGCCGTGCGCTGGAATGGCAAATCCGTGCCGTTCGAGAATCATAAGATCGAGAATAGCTCGTATGTTGACAGCACGGGTAGGGTGGCAAAGCGTGCAGAGGTGGAGATTCAATATCTACCTCTGTCATTCTGAAAGAATCTTGTGACGCATGGCCACTGTGGTGAATTCAACCAAGATTCTTTCTGAATGACAGAATTGGGGTGGACAAATAAAAAGTTGATAGAGCGCAGTTGCCATGCAAATTATCATGAGAAAGCGAATACAAAAACGGACGCCTGTTCAGGATTTGGGATTGCTTCTCATCATTCCCTTGTTTCCCGCCATGGCGCAAACTCAACCGCAGCTTTATGCCGGTCTGGCAAAATCCAAAGGCTACGTCGTGGGCTCTAAGCTTGCGGCCAGCGGCTTGCATCGCTTTGACGGCGACCGGGCTTGGACGCACTTGGGCTGGAATATTCCACGCGTGAGCGCAATCGCCTATGATCCTCAAAATCCCGACATCATATTTCTCGCGTGTGGTAACGGCGCTGCGCGCACGCTCGACGGTGGCAAGTCCTGGCGCATGACCACGGATTGGCGCGTGACGGAAGCACAGGACGTCGCGGTGGATCCCAGTGTATCGCAACACGTTTATCTCGCCACGGCCTATGGCGTGTGGCGCACCTCAGATCACGGTGAAACGTGGACGGAGTCGAATGCAGGCATTGAGAAAAAATATACGCAGGCGCTTAAAGTAGATCGCACGCAAGCCGGCCGGGTGCTCATTGGAACCGAAGGCGGAGTTTATCTCTCGACTGACGGCGCAGCAAGCTGGTCTCACGCAGGCCCCAAAGAGGTGACGATTCTCGATCTCGATCAAAGTCTCGCTTCGCCCTCGATCTGGCTCGCCGCAACGCAGGATCGAGGCATATTGCTTTCAAATGACGGCGGCAAAACCTGGCAAATGAGCAAAGGCGACATTGCCAGGGCCGCAATCTATGCCGTTGCCATTGATCCGTTCGAACCCAAATACATGTCAGCAGCCAGTTGGGGCGCAGGGATGTTTGTTAGTATTGATGGCGGCAAGTCATGGCAACAGAGAAACACCGGGTTGCCGGTGCGCAATTTGTATGAAACCGTGTTTGATGCGAATCAAGCAGGAAGATTGTGGGTCGCAACCTTTGAAGAAGGAGTGTTTTTTTCTGATGACTTTGGCAGTACGTGGCAGGACGGGGGTATGCACGGCGCGATGGTGTTTGATATGGTGTTCATGCACGGCATGATAGGCCAAGATAAATGAACCGGAGTTTAAAAAATCACACCGTCGGATTAAAGCGTTTTCACTTGGGCGCACATAAGCCACCACTGTCATTCTGAAAGAATCTTCCCATGCATTGGGCACAATTTCAGATCAGGAGGCATTATTCCAGCACTTGGGAAGATGCCTACGGCATGACATGTTGAGGGGGTGCTGCATTATCTTAACGCTGTCGAAGTAATACTCTAAACGCCTCTCATGAGATTGAATTCTAATCCTGCCTTGAACACAATACTCTTTCTCGCTGCCATTCTCTTTGCCATGGCAATTCCGACCTCGGCTTTCAGCCAGCAACGCATGAGTCGCGCAGACCAATTGCAGGCCTACCAAGGCCGCGCCGATTCGTTGTTGCGCTATTACGCGCAAGCCACGCCCGCGAGTGATCTGACCCGTGGCGGCTACATTGAAATCGCCGCGCGCCTGCACCGCGACGAGGAAATGCCCTGGGTGCTGGCGCGTCTCGATACGCTCATGCAAAAACCCTCCGGTGACATGTTTTGGATGTATCCCTTCATCACCGTGACCTATGCCGGCAGAGACAAGCTGCCGGCAGAATATCGATGGCGCATGCGCGAAATGTGGCGCACGTATCATCCTTATCGCGGCGACACCGAGAATCACTGGGCCATGTATTACACCGCGCTCTATCTCATCACCCAGATGTATCCGGACGAACCGGGCGAACGCTGGTTCAACGGCCGCAGCTCGCAAGAAACGTTTGCGGAAGCGCGGGAGTATTTGATTCAATGGATGGACATCACCGCCACCATCGGCCAGGGCGAATACGACTCGCCGGATTATCTCGGTGTATTCATCGTGCCCATGGCCCAGCTTTATGCCTGGGCCGAGGAGCCGGAGATGAAACAACGCGCGGCCATGATGCTGGAATGGATTATCGCGGATTTTGCCGTCGACAATCTCGATGGACTTTACACCGGCGCGCACAGCCGCACCTATCCCAAGCAAGTGAAAGAGCAATGGCGCGTGGGTTCAACGGCTTTCGCGTGGCTTTTATGGGGAAATACTTTCTTTTATCCCAGCGGCGAAGCCGCGATTCTCGCCATGAGCGGATACGAGCCTACGGAAATCATTCATCAGATCGGCACCGATCGTTCGAGGCCTTACGTTCACAAAGAACGCAAACGTACTCGCCATCGCATTCGCTTCAGCGAGGTGAAAAACGCGCCGGTTTACAAATATTCGTACATGCGCAAAGAATATGCGCTCGGTTCGAGCCAGGGCGGATTGCTGCAGCCGATTCAGCAACACACTTGGGACCTCACCTGGTCGGTGAATGATGCACGAGGCAAGCACAATACTTTTTTCACGATTCATCCCTATTCCTCTCCGGTCGAATTAGGGATGTATTTCGCCGAGCAATTGGGGCCGATTACCGAGCTGGTCGTGCGTTCCAAAACGACCTATGATTCATGGGACAAGTGGACCGGTGGCTCGCCTTACGAACAAGTCTTTCAACACGAAGACGCGCTGATCACGCTCTTCGACATTCCGCCGGGCACGCGCTCTCCGCATATCGGCGGCTTTTTCTCGAAGGATCTTTCCCGCCGCCAAGAAGACGCTTCTGGATGGATTTTTGCGCAAGGCGGCGAGGCATTCATTGCGTATTATCCACTCGCCAAATACGAATGGCAAGAGGATGAAGACGGTGATTGGCGACTGTTGAGCAAGCAGCTCAAAAATGGTGGGGTCGTGCAAATTGCACCGGTCGCGGAATACGCTTCTTTCGAGGCGTTCGAAAAAGCGGTGAAGGCTTTGCCGCTTTCCGCTTCCACCAAACCCAAGCCCAGCGTGCGCTTCACTTCTTTGCGCGGCGCGCAAATGGAATTCGCGTATGATGAACCGCCGCGCGTGAATGGCGTCGCAGTTGATTATGAGAATTGGCCGCTATTCGAAGGGCCATTCATGCACGCCGAAAAAAACAGTCGCAAGCTCGAGCTGCGTTATGGCAAGCTGCGACGGGTCTTGGATTTTAGTACGTTGACGGTTCCGGATGGGGCGGGAAAATAGCGAAAACATTCACACCAAAATCTAGACGCAACAACTCAGTCGTTTTCACGAATTGTCAAACCTCACTCTGCTTCAAGCAGTGACGTGAACGATTTCGGCTATTTTAATCGTTTGCAGCGCCCTTAGCAACGCTGGCATGAGCAGACGTAATGTATCGAAAGTATTATCCGGAGCTCTCAATACAACGATGGCAAAATTTATCGCGTGCAAGTTTTGTTGATACTCTAAATTCCCATCGATCGTCACAAATATTTCGAAATCGTCGGCTTGTATCAAGCTCATCAAAGCCCCATTCCTGATACCCGCCCATCCCATTTCTTGCACCGTCGTAACCTCGTGGCCTGGCAGCTCGCGTCTTAGCCGTCTGGGCAAACACTCGTCAAGCAACACTTTCATCTGTTGTTTGTTCCAGCAGTTTCTCTTTCATCAACTCCAACAAAGCCAATGCTTGTTCGTGCATGACGGTTGGGAAATCCTCTAGAAACACAGTAAGCGGGTGGCCGTGCTCAAGATATTCAAAGAGTGTCTTAACTGGTACTCTGGTGCCTGTAAAGACGGGAATCCCACCCAAAATTTCCCTGTCGCTGGTGATGAGTTTGGATTGGGCCATCATGATCTGTCTCTTTCAAGGTTGAATCAGGAGCGAAAATTTTCTAACATTGAATATAGCACAAATTCTAATCTTAACAAACTGTGTTTTCGCAAAGCGCAGCCAACTCCCGCGCCAACAGTTGCGCATCGCGACACACGTGAAAGTCCCAGTTCCCCAACTGTCCCCAATTGTTGACCGCCGCAATCCAGCGCCGGGCGGCTTGATGCTTGGCGCGATCTTGCTCGTCCTCATGACCATCTGAAATACCTTGAACAGGAGCGGGAAGATCGAGAGCCGTTCCTATTCGTTGCGTTTTTGCTTGGCCATTCACCCACCCGTCAATCTTTTCGCAAACGTTGCATAATGGCTCCGGCCATATTCCTGCTGCATAGCAGAAGTGCATGCCTCTCGCCAAATTCAAACACCAGCGTGATTTCATCCCACACCTTGCTCTCAGCCACACAGTTTGTGCCGATATTCTGTATTCTTGCTTGCACAGAAGCAGGAGGAAAATTCTGTTGATAAAGGAAGAGTTAGTTTTTATCTTGCCACGCGTGCAATCACACCCCACTTGTGAAATACTGGGAGGCAAGATTGTTGCAATTTCGCAATATCCTGGTCTCCGTACTTTGCTTGCCAGGCGAGCCGGCCACTTACAATCGCATTTTTAATTAAAGAGCCCTGTGCGCAAGCCCTCTGTTCTATTCATGGCAATCATCGGATGAACGTCACGGCGTTTCACGTTAAATACATAGCTCACGAGCTTACTCGGCATCACGTCTCCGACAGCGTGGAAAAACTGGCCACGGCGCTTGCGGACGCGCAGGTCGATCTCAATCCGCACCAGATCGAGGCCGCGCTGTTTGCCTTTCGCAATCCGTTTTCCAAGGGCGCGATTTTGGCGGATGAAGTCGGTCTCGGCAAGACGATCGAAGCTGGACTTTTGCTCTCGCAAAAATGGGCGGAGCGCAAACGGCGCCTGCTCGTTATCGTGCCGGCTAACTTGCGCAAGCAATGGAGCCAGGAGTTGGCCGACAAACTGCATTTGCCTTCAATCATTTTAGAGGCAAAGAATTTTAATGATGCCATCCATGCCGGAACTCTCAATCCTTTTCTGCAAGACCGCGTCATCATCTGTTCCTATCATTTCGCACGCGCCAAGGAGCCTTACGTTCGCCAAACGACTTGGGATTTGATCGTCATCGACGAAGCGCACCGGCTGCGCAATGTGTACAAGCCTACCAGCAAAATCGCCAATGCCATCAAGAATGCCGTCGCGCCTTTTCATAAAGTGCTATTGACCGCCACACCGTTGCAAAATTCGCTGTTGGAGTTGTACGGCTTGGTGAGCATCATCGATGATTATGCTTTTGGCGATTTCAAAAGCTTTCGCGCGCGTTTCGCGCGGTTGGGAGGTGGAGAGAACTTCGATGAACTGAAAGAGCGTCTCCAGCCTCTCTGCAAGCGCACGTTGCGTAAACAGGTGTTGGAGTACGTGAAGTTCACCAATCGCCACGCGCTCGTGCAAGAGTTTATCCCAACTGAAGAGGAGCAACAGCTTTACGATTTGGTCTCGGATTATTTGCAGGAACCCAAACTCTACGCCCTGCCCGCGAGTCAGCGCCAGCTCATGACGCTCATCCTCCGAAAACTACTGGCCTCGTCCACCTTCGCTATTTCCAGCACGCTGGAGAACCTTGCGCGCAAGCTTGAAGAAGCAACAGCACAAAACGAATCCGTGGAAGAGCTGCCTGAAGAGTTATCGGAAAATTGGGAAGAGGCAGATGAGCTGGCAGAAGAATGGGGCGATGAAGAAGAAACAGAACCACAGCCCAAGCGCCCGCCGTTGTCGCCGGAGCTACTCGCGGAATATCACCAGGAAATTGTCCGGCTGCGGCAGTTTCACGCTCTCGCCAAGTCGATAGCCAAAAATTCCAAAGGCGAAGTTTTGTTGAAAGCATTGCGTCGTGGTTTTGCAGCAGCGACGAAGGCGCAGATGAATGAAAACGTTGCCACGCTGCAGCAAAAAGCCATGATTTTCACCGAATCCCGCCGCACGCAGGAATATCTTTTTCGCATTTTAGAGCAAACCGAATTCGCGGGCAAAATCGTGCTCTTTAACGGCGCGAATAACGATCCCAAATCCAAAGAAGTTTACCGGCGGTGGCTGAAGAAAAATGCCGGCACCGATCGCGTCACTGGCTCGCCCAGCGCCGATATGCGCGCCGCGCTCGTTGAATATTTCCGCGACGAAGCGGCCATCATGATTGCCACCGAGGCCGCTGCCGAAGGCATCAATCTGCAATTCTGCAACCTCGTGGTGAACTACGATCTGCCGTGGAATCCCCAGCGTATCGAGCAACGCATCGGGCGCTGTCATCGTTACGGCCAGAAGTTCGATGTTGTCGTGGTGAATTTTCTCAACAAAAACAATGCCGCAGATCAGCGCGTTTATCAGCTTCTGGACGAAAAGCTCCGGCTCTTCAGCGGTGTATTTGGCGCGAGCGACGAGGTGCTGGGCGCGGTCGAGTCCGGCGTGGATTTTGAGAAGCGCATCGCCGCGATTTATCAGAAATGCCGCACGCCGGAACAGATTCAATTCGAGTTCGATCAACTGCAGCGGGATCTCGAAACGGAGATCGTTGCCGGGCAGCGCGAGGCGCGCGAAAAGCTGCTCAATAATTTTGACCAGGAAGTCATCGAAAAGGTCCGTATTCAGAGCCGGGATTATCTTGACCGTTTTGAAGAGCGGCTTTGGCGGCTGACGCGCTATTTGCTCGATTCGTATGCGCGCTTTGAAGAGCAGGAGCACAGCTTCATGCTGGAGCGTAATCCCTTTCCTGGCGAGACAATTCATCCCGGGCCCTATCGCATGGGCAAGGCCGTGGAAGACGCCAACACTTTTCGGATCGGCCATCCGTTGGCGCAGCGCTTGTTGGAGCAGGGCAAGGCTTTGACAACTGCGCCGAGCGAAGTTATATTTCAATATCGCAACTCCGGCAAGAATATCGCGATTCTCGAGCCGTTGGTGGACAAAAGCGGCTGGCTCGTCTGCACCCGCTTGACGGTGACCGCATTGGAGACTGAAGATCACCTTCTCTTTGCGGCGATCACGGATGAAGGCGACGTCGTTGATGAAGCCCAGTGCCGCCGGCTCTTCGATCTCTCCGGCATTGAAAACGGCAGATTGGCGCCGGCCGAAAATGTGCAAACCGTTCTGCAAAATGCCGCGTCATGTCGCACGAAACAATTGTTGGAAGAAATTCTGCACCGTGACAGCAAATGGTTTGAGACCGAGATCGACAAGCTCGACCATTGGGCCGAAGATCGCCGTGCCGCGCTGAAGGCCGAGCTTGATGCGATCGATCAAGAAATCAAAGAAACCAAAAAAGCCGCGCGTCTCGCGCCGAATTTGCCGGAAAAACTTGAGCGCCAGCGCGCTTTGCGCCAGCTTGAAGCCAAGCGCACCGAAGCGTGGAAAGCGTATGATCTCTCTTCTCGTGATATCGAGCACCAAAAAGACGCGGTGCTCGATGAAGTCAGCCGCCGCATGGAACAGCGTACCGAAAGCGCGACGCTGTTCACGCTGCGCTGGCGGGTTGTTTGAAGATATTGATAAGGTCATTACTTTTTTATTCGGCCCCTTTGTTTGTGCCATATGGCATTATCTTCGGGGCGAAATATGCTCGGGTTGATACACCGGCACATGTTCCGCCCGATAGGGCTGGACGATCATGACGGTTTGCCTTTGTGCACCGGGCGATGCCCGTGCTGTTGTATTCGTCTCCGCTAAGGAACTGCGAAATCGCTACATTAAATTTTGGATAGGAGCCTTTGCTGTGGAACCCGAAAAACTCGACCTACGTTCGCACGATCTTGCCGATGATAAAAAGCAGGAACTCCTCCGTCTCTTTCCTGAAATTCGCACCGAGGGCGGGAAGGTTGATTTTGAGCGTTTGAAGCTAGTGCTTGGCGAAACCGTGGACGTGGGCAAGGAACGCTACGGCATGAATTGGCCGGGCAAGGCGGATTGCTTCAAGACCATTCAAGCGCCGAGCTTGGGCACGCTGTTGCCGTGCCGCGAGGAGAGCGTGAATTTTGAGGCGACGGAGAATCTCATTATCGAAGGCGACAATTTGGAGGTGCTCAAGCTTTTGCAGAAGTCGATCTCGGCAAGGTGAAGATGATTTACATTGACCCGCCTTACAACACCGGCAACGATTTCATTTACCCCGACAATTACACCGAAAGCCTGCAAACCTATCTCGAATACACCGGCCAAGTGGATACCGAAGGCCGCAAGTTCAGCACCAACACTGAAGCCGACGGCCGCTTTCATTCCAAGTGGCTGAATATGATGTATCCGAGGCTGTATTTGGCGAGAAATTTGTTGAGGGATGATGGAGTGGTTTTCGTGTCTATCGATGATAACGAAATACAAAACCTAAGATGTTTAATGAATGAGGTGTTCGGCGAAGAAAATTTCGTGGACAACATTGTTTGGAAAAAACGCTATGGAGGTGGTGCGAAGGAAAAACACCTTGTAGCCGTCCATGAGTATATTCTAATGTATGCAAGAAGTAAGGAAAGTATTGGGGAGTTGTTCGTCCCGCTTTCCGATGAATCAATTGAGCGCTACTATAAACACAAAGATGAAAACTATGAACAGCGCGGGCCATATCGAACACATCCACTAGAATCTATGAAAAGTTTTGAAGAGCGAAAAAATTTGATTTTTCCGATCCCGACACCTGATGGTTCTCAGGTGATGCCAAAGAGACAATGGCGATGGAGCAGGGAGAGGGTAGCAAAAGCTTTGAAAGATGGTGAGCTCGAGTTTATCAAGGATAAGAAGGGCCAATGGAGTGTATATACCGAGCAATATCTAAAAGAAGATGGTGAGACAAGACAAAGCAAGTTCTTTTCAGTAATTGACGACGTATACACCCAGCACGGCACAAATGAGATATTAGAGATATTTAGTGACGCCCAAATATTTGGATTTCCAAAGCCATCTCAGCTTATTTACAGGCTGATCGAGCTTGCAGCGAATAAAGCTAGCGACGATATTGTTTTGGATTTCTTCGCTGGTTCCGGCACAACTGGGCATGCTGTTCTCGATCTAAACAACCAAGACGGCGGCAACCGCAAATTCATCCTCGTGCAATTGCCTGAACCGACTGGCCGCAAAGATTTCCTCACCATCGCCGACATCACCAAAGAGCGCGTGCGCCGAGTGATTCAAAACTCGCGCAGAGACGCAGAGAAAACGCCGGAACTCAATCTCAGCGACTCTGCGTCTCCGCGTGAGAATGATCTCGGCTTCAAAGTCTTCAAGCTGGCGGAATCCAATTTCAAAACCTGGAAAGCGAATGTCGAAACCGGCAACACGACGGCGCTGCAAGAGCAGCTCGAGTTGCACGTCGATCACATTCGTGAGCGCAGAACGAATGATGACATTCTGTACGAAATCCTGCTCAAAAGCGGCTATGCACCGACCACGCCGGTGGAAACGCTCACGCTGGCGGGCAAGAAAGTTTACAGCGCTGCGAGCGGCTTGTTTTTCATTTGCCTCGAACGGGAGCTGACGCTGGAGCTGATCCGCGCCATGGCCGAGCGCAAACCCGAGCGCGTCGTTTGCCTCGACGAAGGCTTTAGCGGCAACGACCAGCTCAAAGCCAACGCCGTGCAGATTTTCAAAACCAAAGGCGTGACGAGTTTCAAGACGGTGTAATTTCACCTTGTAGTCCTGCCCCCTTGTGGGGCACTGTTGTGAGAACAAATTTTCTTTGCATTGATCGCCGCCCCCAATGGGCAGAGGCTACGAGATTTATCGAGGTTTTCATGAAACTCATATTTCGAGAAGAGCCCGGCTCATCACAATTGATTCTGTATCAGACTGACGACGGCAGGACGAAGCTGCAAGTGCGGCTGGATCGCGAAACCGTGTGGCTGTCGCAGAATCAATTGGCCGAGCTGTTTCAGACGACGAAACAAAACGTCAGTCTGCACATCAAAAACGTTTTTTCTGAAGGCGAATTGCGCGAAGACGCAGTTGTCAAGGATTTCTTGACAACTGCCAGCGATGGCAAGAATTATCAAACCCGACATTACAATCTCGACGTCATCATCTCTGTCGGCTATCGTGTGAAGTCGCTCCGCGGCACCCAGTTTCGCATTTGGGCGACACAGCGTTTGCGCGAATACATTGTAAAGGGCTTCACGCTGGACGACGACCGGCTCAAGCAAGTCGGCGGCGGAGGTTATTTCGACGAGTTGCTTGCACGCATCCGTGACGTTCGTTCGTCGGAAAAGGTCTTCTATAAAAAAATTTTGGAAATCTACGCGACCAGCGTGGATTACGATCCTCGCGCCGAAGCGACGAAACAGTTTTTTGCCAGCGTGCAAAACAAGATGCATTGGGCCGTACACGGTCAGACCGCAGCGGAAGTGGTTCATAGCCGGGCCGACGCAAGCAAGCCGAATATGGGCATCACCAACTGGAGCGGTGACCGCATTCGCCGCGACGAGGTGGCGATTGCGAAGAATTATTTGACGCCGAACGAGCTGGAAGCATTGAATCTGATTGTCTCTGCTTATTTGGATTTCGCGGAGCTGCAAGCGCTCAACCGCCGGGTGGTGCACATGGCTGATTGGATCGCTAAGCTCGATGACTTTCTCAAGCTTTCTGAGCGTGATATTTTGACGCATGCCGGGCGCATCTCACACGAGCAGGCGTTGCAAAAAGCCGAGGCGGAATTTGACAAGTTTCACGCATTGAAAGCGAACGAGCCTTCGCCGGTGGAAAAAGATTTTGAGGAGGCGGTAGCGAAAATCAAAAAACTTGCGGGCGGGCGTAAAAACAGGAAATTGCCGAAGAAGAAGTGAAGCAACGTATGGTTAGCAGGAGTCTTTTATGGGCACCCAGGATGCAGTTATCCGGAAAATCCGGAGTACTGCATGGCAAAAACTATTTGACCAGTTATTATCAAATGATCAAGGTTTTATGATGAGTCGGAAACCAAAAAGATAAAAGCTCACGCAAAGACGCGAAGACGCAAAGTTATCGCAAAGAAAACCCCACGAACGTAGCCTTTGCGTGTTCTTTGCGGCTCGGCGTCTTTGCGTGAGATTTTTTTGCTTTTCCTGTAAAGAGTTGACTCGAAAGAGGCTAATTTTTCTTTCACTCATGAAACTCCAATTCGACCCCAACCAACCCCATCAACTCGAAGCCGTGGCTGCAGTAGGTGACCTCTTCGACGGCCAGCCGCTGGAGAAGCCGGAATTCAGCGTCATTTATCAAACCGGCGATGCAGGCTTGTTCAGCGGGCAATCGCGCACCGAGCTGGGCGTGGGCAACCGGCTGTTGCTGGCGGAAGAAAAATTGCTCGCCAACGCGCGCGGCATACAAACGCGCCACGACATCGATGGCTCGACAGGCTTGCTAACCGCGGACGCGCTGGAGGCGTGGGAGTTGTTTGACGCGGCGATGAATGCGCCGCGGCGTTGCCCGCATTTTTCGGTGGAGATGGAAACCGGCACCGGCAAGACTTATGTTTATTTGCGCACCATATTTGAGCTGTCGCGTCGCTACGGCTTTCAGAAATTTATCATCGTCGTGCCGAGCGTGGCGATTCGCGAAGGCGTGCTGAAGAATATCGACATTACCCGTGAGCATTTCCGTGCGCTCTACAACAATCTGGCGTTCGAGCATTTTGTTTATGACGCGAAGAAGGTGAATAAGCTCCGCCAGTTTGCGGTGAGCAATACGCTGCAAATCTTGGTGATCAACATCGATGCCTTCCGCAAAAATTTCTCCGGCACCGAGGAAGAGCAAAAGAGCAACGTCATTTACAAAGAGAGCGACCGGCTTTCCGGGCGCCAGCCCATCGAGTTTGTGCAGGCGGCGCTACGCGAGGGCTGGGACAATCCGAATGTTTTTCAAATTTGCACGCTCAATGAAACGCGCAGCGCGCTGAAAAAGCGCCAGGAGATCGGCCGCGGCTTGCGGCTGCCGGTCGATCAAAGCGGCCGGCGCGTTTTCGACGAGTCGGTGAACAAGCTCTACGTCATGGCCAACGAGAGCTACGAAGATTTTGCCCGCACTTTGCAAACCGAATATGAAGAAGATTGCGGCGTCACGTTTGGCAAAGTGCCGATCACGGCGCTGGCCAGGCTTGCACGCGTGGTGGACGGCGAAGAGCGCGCCATCGGCCGTGAAGCTGCAGAGAAGATTCGCGAGGTGCTGGAGAGACAGGGCATACTCGACGCTGAAGGCCGCATCCAACCTGCCTTTGATCCCAAGCGGAAAGATTTCAAGATTGAATTGCCGGAGGCGCACCGTGACCTGCAGCCGGCAGTCATCGATCTTTTGGCGTCGTATCAAATCGAGCGGCACATTCGCAAAGACCGCGACGAGCGCCCGAATCGTCTGCGCAAAGAAGTGCTGCTCAGCGCCGAGTTCGAAACGCTGTGGAACAAAATCAAGCCCAAGATCACCTACCGCGTGGAATTTGAAACCGAGAAACTGGTGCAGCGCGCCGTCGATGCCCTGCGGCAGATGGAAAGAATCGAAATCCCCAAAATTCGCGTCAGCGCCGGGCAGGTCGGGGTGACGAAGGGAGGCGTCACCACCGCAGCGATAAGCGAGGCAGACGAGCGGGCGTTCTACGGTAGTCGCCCGCTTCCCGATCTGCTGGCTTATTTGCAGAATGAAACCGAGTTGACGCGCTCGACCATCGTGCGGATACTGAAGGAGTCCGGTCGGCTCAGTGAAATTTTTCACAACCCGCAACGGTTCATGGACGCCGTGGCCGCGATTCTCAGGCACGAGCTGCATCGTTTGCTGGTGGATGGCATCAAGTACGAGCGCATCATCGGCGCCGGTCCGGAAGCAGAATGGGAGATGATGCTGTTCAAGAATGAGGAAATAATCGACTATCTCAATTCGCTACAAGTCAACAAATCGGTTTATGAGCATGTCGTGTATGAATCGGAAATCGAACGGGCATTTGCGCGGCGGCTGGACGAGCGTGAAGATATTCGGCTCTTTGTCAAACTCCCGAATTGGTTTGAAGTCGAAACGCCGGTGGGCAAATACAATCCCGACTGGGCGATCGTCAAACACGCGAGCGAGACGCTCTACCTCGTGCGCGAAACCAAGAGCACGCACGATTTTCTCACGGATTCACGATTGAGTTGGATTTGATGCGCTTGATGCGTCAGCCGATCTAACATCGCACCGCCAATGACGGGAGCGGGATAAATGGCGAGCCAGTCGCCGAGTGCGCGGTTACTCGTGAAGATAATGGAGCGGCTGCCGTAGCGACCATCGACGATGGTGTAGAGATACTAGCTGCTGGTTTGATCGATTTTACGAAAAGCAAAATCGTCTAAGATCAACAGATCACACTTAACGAGAGTATTCAAAAGTGAATCCAACTCGCCGGCGAGATCGGCACGCGTGAGCGCAGTAAAGAGATCATGGAATTTGTGAAAGCGCACGGGCTAGCCACGGCGGCAGGCACAATGTCCGAGCGCTTTGGCCAAGTGCGTTTTGCCGGTTCCCGGCGGACCGGTTAAAATCACGCCTTCTCCATGTGTGATAAAGGTCGTGGTCGCCAGATCGCGAATCAAGGTGGCGTTGAGGCTAGGCGCGAGATTGAAATCGAAGCCTTCCAATGTTTGCTTGTGGCCGAAGCGCGCGACTGATCTGCCGAAGGCCATAGCCGCGATGCCAGCGTTGGAGAATATCGTAAATATCCATGGCAGTAAAACGTTGGTACATGCTGTCTCTGTTTCGTTGAAAGGTGCAATTCTCGAAACGGAGAAGATAAGGCTTCAACCGCAAAGGTGGGGGAATAATCCTGACCCCGACATCTACTTTTCAACCGGGACGTATTTTCTATCAAGCAGCATTGAATTACCTCCGAACGACAGCAATATCGTCTTCCAGGGCGCCGGCGCGGGCAGATTTCTATTGAATTCTTTAAATAGCACTTGACAATAAATATCTTAATCATTATCATCCGCCCAGTCTGATAATTGGGAGCAAATCCGCCGCCAAGGAAGATGGAATAGAGCGCATCTTCTCTTCTCTTCTCTTCTCAGCTCTTCTCTTCTCCTCTCAGCTCTTCTCTTCTCAGCTGTTTCATAGCCGGCAGGGCTATTGTGTTAATCATTGTTTGTGAGCTTCAAAATCGCTGCAATTTTTGCAGGTACTTCGGGAAGCAGCAGTTATAATCGCGACGTAACATAAGTTGCGGCGGAAAATAAAGAGTATTCTCTTTTATCGTCGGCTATCATAAATGGCAGGATTATTCCTTAAGTGCCAATTTCAAGACCAATTGTATTCGGCCAGCACTTTCGGAACTTAATCGGATTTTCAAATGGACACTGAAAGGAGCAATAAAGTGAAAAAGCCACTTCTTTGGTTGTTCGTATCAACCATACTCATGCCGCTTTCACTATTTGCGCAGCCCTCGAAATACCTGAAGCTGGGCGTTAATTATTCTTCCTTTCGAACGGAAGGAGGAAAAAGTGAGCCAGGGCTGACCTTGGGTTTTGGTAAAAAACATAACCCAATTCAGGACTTTGACGGCTTTTGGGGCTTTGAATTAGGTTATGCTCGAGAAAGAATTTTGCTTGAGGATAAAACATGGCCAACAAGTTTTTTTCCACCGTATTCAGGTGTCGTAAACGGAGGTTTTGAGGTTTCTTTAAGCTATTTTGATCTTTCATTGTACCTTGGATACCTTTTGAAAGCTAAGAAGATAGTGAGTTTAGAATTCTTTGTTGGACCATCCCTATCAATACCAGTCGGCAATGGCACAAAAGAAACTGGTTCAAAAATTATTTATTTAGATCCGGAAGAAATTGCTGGTTATGATTTTGACTACTATCATTATGATGCTGATCCAGGGGAAGGATTACCTTTCATTGAGAGGGGTATGAATCTTAAAACAAGTATGATCGTCGGAGCAAAACTACATTGGAGAAACTTTCATCTATCTCTAAATTATTTCAGAGCCTTTAACAAAACTGAAGGTATTATCAGTTTGACACTATTTGATAAAATCGATAGGCTTTCTCTATCAGGCGGAGTCGATTTTTAGAAAACATGCGCTGACAGTTATGTCTAGCAGAATCAATTTGTCTCGGTGATTGACTTTTGGTTTTGGCAAGGGCTGCTATTCGATTCGGTCGTTTAAGGATTTTTGCGGCTTTGAAGTAAGTTATGCAAGAAAAAGAGTAACACTGGAAAACAAAACATGGCCGTCAGGATTTAACTCTTTAGATTCGGATGTCGTAATTGGAGACATTAGAATTGATATTTCGAATATCGAAATCCCAATTCAGATCGGATATGCTCTGCCGGTCAGGAGAAAACTTCCAAGTGTACAAATAATATCAGGACTAGTTGTATCCTTACCAATCAAAAATCACAGCGGTGGTGAAATAATGGATATAATATTTCTTGCACCAGAGGAAAAGAGGAAATTCAGGTTTGATTACCTGCGTTGGGATGAAGTGCATCCTAACGCTTCAATGAACTTTCAAGCGGGAGTTGATTTTTATTTAAAGCCACTGGGAATTTTGGATCGTTATTACAGAGCCATTTCGGAAACGAATGCCTCACCCAGTTTGACGAGTCAGGGTATCCATTCGGTGATCCCATCTTGAGAGTAGGCGAAAAAATGCCTAACCTCAAGGCTTTTTTGGGGTCCAGTTTTGCGGGAGAAGGTCGGCGACCTTGTGGTGAGGGTAGTCTGGAATGCGGCTGAGAAGGTCTTTGAGATATTCGTAAGGTTCAACGTGATGTAGCTTGGCCGTGGCCACCAAGGTGTAAATCATGGCGGCGCGTT